>CAYXXZ010000007.1:0-60148 GCA_964469165.1 uncultured Porticoccaceae bacterium
AGCCGTGAGCAAATTTTTCCTTACAAACATGACAATCCCCTTTCTTCTGTTGGGTGTGCCTCTTACGACACGTTAAAAGCAGCGAAAGTATAGATTAAAAAGTACGTAGTTCAAGCAGATAACAACTTTTGAGGTCAGGTAGTCCCTTGCTTGCATTGAGGGGAGGGGCCCTCGATGGTGAGTGAGCGGGGCGCTTCGTTCGCGCTGGGGCGTTCCTGGTTAGAGGGTATCCAGAGCCGACTGACAAACACTTTATCCACCCCCTGTAGGAGCTTGCCTGCAAGCGACAATTTCGGTGGTGTCGCTTGCAGGCAAGCTCCTACAAGTAAATTTCCGGACCTCCAAAAGTGGAGTACGGTTATGGCGTCGAGAAGAGCCTGTAAATCCGTATCACAGGTACCGCAGTACAAGGGCGAACAGGCAGACAATAAAAAACCCGGTAAAAACCGGGTTTTTCGTACTTTGCGGTATCGCGCCGTACTGTGTTTTGGCGGAGGGGGTGGGATTTGAACCCACGGATGCTCGCACATCGCCGGTTTTCAAGTCTAGGGCTAAATGCAATAAAATCAACTACTTATATAGATATCATTTCCGCAGCATCCCCATTTTTGCCGGCTTTCAGGCCAGTAAATACGCGGCATCCTTGCCTGGTTGCGGAAACGATTTACTCCCCTTTGACGAAGACCGCCTCAGCCTGCATTTCCACTGTGATGTTGTTGCCACCCCCAACCACAAAGCCTGGCGCCCCTGGCGTCGAGCCTGGGATATAGGTGGCACTCTTGGGGCCGGGGTTGCTTTCGTTGGTATTGAGGATGATTCCATTTGCCCCAAGCGCCCCGGCTTTTTCCTTCAACTCTTCAACAACCTTCTCCCGGCTCCCGCCGCGGGAAAGGGCCGCGTTGGAGCTGGCCGTGACAAAAGCGATGGAATCAAACTCAGCCGGCGGCCTCAGATAAACCTTCACCTCACTGGCTGCAACGGGTTCTCTTGCGTCACCGGTCATGACGGCACTGCTGTTGGTGCAACCGGCAAGAGTGAAGGCGATGATGGCTACGGTTGTGAGAAGCAATCCCTTGTTCATGTTATTCCTGCTTATTGGTGAGTGGCGGATGACCTGGAACTTTATCATCCGCCATACCTCTCGCCAATCAATCAACGTCGCTCAAGCCAAGGTTGCCGCGCATCTCCCGTGGCGCCGCTTTCAGAAGGCGGGTTCCACTGTCGGAATTCATGGCCCGTATCCGGCTGCGCAGTTGCGATGCATTGATGGCGATAGGCGTTTTGGGGTTCCGCTCGTTCCACCGGTCACGCTTGGCTACCGCCTCATCAATCATGCTCTGGTCGTTGGCCGCGATACCGCGCGCCCACAGCCCGGCAATGCTGGCCTCTGTCTTCCTCTGAAGCATGATGTCCTGGTACACAACGCTTCGATCTCTGCCGGACTGTGCCACTGCCGTTGGGTTGAAGCCTATACCTTTCATCATTGCGTCAACAATGTCGGTATCCACCGTCTTGCGACCACGAGCATCTGAACCGTGTCCTTTTTGGAGCATATCCCATGCGGCCCATGCGTCCCTGACTGCCTTTGGTGAGATATTTTGAATGGCCTTGGCGGTGTTGCCGTCAAGCTGCGCCTCGATGCCGTCATCAACCTGCTGTGCCATGCCGGCAGACGGCCCGATGATCTCGGCGATTGCGCGCATGCGGCTGGCGTCGGAAGAGGGCTTCAAGATCTCCGTACCCGGGATGACATTGCCCAGACCAAGCCTGCCCGCAAAGTCCAACGGCAGGGCCGAAGAGACGCCAGACAGCACACCATCACCCCAAGCCTTGCCCAGGAAACTGTAAAGCTGCTCTCGCTTCCAGCGGCGCATGTTGGTGTCCAGCCCGGCAATCTGGCCGATGGTGTCGATCAGGTCATCCAGCGCCTTGGCAAACGGTAGTCCTTCCTCCCCCGCGGCCAGCATGATCATTGCCAGCATCATCATCACGGCCTTCCTGCCTTCTGGTCCTCTCTTGGCGGTGCGCGCCATCAGCTCAACCATCATGATGGAGAAGCCTTTGTAGGTGAACACCAGACGGCCCAGGGTTGAACGTGCAAGGTTCGGCCTGTTGACCTTGTTGAAGATGCCTTGCGTTTGGTTCACTGCGCTGACGGCAAACCTGTAGGGGTCGGGATCATTGTTTTGGGTGGCGATGTCCCAGGCGGTGATGAAAGTTACACGCCGGTTGAGGCTTTCTACCGCGGAAAACATGGATGCCCACAATGCCAACGCCGATTGCGCGCGGTGGCTTGCAGTCAGTTGCGCCCCGCCCACGGCGTACAGGTGGAATATCTCCTGCGCATCAACGACACCTTCCAGCCTTGCCTTCTCCAAGGCATCGCGCAGTGTATTATCTGAAATTTGCGATCTTCCGGCTGCCTGCTTGATCGCCTTACCCATCGCCTTGGCTACAGTTTTTGAATCCGCAAACTGTGTCAGGAACGGAGCGGTCACCATATAGGGCTGGGTTGCGTTTACCGCTGCTGACGCCACGGAACCGCCCAAGAACCAGGCAAACATGATGGTCGATGCCGCCGCGCCCCTGTCGTCGGGGTCAAGTACAAAATCCCGTAGCTTCAAGGCCTCCTTCTGCACGTCGCCTTTATCGGTTGGGATGTACTTGATGGCGCTGCCGATATCGCCCATGTACAGCTGCTGCGCAGCATGGCGGGCATTGCTGGTGATAAAGCTGGCCAGGGTGCGCTGCATGTCTTCGCTGTAGCCCTCTGTGCCTTTGCGCTCCAGCCGGCGCTTGAGGGCTGACCGCTCGGATCTGGCAAGCCTGATCTGTTCGTCGGCGATTTTCTTCTCGCCAATAGCTTCAGCAAAAAGTGCCAGGCTTTCTGGATCGACTCCGCGGTACAGCTTGTGCCTATCGCTGTTGACCGTGCCAATGCTTACGCGGACAAGTGGATTGCCCTCATATAGTTCACGCTGCTCGCGCTCGGCCTTGTTGGCTTTTCTCTCGCTGTCATACCTGCCGTGGAACAGAATAATTGGATTGCCGTCCTCATCCAGAGCCGGGCCTCCCGCGGGGTCAAGCGCGCGAACAGTCACGGCATAGTTGCCGTAGCGCATCAGGGGAGCGTACCCGGCCTCTTTGAGGTTGCGTACAGTCTCGAAGATATCGTTCACCCGGTTGTACGTGTCCTTGTAGCCTTCCAGTGCGGATTTCAACTCGTCCGCATAGGCCGCATTGCCGGCTCTCTCTGCAGACGCAATGGCCGTCTGGATCACCCTGATCATGGCGCCGATCTCGCCCTTGATGCGTGCCTCGGCGGTATCGGGTGCCGCAATGATGTCAGCCCGCACCTCTCTAGGCACAATGTCGCGAGCCATGGCATACGCCTCGGCGGACGCCACTTCATCCAGGCTTGCATCGATAGCCATCCTGGCCTGCCGGTACAGCGTGATAGCAGCCTCATCCAAGCCCTTGTCGCGCAACTCCGCATCAGTCCAGACGCGCCCAGTCATCACGTTGTGTCCGGCAACAGTGCCCTCGAAGAGTGCCTTGGCGGCTTTCTGGTGCGAGGCATTGTCCTTTTTGCTGAACAAGCCCTTGGCAGCGGCTTTGACATCATCAACCTTCGGCAGTACGCCAGGGGCCAGTGACGAGGCGCGGGTAGCGGACAGAGCGACATGGCTCTGCATGGCCAGCAGCAGATTGAACACCTTGCCGTAGTGCCTGTCGTTGAGCGCCTTGTGTTGCTGTGTGGCAATGCTCTTGTCGTACCAGCTGAAGTTCTTGATGCGCTTTCGATCCTTCATGAAATCAACAAAGCTGTCCTGCACCCTGCGCATCATGAAAGCGGGGTCGGCGGTGAAGTCTTCGTCGGCGCGGACCGGGGGGGCATCTTCGCGGAGCCTTTGAAACAGATTCTTGATCAGGGCGCGGGCTTCGTCGTTGGTTGCACCACGGTACTTGGCCGCAAATTCCTTGAATCCAAAGCGTTCGGCCACCTCTGCGATCCAGCGCGCGACCGTGCGAATGGCCTTGGCCTTCAGTGTGTTGTTCTTGAACTCGCCCTGATTGATTTCGGCAAGCTCTGCCAGCGCCTCATCAACACCCCTGGCCCTGGTGTAGGCGCGTCCGCTTTGCTTGGCATGCTGAACGTCAGCGCCGTTGGTGGCTATCCACTCGTCTGCTTTTTGCCTGATCCAGGGGTCGCGGTTATACAGCCTGTTCAGGGTGGCGGTATACTGCTCCTTCGTCAGGAACCTACGGAGTCCATAATGGACAAGCTCGTGCCAGAGAGTAGCGTCCGCATCTTGAGCGCCGCTGATGCCATCCAGAAAAAGAAAGATCTCGCCGCCGTAGACCATCCCAGCCGCGACTGGCCCGTCATCGGCCCCTGCACCTGCTCCAGGAATGATGTCAGTCAGGGAATCAGCGACGGTGATGGGGGGCTTATGACGAAACTGCACAATAAGTTTCTCCGCTATCTGCGCAAGATCGTCCAGTGACAGCCGGTCTTTTTCTGGCACTCTGCCGGTGCCCGCAGTAGAGAGCACGGCAGGGCCGGGGGCAGGTGCCGGCTCGCTGCCAAACACCTCGTCAACCGCTTCGGCAAAGCCCAGGGCGCGAAGCGCCTCCTTGCGCTCTTCAATGGCTTGAGCAACAGCTTCCTTCTGGTGTGGCGGCACTTCCGGCCCTTGTGCCATGAGCCTGCGCTGTACATCCGCGTGATCGGCCCTGGCCGTTGCCAGTTCTTCTGCTTGAGCGAACGGCTTGGCAGCCTGCTCGCGCAAATCAATCGCCGACTGCCGTGACTTCTCGATCTCAGCCTGCGTGTGCGCCAGTGAGCCGGGCAGGGCATCGATGTAGTTCTTCAGGCGCTGGACAAACCCGGATGCAGAGAACACGTCACCTTGCCCCCAAAAACCGTGCGTTCCGGTTGGTGTTTTCAGAGCAACCGTGTTGCCTGCCATGTGCTCCAGCGTGAAATCAATGCCGCGGTACTGAATGGCCGCAGTGCTCAGGCTGTTGCTGTGCACGGCATTGAAGGCGGCTGTTGCGGCCTTGTGAGCCTCTTCCTTGGTATTCAGTGCTGCGCCCCCGCGGACGCGAAGCGGTGCGAATCCTTCCTTGTCGAGCGGGTTGGCTGCGGCGGCGGCAATCAGGCCCTCCAGCGCAGACACTCTGCCGGGGCCGGCCTCCTGCGCATAGTTATCAGCGGACCGGGCCTTGCGCGTCATGCTCAATACTTCATCCGCATGAGCGTCTTGCAGTTGCGCCAGGCGCTTAACATCGTTCCTGAGCTTGGTTTCTTCCAGGATCAAAGGATTGCCGGAGGCGGCCGCTTTCATGTCTGCGGAGTTGGCGGCCTCGCCATCGATATCCTCAATCTCATTGGCGGTGCCGTCGTAGTTGCGCAGCTGCTCGATGCCACGGGCCTTGTGCTCCAGAATCTGCCAGCGCCGCGTGTCATAGGTTTGCGATGTGGCGTAACGACCCACGAATACCTCAAACCCTTCGGGGTCACGCGCGTACAGCTGGTTGCCGCGGCGAATGATCCGGCCCTCACGCTGTTCAAGGTCAGACGGGCGCCACGGCGCGTCGATGTGGTGAAGGCCGACAAGGCGCTCCTGGACGTTCGTGCCTGCACCCATCTTGGGGGTGGAACCCAGCAGAAAGCGGATATTGCCATCGTTCACCGCGCGGAACAGCTTGGACTTGGCAGCGGGGGTGTTGTAGTCATGAATGAAGGCGATTTCATTCTCAGGCACACCCCTGGCCACCAACTTGGCTTTGATGTCGTCATAGACCGAGAAGCTGGCCGAGCCCGACATGCCCGCAATATCTTGCAGCGTGAAGAATTCCTCGGCGTTTTGAACCTCTACCTCATGCTCGTTGTTGTACTCATCAATCTCGCCTTGGGTGATCTCGCCATCGCGCTCGCGGGCTTCGGCCAGTTTCTGCCGGTTGGCGGTGTTCTCAAGCAGGGTTGCCGTTTCGCGCACGGCCTCGGCCCTGGACTTGAAGCCGCTCTTCAGCCGGCGCCCGGTGACCGCATCATAGGCATCGAACACCTTGCCGTCTTTTTCGGTGCGCTGGACGATATGGTGCGGGAACTCTTCCAGCCCCTCTACCGTGTGCATGGTGCCACGCTTGAGCACCAGCTCTCCCGCATCGTCACGGATATAGAGCTTGCGCTCCTTGGTGGAATAGCCCGACCTGGCGGACAGCGGAATAGACATATCACTGAAAATCAGCTGTGTGCCTTTGTCAGCCGCCCACTGCTCGTAGATCCGCATCATGTTGGCCACGGCCATGTTGATCTTGGAGCCGGGGAAGTCGGAGGCGGTGGGGTCAATCAGGCGGTAATCCAGTGCGGCCTTGTTGGCTTCGCCGGTGAGCGACAAAGCATTCACCTTGCCATCGGTGGCCTTGGTCAGTTCTTTGAGCCTACCGAAACGCCCCAGGATGGAGTCGGGGTCAACCGACACCGTGGGCGTGAGGGCTTTCTCCACCAGCTTCGCCTTCGCATCTTGCTCCGTGTCGAATTGCCCCAGGGAAAAGTCACCCACCTGCGCCTGCCATTTGCCGGTTTCTTCGTTCTTGGCAATGACAATGTTCTGTGTGATATCCGCATCAAACAGGATATTGCCGGAATCGTCCGTCTTGGCTTCGGGAACCCCCATAAAGCTGGTGACAGCGGGTGAACGCTCTGCAACCACCAATACCGGCTTGCCGCCGACCATGCGTGGCACCGGGAATACTTTGCCCTGGCTGATTTCCTGCGCTTTCAGGTCATCCAGAGTAACGGTGTCGGCAAAGCTGTTGTAAAGCCCCATCAGCGCGGGCAGGTTGGTGAACTTTGCAAACCGGGTGGATTGGCGATAGCCCGATCCTGATGGCGCCACCTCGTAAACATTCTCCACGTTCCCGAACATGCGCGCCCAGGCATCGAACACATGCAGGCCGTGCTGCTTGAGCGTTGGGTATTGCATGTACCGTTGCATGTTGAACATTTCCACCAGCGAGTTGGAGACAGGTGTTCCGGTCGCGGTGATGAACGGTGTTTTTTCACCAAAGGTATCGAATAGCCAGCGCACCTTGACGAACATATCGAACGCTTTTGCCGAGCCTGCAGGGTTGCCCATCCCGGGGTTGCGATCCATGGTGGTGTTGTAAGTCAGGTTTTTGAACTCGTGCATCTCATCGACAAACATGGCGTCAATGCCCAGCTCATCAAACGTCACCATACGGCTACGCTTGCCAACGGCTTCCAGTTTGTCCTTGAGCTTGGAATCCAGGTTCTTGCGGATTTTCTCCATATCCGCGGTGATTCTCTTGTCGCCACGGGCGCGTTTGTTTTCCTCGATGGCTTCCGAGATTTCGTCGAGCTGCTCGCGCAACACGGATAGCTCTGTTTCCCTCGGCAAGCCGATGCGCTTCAGAGAAGAATGGCCAATCACCACCGCATCCCAATCGCCGGTGATGATTTTGGCGAAAAGGCGCTCCCGGTTGTTCTTGCTGAAATCCTCCGGCGTTGCAGCCAGCACGTTCGATCCAGGGTAGAGGCGGGTAAATTCATCCCGCCACTGGCCGGTCAGGTGGTTCGGCACGACAAACAGCGGTTTTCGGGAAATACCCAAGCGGCGCATCTCCATGGCAAGGGTCGCCATTTCAAATGTCTTGCCGGCTCCGACAACATGGTCATACAGCACCTGGAAAGACTGCAGACCGCGCCACACACCATTCTTCTGGTGTTCAAGCAGGGTGATGGCGGGCGACATGCCAGGGAAGGTCATGTGGCTGCCGTCGAATGTCCGCACCACAATCCGGTTCATCTTGTCGTTGTATATACCGGCCAGGTTGTCGGCGCGATCAGGA
Source organism: uncultured Porticoccaceae bacterium (assembly GCA_964469165.1). GTDB lineage: Bacteria > Pseudomonadota > Gammaproteobacteria > Pseudomonadales > Porticoccaceae > CAYXXZ01. The sequence continues at coordinate 7,882 of CAYXXZ010000007.1, forward strand.
TCTTGCCATATCCACTTTTGCCACTCGGCCTTGATGGCATCCTGCTTGGCGCGCGCGGCTTCTGTTTCTTTTTCCAGAAGCACTGTCGTCGTCGATCCGTCAGCGTGGCGCACAGTTTGTCTCACCACGGCGCCGCGGCCCTGCATCGTGAGCGTGAACAAATCCTGCGCTGAAAGATGCTCGGTGCCATAGGTGCCGGTGTTCAACGCCGAGTCAGTACCTGCGCCATACTCCACAACCCACTGGCCGGTGGCGCGGACGTATGCGGCTTTCGCTGTCGCGCCAGAGATATGCTTGACGAACTGCTCGTACAGGCTTGCAGGCACAAACTCCGCACCAATGGAGACGGATATTTCACTCGGTGTTTTGTCCTTGGGAATGACCTTCTCAAGTGCCGCGACGTTACGGCGGTAGGCATTGTCAGCCTTGGCAGCGGCCTGTGCTTCCGCCAACTTGGTCTTCACGTCACCCGACAGATATTCGTCAGCCATCACAAACCCGGCCAGCGGATCGTCAAAGATCACATCGCCCAACTCTTCGACGATCTTGTCCGCGGGCTTGGCATAGACCTCCTGCATGTAGTCCAAGTCCAGCCGGCCACGGAAGTTCAGGGATGCCAGCAGCGCATCGTTGGCTGTCGTAACAGTCAGATATTCCTGCGGAGGGAACGCCACCCGACGGTTAAAAATGTCCGCCTTGGTGGCGCTCGGCGGGCGTGACTCAACACCTTCTTTCTCGGCGGCAGCCTTGCCTATTCCTCTGTCAAAATTGAATTCCAGCCCTTGGATCAGGTTGGACTCAGGATCGTCCAGAAAAATACCGCGGTTGGTGCTGTTGTTCAGGTGGCCGTACTTTTTCAGGAAGGCGTCATACAGGTCGCTGAGTTTTTTGCGGTTGGCCTCGATGTCCTCTGCCGTCGCGTCATGTGATCTTTCCAGGCGCATCTGGGCGCGCAAGGCATCACGAATACCGATCATGCCGCGCATGCGGTGCCCGGCAGCTTCATTTTTGGGTTCCCAGGCATTGGCGGTCTTGTTCCCCATGACATCATCACCGCGCTGCATGACCTTTCCGGTGCTGTCCAGGTAGAACGATCCCACCTTGATACCATCGGGAATGGCCATATCGACAATGGCGCTGTCGCTCTTGCGGTCGATGTTGTCGAACAGGTCTGCAGGCAATCTCTTGACCCATCCATCAAGCTTTTCCTTGATGTCGCCGCTGGCCTCCACGGTGTACTCATCGGCGCGGTACATGGTGCCGCCGGCGCTGGGAGTGCCGAGTACAAGGTTGGGAAGGTCAACGAAAATCTGGTTCACAGAATGCCTCACCACCTCGCCCGTCTTCGGGTTGGTGTTGGACTGCACGGCCAGAGATTGCCAGTCGCCAATGTTCTCCCCGGTTTCTGCGCCATGCTTTTGGAAAAGCAGAATATCCGTCACCACCTCTGTGCCAGCATTTTCCTTGAAGGCATTGTTCGGCAAGCGAACGGCACCGATCAGATTGGCGCGCTCCCCAATCCAGCGCCGGGTGCGATTATTTTGCGCATCCAGGAAGTTATGCGACACCACCACGGCCATAACGCCACCGGGGCGCAGCTTGTCGATGGACTTGGCCAGGAAGTAGTTGTGAATGCTGTAGCCGGAGTAGGGGCTGCGGTCTTTGTCAGTCAGGATGTGCGAGCCAAACGGCGGGTTGCCAATCACAACATCAAAGAATTCACCGGGAATATCGAAGTCTTGGAAGCCAGTTGATTTCGCAATCTTGGCATTGGGGTAAAGCGCGGCAGCCAGGCGGCTTGTCAGGGAATCCAGCTCAACACCGTACAGCTGTGACGCGGTGCGCACGGTGCGCGGCATCATGCCGAAGAAGTTACCAACTCCTACGGAGGGTTCAAGAATGCGCCCGCGTCTGAATCCCAGCCGTTCCAGCGCTGCATACATGGCATTGACCACCACCGGGCTGGTGTAGTGGGCGTCCAGCGTGGAGGCGCGCGCGGCCTTGTATTCGTCGTCGGTCAGCAGCTCCTTGAGTTCGGCGTGTTGCTTTGACCATTGCTTGTTGTCGGGGTCAAACGGCCCCTTCATTGCGCCCCAGCCCACATAGCGGGCCAGAGTTTTGCGCTCTTCGGGGGTGGCGGCGCGGCCTTCTGACTCCAGCGTCTTGAGGATCTTGATGGCGGCGATGTTGTCCTTGTACTTTTTGGTGAGGCTGCCTTTGCCGATCTCGCCTTCGTCGATTACATGATCTGAATTCCTGGCGGTGCTTGGCTCAGGCCGTACACTTCCGCTTTCTCCCAGCTCGACAGGTGATTCAGGCCTGGTTCCAGCTTCACTTTCACTTCCAGTCGTTCCTGCTCTTCCAATGCTGCCAGGTACTCGCCCTGGTCGATCAGCGCCTTGACCGTCTCCGGCCAGCCCAGCATCCAGCGGTTGGCTATCTCCATCATTGTTGCTGATCCGCTGATTATCTTGCTCCTGATCTCTTGCGGGTACGCTTTCGGCTTGTAGAGTGTCTGCACTGTCAGATTCCTGTTCGATATCCTGTATGAAGCGCACAACGTAGGGCTTCATGTTCTGCGCGGCCTGTTGCCCGAATTTGTCGAGCACCATACGAACCACTGCGCGCATCGTGTCTTTCAGGTCACCCCCGGCCTGTGACAGATTGGCAATGGCCTGCTGAAAAAGCGGCTTGGCCTTGGCGTAGGTTTCCTCATCAAATGATAGCCCAGTTCTCATTCTGTTGGGGCCACCAAACAGCTCGCCCAGGCCATCAATGGCAGCGGTCAGACCGGCGGCAGTGTTCTTTGCGGCACTCGCCGCGGATTCCCTCGCGGTACGTTGCGCTTTGGCCTCGCGCTCGGTCTTCGGTTTCGTTGCTTCGTCCTTGGCAATTTCCTCTGCAAGCACATCGTCGAACATTGCGTTGAGGTCGCTGGATTCCTGCGTGGGCTGACTGCTGGCTGTTTGTGCTACAATTCTCTCGCTGTTGCTCCGAGCGGTTGAGTCGCCAGTCTTGGCATGTTCACTGGCTTCTGCAAAGGGGGACTGGCTACCAAGGTCGGTTGACTGGGGTTCGCTCCCAGCCCAAAGCAACTGCCTTGCCGCCTCTGCGACTGAGCTGGACAGGTCTTTGTGGTTCTTGCTCAGGCGCCGCGCGGCAGTCTCAAGCAACGCCTCTACACCAACGGCTGTCCGTGGCTTGCGCAGTTCCTCAATCACGACACGGATGGCATCGCGCGCGCCACCTTCCGGAGTTCCGCGCCTACCTTGTATCTCGCCCAGTAAAGGCTCCAAATGATCCGCCACGTCTCGGTCGGCCTGCGTATTGAAGCGGGTGCCGGGGGGTGCCGCCCGAGTCTCCTGTATGGCTTCCGTTACTTCTGTTGGGGCTTCCGGTGCTTGTTGCCGTTCTTTTCCTTGCGCTTTTGCTTGCTGGGTTTCAGGGGCTTGCGGGCCATCGATTTGCTCCTTGGGTTGAATCAGGAATCTCTTGCCATCCTGCACGGCGGCATGGGTGTCGGTGATGCGTTTGTCCGCGATGAACTTCTCGGCTTTCTCGCGTGAGCCAAACCACTTGGCGCTGTAATCCGCGCGCTGGTTGCGCTCTTTCTCGGTCTTTGGCTTGGCCGGGGCCGGGGCGGCGTCTTCGGGAAAACCCAGGAACTCGGCCAGACTCGCCAGGCTCTCGTACTCGCCATCCTCCAGGCGCTCGTCCATGCGGGCGAGTTCAAGCATTTCCTTGCTGCCCTGGCCGGCCTCAATGGCTTCTTGATATGCGGTGAATTGCGATGACGGCCTTTTCTGCGCTGGTGTGACATCAACAACTTCGGGTTCTGGCGCCAAGGCTGTACTGGTGTCGCCGTTGGTTGCCCACTCCTTGAATTCAGACACCGGCATAGCCGTGACGCCCTTGCGGCGCTGTGGGCCTTTCCTATCGCTGAAATGCGCGTCGTACAAGGCTTCGGCATCTGCCTGGCTGTTCACGCCAATGACCGCCTTGTGCTCGTCGAAGGTGCCATCATCGTTGTACTGGTCGAACACATACACCGGCGCGTTATGGTCGGGTTCCTCAGCAACGTAAACATCCACCTGATCCCCGTCGGCGCCCATGGATCTTTTCAAGTAGCCATAATGCGCCGTCATTTGCACCGACCATGGGTTGCCGTTGGGGTCTGTGCCTGATCGCTCGGAGCCAACCGGGTTTTCAATGGTCAGATCCAGCCCGTCGTACTGGATGTGTCCTTTCTTGTAATTGCCCGCTTCTTTCTGGGCGTCGGTCGGTTCCGGCAGATCATTCAACGGCGAGGTTGCGGATTCGTTTGCCGCTGCGCTGATGGTCTCGGCTTCGGATGCACCTTCCTGGCTTACATCGGATTCCTCTTGTGTAAGGTTCGACGGCTCATCTTGAGATACAGGCTCCCCAATGCCATACCAGGCGCGCAGTCCATCAGGGTTGAGGCGATTTTGCTCCAACGCCTCAAGCTCGCGCGTTTCGTTTTCTGTCAGTCCTGTGCTGGGAGTGTCGCCGTCATCGTCCCTGTCGCGCTTGGCGCGCAGTTGCATGAACCTGGCGCGGGCAAAGTTCAGGATGTCCTTGTCGGCATCTGCGATGGGCTTGCCATCGGCACCGGGAGACGCCGGTGGTGTCTCGGTGGGGCTGGCGGGCTCCTGCGCCGGTGCTGCCTCTGGGCTGGCCGGGGAAGTCTTGCCAGGGGTAGGGGGCATGCTGGGGGGCGGCATACCCCTGCCAGGTTCGGCTGCGTCGCCACGCAAAACAAGGTTGGTGCCGCCGCCCATGACAGCACCGATGGTGCCGGCAAAGGCAACCTGCTTGGCCGCGTTGCTGGCGCCAGGCGCTTCAAGACTGCCAACGGCCTGGCCCGCAATGTTGCCAGCTTCTTCGCCAGCCTCCTGTATGGCCTCACGACCTACGGCTTTTAGGAAATCCTTGACCTTATCCAGGGTCACTTTTCCAGCCTTGAGGTCGCCAGCCATCTTGCGGGCAATCTCACCTTCAGCACCGCCGCGGGTGGCAATACCCATCAACAGGGATACGCCAGCCGATACGGTGGCTCCCTTGTAGCGGGACTCCATGCTTTCGCCTTCCAGCTCGGCGAAGGTATCTGCCGCGTTCTGTGCGGCAATGGTGCCAAGCGTCGCAACCGTTGCGGCTTTTGCTGCCGCCTCTTTACTGAATTTCAGGCCGCGTGTTGCCGCGATGGCTGTTTTTGCCGAGCCAACCGGCAGGAACATGCTGCCGATAGTGCTGATCGTCGAGTCAACCATGATGGCGGGATTGTCCAGAAGGTAAGAGAACATATCTCCGACCCCGGCGTCATTGTCCTGCATGACGGCGGCAAAGCCTTTTTGCTGCTCATTGAAGTGGTCGCTGGCAACGATCTGATCAATAGCCTCCATGCCGCGCGTCATGTAATCAGAGGTGTCTCGTCCCACCCTGTCGCCGGTTGCCATCGCGGCGATATCGGCAATGCCCTTGACGGCTGTCGGGCCAATCTTCAAGGCGCTGGCTGCAAGGTTGCGCGTGGTATCGATGTTCTTGTCGAGAATGCCGCGCTCAGGCAAGGGGTTTGCTGCGTTCAGGAATTCGTTACGCACCTTCCCCACGTCCGCGCCATCGGCAGTTGCATGGGGCGCGATGACCTCATCGAAATACTTGGCTTTCAGTTCGGCCCTTCCGGCATCGTCCAGGGCAAGGAATTTTTCGGATGTGGCAATCTGTCCCCACTTGGGGATCTTCGACAGGTCGAGACGGGGAAGCGGGGCAGCCTCCGGCAAGACGTTTGGTGCCTGCGCCTGTAGCGCGCCCATCTGCACGTCTTGAGGCTGGCTGTACTGCCCAACACGCCCCAGCAGATCAGATACATAGCTTGAGACACGCTTACCGTTGCCATCGGCGTGATCGGCCTTCCAGGCGAGCCCTTCGCCACGATTGACGTTCCCTTCGCCGGAGAAATACCCTGTGGCAATGCGCGCCGGGTCGTTGCCAAACTTGGTGGCCAGATCCTTGATGATGCGCGCGCCAACCCGGATGTTGTCCTCGCGCCGGTTGATGTTCTCGCCAGGCTTGGCATAACGGCGGAACGTGTCGGGCATGATTTGCATGTCGCCGCGGGCACCGTCGATGCTGGTTGCGACATTGCTACCTGAGCTGGTTTCCTGTGCGTAGAGCGCCAGCACAATAGGCTTCAGTTCTGCCGCACCCTCGTCATTGAGGATCGCATCGAGGGTGCTTGAGAACCCCGGATCAATGGCTGGCGTCTGTACGGGTGCCCTGTCAAGCCCAAAGGTGGCGGTGGGTTTTGCGGAGTGAAGAGAGGACAGGCTGAACGGGTCTTTCGTCATGGGAGAGCCTTTGCAGGGAGATGGCCGGAAAGGTATCGGCTCATTCTCCCCGCATCGGCGCTATTCGATTATTGTGTTATCCAGCTATTCCAGTCTGTTGTGGGGGCTGCTGTGCCTGCATCAATCTGCGGCTCTGCCTGAGCCTGGCCAGGGTACAGGGTGTCGTATGTGGCATTGAAGCCTTCGATCTGCGCCGCGGTGGGCTGCTGGCCAAGGCTGATAATGGCCTGGGCTGCTTTCTCCACAAACTTCTCGCGGGTTGTGCCGTTCTTGATCACGTCCAGCGCCTGCGCTTGCGTCATGCCGTGGTCGCGCACCAGGTACTCCACGCTGCGCTGCAAGCCCGGCTTGTCGCTTTCTTTTGGCTGTCCGCTGTGTACAAGAGTGGCGGTTCCGTCCCTGCCAATACTGACCAGATCTTGGCCAGCGTTGACCTTCTCCAGGGACACCGTTCCTATTTGCGACCGAACCCTGAGCATCTGCTCTTGGCTCATGCGCATCACATCCTTTCCACTCGCCCCGCGCGCAACGAACACATTTCCACCAGTTGCGGGATCTTGCTCCACGCTGACGGTTGCCACTTTTTCCGTGGCACCCTTGACGTTGCCGGCGTCGATCATCGCGTTCATGAAGGTGATAACACGCTGGCTGTCACCTTGATCAATGAGTTCAGACAGTTTGTAAATTGCGACACTGCCCGCGTCCATCTCGGAGAAGACGCCTTGTTGCTTCTTCTCGGCAATGGCGCGCGGCAAATCCTCAACATCATGCTGTGAAAGGGCTCTTTCCACCTCAGCCTTGTTGTGAAGAATCTGCTGCTCCAAGGGCTGACGCTCGATGCTGGCATCAAGGCCCAGGCCTTGTAGCTGCTGGGCTTTCTTGGCGTTGGCAGTGTGCCCTGACACCAGGGACAGATCACCCTGGTTGCGAGCGGTGTTGAGTGCGCTCCGCGATTGCGCCTCTTGCGTTTGCCCTGGCAGAAGGGTGGTCGCTGCCTTGCGCTTTTGGCTGTCAAGCGCCAACTGTTCACGCTGCCCTTCGGTTTTTGCACCCACCAGGGACAGATCGCCGTCGCGTTGCGCTTCGAGCAATGCCAATTCCTTGCGCTTTCCTTCGATGGTTTTATCCACCAGGGACAGATCACCCTGGTTGCGAGCGTCACTGAGTTCATAGCCGCTGCGCTCTGCCGCGGTTCTGGCCTCCAGGTTGCTGAGTTCCGCATCCCGCCTGGCCTGTACATATTCACGAGACTTGCGCGCCTCGCGCTCGTCGAAAACACCCTGAACCGCCGCAAGCCCGAGCCCGAGTTTTGACATGATTTTTTCCTCTGATCCTTACCAGCTTGCCTTGAAGCCGTTGTTCAGACCGGCGTCAGTGGTCGATGTCTTGGTGCCAGACTTATTGATCCAGCCGTGGGCCCCGCTGATGCCTTTTTCAACGATGCCGCCAATTGCGTGAGCCTGAGCTGCACCTTGTGCGTTACCGGCCTCGGCAAGCCCAAGGTTGGCTTGTGCCGAACTGGCCAGACTTGACGCAGCGGCTGAATCAAGCCCCTTCCCTAGTCCAAGGGCGGCAGTCTGCCGAGAGAAGGCCTTGTCAGAGACATTCATGCGCGCGACATTCTGCTGTGTGGCATCGTTCGCCGCCTGCGCCAGGTCAAGTCCCACCATGCTGGCTTGATACGCGCCAGAAGATGGGTCGAGCCCTGGTGTGCGCCCGATACGGTCCTTGGCCTTGGCGAATTGACTGGCGACCGTGGCAGAGGCGTCACTGGCTGCCCTGGCATATTCCTCGGGGCTATCAAAGTCGCTGGCGCCGGCAACGTAATCACGCTCAAGGGGCTCGTAAATTTCCTTGTACTTCTTCCACTGGTCTGCGGCGATCTCCGCCTGGAGCTGCGTTGCATCTCGCGCGGCGTTGTTAGCACCTTCCGCGCCATTGTCGTCGGCCAGCAGGCTGCCAACGACAGCGCCACCTACTGCTGCTGCAATCGCTGAGGACATAATCTCTTCCTTATTTCGAGGGCTGCGCGGTAGTCGATGGTAATTTCTTCGCCGGGCATGCCGCCTTTCAGGCCGGTGATATTCTTGATGGCAACCAGGTCAAGGTCGCCATTCTCCAAAACCACAAATTCCGCATTGGGCATGGGGGAGTGGTTGGTGTACCGGCCCGCGGGGGTGCGCTCTGTGCCGATTCTTGCCGGGGCTATTACTTCCCCAGCAACGATGGCTGCAGTGGCAAAAAGCCCGCGTCCCTCGATGGCGGAGTCCGTCACCATCACCTTGTAGCTGCCATCCGGGAAAGGCCGCATGTCGGCGGTGTTCTCGCTCTCACTGCGCGCTGTGTCGTGGCTGATGCCGTACTCGGCCAGCATCTTCCAATAATCGATCTGCGCATACTGGTCTGTGAGGGTAGGGCGGCGCCGGCGCATGGCTTCATGCCAAGGCTCACCTTTGTCAACGAACAGATTTTCAAGAGTTTCAATGTCCGTTTCGTCGGTGGCATAGACGTTTTGCCACACCACATCCTCATGGATGTATCCCACCTTTTTGCCGGGGCCGCCGGTGAACGTCATCGGTGCGACCAGTTCGCGGGTTGTGCCATCCCCGTTCAGCACGGTAACCCGGCCTGCCAGCATGATATTGAGCTGTGCGCACTTATGCCTTGCGCCAATGACAAAAGATCCGGCGGGCATGGTGATCTCGCGGATGTAAATGCCAGGGCCAAAGCGGTGAATCACGGGGCACTCCACCTGTTCGCCCTTGAGCAGCTCACGCTCAACGCGCTCGATATTTTCGATGACGCGCGGATGGAGCAGGGTGGCCTTCACGGCATCCAAAAAACTGCCATAGCGGCTCAAGCCCACCGGGTCGGCAATTAAGGGTGTCACTTGGCAAGAGAGTGGCTGCATACCGTAATTGTCCCGTGTGCCGGTTAATTCGACGTTTTGGGATAGGCCTGCTTGACGGCCAGGATCTCGGAATAAAACGGCTCTATTCTGGCCATCTCTCCACGCTCCATGGCATGCCACAGCATGTCCAGCTGATCCGTTATGCGCGGGTAGGCTGCACGGCGCTTGCTGATGTACTCTGGCGGTGCATCGGGATCGCGCACCAGCTTGTCATGCGCATCAAAGATCATGCCTTCAATGGCTGGGCGCTCATCATGCACGGAAATCAGGCGGTATCCGGCAAACAAGTCCAGCTGCAATTCGTACTGTGTGACATCTGGCTTGCCGGAGGCATTCTTGTACAGAAAATATTTCATTTGCTGCTCACCAGTTCTCTGCCGGTCACCAGTTCACAGCAGAAGCTGTCATGGTCATGTAGAACACGCCAGTCTTGGCTGTCTGCCAGCCGGCCTCGCCCAGGCATGAAATGCCGAAATCAAAATAGCTGTCTTTCCAGACAGTGACCTGCGTCCCCACCGTGATCGAGGCAAAACCGTAACTGTCCTGCGGTTCTTCGACCGTAGTGAGGCGCACCCATGCGGATGGATTACCGTCGTTGTCGATCTCTTTATGCCTGATGTAAACGCTTAAAAAATGGTCAATGGTCGCGTTCACAGTAATGGTGATGTACACCTGCTGTGTTCCGTTGGGAGCGATCCTGAGCCTGTTGTTGTAGGGAACAACGCTATGATAGTCAGGCCCGTACATGCGCATATCTGCGGACCAAAGAATCAGGCCACCGGGCGCGTCGGCTGTACGTTGATACCACTGTGTTGATGCGACCGAAGGAATCGGCTGCTTGCTCTGGAAGTCGATCAGCTGACTTCCCGTATAGATATGCGCAGCTTGCAGCAACCCGGCATTGATATAGGCACCGTCCAGCCGCCTCACCATGGCGTAATCCATGTAGACGCCGGGGGGGATGACGGTGCCGTCGGGCATGATGGTATCGGTGGTCGTCACGATGAAAGGCACAACCGGTGCTTGAACACCTGGCCCCGCCGGGGTGCCAATGGCAAAGCGATCCGCGCGAACAATGAATTCAGAAAAGGGAATGCTGTTGTTCGCTGTGCTGATCAGGCCATACCCGGTCACATAGCCGTTTACATCGATCTTGACGGAATGCTTGGCGTAAATATCGTTGTCGGCGTTGATCCTGACCGTGGTTTCCTGCTGGATGGCTGCCGTATTGTTCGCTGTTGTAACCTGTACCGTGTTCAGTTGCTGCGCCAGCGCACCCACATTGTTTGCCATAGTGGTCTGCTGGTTTTGAATGACCGCCATGTTATTGTTGATGACAGCAAACTGAGTCGTGGTCGATTGCGCGATGGCATTGTCGGCGTTGACGCGCTCAACTTTCTCTTCGCGTATCCCCGTCGCCATGCCAAGGGTGTTGACCTCGATCAGCTTGATGCGCTCGCCCAGCTCCTTGAACAGGATGGATTCCAGCACTTGGGATTGGAGATAGTCCAGCACCTTGTTGATGTGATCTGCCAACCCGCCACCGGAGCCGGGGAACAGGCCGCCCCCGCTTTGGTAACTGCCTCCGGTGCTGCCGCCAATTCCAGTGATGACGCTTTTCAGGCCGCCAACCACTTCGCCTGCGGTGATGAAGCGGTTGTCGCCGGTGCCGGTGGTGCCGTTCCTGACGTGCCAGCCGTCTGCAATGGCCTGCAGCACCAGGCGGGCGTTCTCGTCCTGAACCGCGCCCAGCGCAGCCAGGGGAAGCCCAGGGACGCCTGTATTGCGGTCGCGCTCACTCATAGCAACGCCAGCTCCCGGCCCGTGGTGGCTACGCGCAACTCCTTGAAGGCGCCGATGCCGGTAACCCTGAACTGCCAGCGGTCGGCTTCAAATCCGCTCGGAAGCCGGTAGGTATGCTTGCCTTCCGTGATCGCCGCGGTGTGCCGAAGAACCCCATCGGCAAAGACCGATAGCGTCCAGGCACCAGTAGCCACAGCCTGGAAGATCCCGAAGTTCACCGGGCGCACAGTGATTTCCTCGCGCGACTGCCAGGTGCAAGGCAGGTTGTCCCCGCCGTTGAACTGGTAGATGCCGTTGCCCAGGGAGTAGTAGCACTGGTCGGAAAGGATGCTGACGAAGGCACTTGCCGCTGCGAACGTGGGAAGATCCGTCAGAGCGCCATCGGCCTCGTCCAGGCGAATCATGAAGGGTGTGAATGCGCCCGTTCCCGAGAACACGATCAGCCTGCCGTCCCACACGGAAAAACGCATCGAAGAAAGCCCAGCGGCATACCGTGCGCGCCAGACTTCCCGGGTAAAGAAGAGGTGGCTCCGCTCCAGGCTCGCTGTTGCCCCGTGAAACACCACAAAGCCGTCGTTTGTGGCATAGACAACCGTCCCGTCAACCACGGCGATTGACCACTTCGATACCCCGGCCTGATCGACGTTGACGCGAGTTGCGGTCATGGCGTCAGACGACACGCCAGATACCACATAAGGGTATGCGACGGTGGTGATCACCGCGCCAGCACCGTTGGCAATGCCGCCTACAATGGTGTGCGCCAGTGGTTTGATGTATTGAGGTGGCCATGCCCAGGGTTTGTACGGCTCACTGAAGTGCAGCTCATTTCCCTTCCAGGCACACAGGATGCCATTCGGAAGCGACATCAACCCAACCAAAGCCTGGTCAGGCGGGTAATAGTTGGTCGAGGATAGAGGCTCATTTAGCCCGCCGCCTGTGACATTATCCGTAAACACCAGCGTGGAGCCAGGGGCGGCTGCCAGAGCAGAAATTGATCCGACATAAAAATAATCGGCAATGGCTGAGCCTGACGGCGTTCTGTAGACCCGGATTTCCTTGATTGGCGCATGATTGCCGATTGCGTCTTTCTGCACCGTTACCGTAACGCCAACTACCGGGGAGGTATCTACCAGCGCTGGGGCGCTCGGCGGGCCTTCCTCATCGTAAGTGTTCACATAGGTGTAGACATAAGCGCGGGTTTCCTTGTCCGACTCCTTGACGCCGATGGTCAGGGTGACGGAGTACGTCGAAGCCGGCGCCGCGTCCTTGGACATCGAGAGGGAATAAATTGCGCCGGCGCTGGTGAATGATGAGTTCTCGGTATACAGGTCGAACAATTCCGACCCGTCTGCAATGGCGGTTGCTCGCATCCGCAATACAGGCTTCGCCGCTTCGGGCGTGGCAGCGGCCATGGCAGGGGGCGTAAAGCGGAAGGACGTGTTCGACAGGAATGTCGGCACTATCGTCGTTTCCTGGTACTTGATGCCAGTGTCTTCGTAGTGGAAGGTAAACACACGGTTGGCGGTCACGGCGCTGATGATCGGGATCTGCGCGGCCAGGACTGGCGCCACGGTAGGGCGCGGAACCCCCACCAGGTAGAACGATCCGGGAACACCGCCATTTACCTGCGCGCTCATGCGGTTGGTGACCTTAAATCCACCGTCGCCAGTGTAATAAAGGCGGTTGTACAGATCCTTGGCAATGGGCGAACGCACGGCATCCACATCCACGGGCCAGGTGTAAAAAACCAGTCCATCGTCGGTGTATATCGATTTTGGCGAGTTGGACATGGTGTTGACCAGGTGCCCGCCTTTTGTGCTTCTCAACTCCCCATAAGCAAAGTCGCAGTTGTCAGCCTGCGTTGCCATGCCCGGTTGTAGCAGGGTAGGGGGGATGCGCGGGCGCATGCCTGAGAATATATCGAGCTTCAATCCAGCCATGGTGCTGCCTTACTTGTTGTGACTTTGCATCAGCCGCGCCGCGCGCGACAAGTCTGCCCGATACGCGGACTCACAATGTCCAGCTTCTCCGAGCCAGGAAAATACCCAATCAATTACTTTACGGAATTTCCCCCAAAACCAATGGTATCTTTGGCGGTGCGCTCTGCCACTAATTGATTCGTTGGCATCGGAACCAAAAAAAATAATTACGTTCAATAGCTGGCTCAGTGCATCGCCAACCGTAATTAAATACTGCTTCATGACATGCTCCACCACTTGTCATCTGCGAAGTCAGCGGGTATGGGGTTCATCTGCTGAAGCGCAAAACTCACTTGCCAGATGGGCTGCTCCCACATGCCCACCGCGATAACGATCTGCTGCCACTCTGCCGCCGTTACAGCTACGCCGCCTGTCTCGGTGTGGATTGTGATTTCTGTGTCTGATGCGCCCGCAAGAATTGCTGACGTAGCGAGCTTGGATACCTTGTCCCAGCCTTTGTGGTCTTGCTCCGTCGTGGCGATGCGATGGATACCACGAGTATCCTCAAAATCGTAGTCGAAGCCGAGGGCCAGGCGACGGCGGCGCTCCTCGATGACCTCCTGAGTACTTGGCGGTGGGACAGGCTCAAATATAGGCTCTGGAATGCCGTCATTATTACTGATCTGCCCAGTCCAAACATACCCCTCAAGCGGCGTTACGTCCACCTGATAAACTCCGAATGCAGCGCGGTCTTCAGCAGTCCATGATGAAGCCAGGATAACGCGCAAAGGCGCTCGCAGCTCTCCGTCAAGAGACGTCATCGTCGGGTTGCCACCTATTTGCCTGAATTCATCGTTGTCGAGAATTACGGTGATCATATCTACTCCAAAGTTATATGCGCGACAACAAACCCCGCAGCGACGGAGTTTGTATCCAATGTATTCTCAGTGTAATTTTTAGTCATATTTTTATCCGGTGTCATCAATCCACGATAGTGGCTACCAGATGTAGTTATATTGAAATCAGCTGTTGACGGATTGAGGGTTGAATTTGCATTACCGTAACTGGCAGTCGTACCGCACATAAACATAAAATCCCCCTCGGATACCCCTTTATCGAGGACCAAAGGGTTGTCAGCACTGCTAAAAAATAGACCAGACTTCCCCAGGGTGACGCTAACGATGGGGATGTTGGGCCTATAAACCAAAAGCAGCCCCCCAGCTGAACTGCCAGTCCACGACGTCTCAGAGCCGTCCAGAATCTTATATTGCAACGAAAGGTAGCGAATGACGCTGCCCGGAGCATACCCCCAGCTCTCATACAACGTCGTATATCCTCCTTGGTCGGCGCTTCGCCACGCCAATCTTAATGCTATGTCACCAGCCGAGAATCCCCCTGGATAGGTTTTACTGTTATTGTCAGTTGCATGTCTGGATCCAATATAATCCATCTTTTTGCTTTTTCCGCCACTCGCCCTCGGGAATCCAGGAATCATCATGATCAGTACTCCACAGCCGAAACCAACCACTCTGTGGCCGAGACAATACGGATGCCAACCAAACACTTCACCGAACTTGTCACCGCCACGGCGGGCAGGTCTCCTTTCCAGTTTGAGCCTGAAAACGTCAGGGTGCGCGTCGAAGAGGTGTTGCCGTAGAAAAGGATTTCTTTGTAAGTGCCGGGCATTACGTTGTACAGCGACAGGCTGCGGTTGCCGGTCAGCTGGCAGGTTCCACTGACAAACGTGCCCCAGTCCAGGGAGATGTTTGTAGTTCCTGAAATTGTAACTGGCCCTGCCGCACTGGCCAGGCGCTCTGAGGTAACCCCTGCGTCACCAGTAAAGCCGCATATCTGTGCATCGGTCGCTCTGTCACGATAGGCCATTTCACTGGTTCCACCAGCAGCTATGACCAGATTGCCGCCTCCCAGGAGACTGCTGCCGTTGACGGTCTTGATGTTCGTGCCGGATACCAGTGCGGATTGGTATCCTGCCGAAGCGTGATCCCCCCAGCCGTAAGCGGTATTCCAATTGGTGATCTGAGTGCCCGTGATGCCGTAAGCCGCGTGTCCTGTGAAAACAGGGTCGCTCTCACTGGTGAGATAGCTCCCAAAATCGCTTATCTGGCTTTCAGTAATAGACAAGGCCGCTTGGTGCGCAGTGACATCCAACTGCGTGACTGTGTAGCTGGTCAGGTAGCCAGCGCCCGCGTGGTCGCCCCAGCCGTAGGCGGCTACTGCAAATGCGCCAAGTGAGGCTGTTGGTCGAAGCTCTATCCGGGTGCCTGATAGCCATGCCGCCCCAGCAGTATTTTCCTGGCCGCGCTCAACAGTCAGCACATCCCCGGATCGCGCCGTGCATTTGACGATTTCCCAGGCAGACTCATTTCCACTGCCATCGATGCTGAAGAGGGTTGCCAGGAAAAAATCACCACCACCAAGCGCGGGGAATCGAACACCCGTGCTGGGGGTTAGGTTGATCGTGGTTGCAGAATCCGATATTGCTCCATTGATCACTGAAAAAGCATTGTTCGCAAACACTTGTGGCACGATCAATACTCCTTCACGCGGATGTCGAATTCATCTTGTTTTATCGCCCCCGCGGCAGTTTCGGCGGTGACCTCTATTTTGTAGGTTTCCCCATCAGTCCCGCCTGAGAGCCAGACTTTTACGCGATGGTCACTGACTTGCACCACATCAATATCAATGCCGGGCGGGGTGGCAGTTACCTGGGCGCTCGCGATTGTGTCGTCAGTGTTGGCGAGCCAGTCGCCGTAAACCACGTCATAATCCAGCCGTTCTGCTGGTTGCTTTGTTTTTCTGCCGAGCTTCATTCGGCTACCTCAAATATGCGGGGATCTTCACCAAGGATGAAATGACGATCTTCCTGTGCAACAAAAAATTCCCGCCCTGGGGGTGCTTCGCGGGTATTCACCACAACGGCACCGCCCATCTGGCTGGCAGCACCCGACCAGTCGGCAAATGCCCACCGAGTCACTACGGCAGTGACAGGATTGATGACCGCTGTTCCGTAAATCTTTCCGCGCACTCTTGCGGTACGCAATGGCGTGAAGGCGATGTCGGAACTGACAGAAAGCCCCAAAGAAGCGGTTCGCTTCACGGCACCTTTGACAAGGATGTCCGCAGAGGCCGCAATCGCAGCTGTGGCGGATTTTTCGTGTGTGGCGTCGATGGTGAGTGTTGCTGGATCAGGCAGTAGCTGTGCCGTTGCGTAGGCGGTCTTTTCGGGCGCTGCCAGCCAATCCGCCGCGTTTGTCCACGGCCCACCCCCGGCAAAAACCCCATGGCCCTTTGCCTGCCACTCAGCGCCAGCCTGTGTGAACTGTCCGCTGGTGAATGTGGCGGTCAAATGGTTGGCATTTTCCAGCAGCGCGCCCGCGTCATGGAACGTGTAACCCTCGTGGTACGTCACACCCTCGGCGGATAGCGTCGGCTCTATCCACAAATCGCCTCCCACCAACAGGCCGGACTCAACGTATCGCGTGACAAGCGCCTCGCCAGCGAACCATTGCCCGCCAGGCGCCCATTTTCCCGACAAGCTACCGTCTTTGGTGGGATCAAAGCTGACAACGGCAGATCCCGCCGTCCACTGCCCGCCGGCAAGTCTTGCGTTCGGTATGGCATGGAACGTTGCAGAGGTATCAAACCCCGCGTAGGCCGGCACCATGCGCAAGGTATAGCCGGTGAACGAAAGCTCAGTGCTCCATAGGCCCGATGCCGAATACGCGATATTTGCCCCGGCGACCAGGGTGCCATTGGCTGACGTATGCCAGACGGGGTAGGTCGTTCGTTGACCGACAAGGGAGACTGCCGCCGACCCGCTGATCGCTGCCTTTCCACCATGGGTATGCAGCGCAGTGGCAGTGGTTACCGTGGCTTCTGCAGACCATGATGTGGCTGCGGTCAGCAGTAGGACAGAGGCCGCGGCGTTGAAGGCAAGGCGATTGAACGCTGATCCGTTGAACACGGTGATTTTTCCCTTAATCCAGCGTCAAGGTCAGTGCGTTTGCGGCAAACGAGAGCACATCACCCACAGCCAATGTCTTGGGTGACGCCAGGGGGCCATACAGCAAGCGGTTGCCGCCTGATGCCGCATCGTAGATAGCCGCATGGGTGATGGTCACCGATGCGCTACCGTTGCCATTGGGCGCGAACGTGATGGTTGATCCGTTCTTGGTCTGCCCGTTGCCGTCGATGGCGGTCCAGGTCGATGGCATGCGAACATAATTGACGTAGGAGGTTTCGTCGCCGCCAATGCCCTCGCCGGGATCTGTCTCAAACAGGGCCAGGTAAACGGTAGCGGGGCTTGCCACAGCGTTGTTGCGCAGAAAGTGCTCTACGATTTTTTCTTCAAGGTAGTTGGAAAATGCGCCCATGGGGGTGCTCCTGTACGATTAACCGGGGTTGTGCATGGGCGTCTCCTGTGTGATCAACGTGAGTTGGGGGTGATGTTGGGGTTTGCTGGAGCTGTCATGTTCGGGTTGACGACACCCTCGACAGAGGCCTTGCCAGACACGGTGGCGATGTAAGCCGCGTAGTGATTGGCCGAGCGGTTTTGATCGGCGGCGTACTCCGTATCCTTGCTGTAGCCGCGATACAGGACGTAATCGAGCAGGGCGGTCGCGTAGATGTCATCCAGGGTGATCGTGCCGCCCAGTGCTGCCTCCGTGGGTGCTGCGCCATAGACCAGCTCGACGTTATTCCCGCCGTTGCTGGGCGGGTAGACATAGAAGGTCTTGGGGTCGAGGTGCGAATAGGTGTAGTGCTTGATCTCGCCGCTGGCAGGTGCGCTGTGCCAGTTGGGTATTTGCGCATCGAGGATCTCGCGCATGACGATCCGCACGGCCCTGCCGTTGGGGAGGTTGCGCACAATGTCGATCAGCAGAACACCGTCGCCGGGGAGCGTCTGCTTTGTGCCTACGGCCAGGGAGTGGCTGACGTTTTTCACAAAGGCGTTGGGCTTGTGAACAGCAATGTCACGCTGCCCGTCGTTCAGCCAGCCAAGCAACTCAAGCTCCGGCCAGCGGATGCCGGTGGTGTCCTGCAGGATGATCTGCGCCTTGCTGACCACTGATGATACGTTGATGGTTCCCATTATTCGTCCCGTCCGTCAATGGTGAGAGGCTGAACGGATTGGCGCGCGGCCTAAGCTGCCAGCCGCTGAGGCGCGGGCATTGCCCATGTCGGCCTCAAAGCGCGCGCGCAGGCTTGCCCCCACGGCCAGGCTCGTCCAGGGGCGGTCAGGCATCAGCATCAAGTAGGCTGCCGCGCCGTTGACCAGGGCATCGTGATATTTGCTGTCGATCCAGCCGGGAAAGCTGGTGGATGACCTGCTGGGGGTGAGAGCGACAATCATGGCCAGCGCGTTCTTGGCGTTGCCCGCAGGCACAGGTGCAAGAATGATCTGCTCAAGATCAACTTGCGTGTAGTAGCGCGGTATGCCCCGCTCCGTCATCCACCCGGGCAAGGTGGCGTTGAGTTCGTCGATGCTTTTGGGTTGGATAGGAAAGCCACCGATGGCCAGGGAAATCACCGTCACGACATCGGCAGACGAAGGGATATCGATATCGTAGGTGCTTTCACCGGCATCGATGTCGGCAAGGTCACTGACCTGCTTCCATGTCCAGGTGGCGGTGCAGAACTCAATGACTGCGCGCTGAATGGCGCGCTCGGTAACGGGGTCTGACGGGTCTGCCGTCAGTAGTGGCAGCACGTCGGAAAGCAGGTCTGAATACTTGGTGTTTGCCACAATAGCGCCCCATGTGTGTACGCCAGATTATGTTCAACACTTCCGCTATTCGACTTACAGCCCGGCCTCTTGCTGCCATTCTTCGATCATATTGATCATGTCGGCTTTCCCGACACGCGCGCCAAACGTCTTGTTGAATTTGGACTGTGCGTAGGCGGACAGCTCGGTCTTGTTCATCTTTTCGAGGGGCTTTTCAAGCTCTTCGGCATTGATGCTGTCGCCCTCTGGCGTGGTGATGATGACGGGCTGCTGTACTTCCTGTTCGTCATCCGTATTGACCAGCGCCCACTGGTCCGGGTACTTGATCAGGATTGCCGCCTGTGCGGGCGTGACGTTTTGCACATCGCCGTTGCCGTCCCATGATTTTTTGGAACCGGCCACATTGTCGAAGGCAAAGGGTTTCTTGCCGACATAGACGACACTTACCGTTGCTTCCATCGTTCTGATCTCCGTCAAAAAAAGCGGGGCGAACTGTGCCGCCCCGAGAACTTACAGCGTACCTTTGGGCTCGATGAACAAAACCACGTCGAGCTGGCCGGTAGCCGCGCCGCCACCAATGGTCGCGGTGACGTAAGCGTCATACGCCAGGGTCAGGGGAGGGATAACGCCACCCGGCGTGCTTGCAGCTGACACGGTATTCGTCGCAGCCAGGAGCGCGGCAGCGCCGCCACCGGCCTCGCCATTGACGTACTCGAAGCCAAGGGAGACGGTTGTGGATGCGCCAAGGGCAGCGTTCACCATGCGCAAGTCGTGGATCTTGGTGCCGGCAAAGAGCTTGACCAGGCGCACCTTGTCCGCAATGGGTGCGGCGGCGAGCGTGATCTTGCCGTGTGCAGCGGCGAGAGGGCAGGGGCCTGAATACTGGACATCCTGCAAAGTGGGGGCATTGATTGTTGCCATGATGCAATCTCCGAAAAAGGTTGTGTGCTAGAAGGTGAAGGGGGCGCAAGCGCACCCCCTTACACTCAGCTGCCCAGCAAGGTGCGGCCAGCGGCAGACGCAGGATCTGGCGCATAACTGTCAACAACGGCCACGCCGAAGTCGGTATCCACGCCATCGATCTTGAAGCGGATCTTCGCAGTGCCGCCCATTGCCGAGGCAACGGTTTCAATGCTGTTGCCGTGATCCACTGCCTCTTCCGACCAGTCGTAGAAATAATCGGACGCTGACTTGCCGTAGGCTTTGGCCAGGGCTTGGGCGCCGAAGATGATTGACCGATCAACGGGTTGGGCGGTCTGCACGGTGCTCTCCGTGTAGGTGCCGCCGTCACTGCCACCGGTATCGAGTATCACGTCGGAGCCGGTATTGAAACGAATTGCGTAGCGGTTCATGCGCTTGATCAGCACACCGTTCCACATAATGGTTTCGTAGGCGTCAAAGAGCGGGTGCTTGATGCCTGCAGACTTGCGCTCGTGCGCATTTTGCACAGCCTGGCGCCAGGTGGTCTGGCCAGTTCTGGCAGTCAGGTACAGCCACACGCGCTCGGACACGAACATCACCCACAGGGGATCATTCCATGCCCGCTCGTCGCCTTTGATCTTGACCGACTGCATAACGACAGGCGACTCGCGCAGCTGCGCCACGATGGAGTCAATGTCTTGCAGCGTCAGAGCATCGTTGGTGCCGATGTTCGCGGGCGACGTGGCGTCGTTGGCGAAGAAGTGACGGTTCTTCGTCGGTGCCTTGACGGTGTTGATCATGATCTCGCTGAACTCGGCATCAGACGCCAGCGGAACAACCCAGTCAGCGGTGTTCTGATCACCACGCGCGCCAGCGGCATGCACGAGGGTGGACTGATCTTCAAAGCGGCTCATCCAGCCCTGGAGCCCCGCCATTGAGATGGTTCGCAGATTATGGACGGTACGCTTCTGCGTCATGCGACCGCCGGTGTCAGCGCCACCGCGAACCTGGTTGATCGCTACGTCCATGCTGGAGTAGGTCAACTGCATCATCCGGCCCGCGATCTTGCGGTCGCCCATGGTGGGCTTGCCTTGCAGGATGTTGAACAGGTCGACGGAAACGGTATCACCGGCGCCCTTGGCCAAGTCACCGGCCTTGACGATGGGGTAGTCGGGTGATGTTTGGCCCTTGGTTTTTGCGGCAAAAGAACCTTCTTTCGGCATCTCGCCGGAGATCAGGTTCATGAAGCCGGGGGCGTGTTGAACGCGGGTGAACAGGCCGACGGAATAGGCCTTCCGCGCAAGGGGCGACCCTACGGGTACATTGGTAGACATAATGCTGCCCTCTGGCAAAGTTGAGTAGACCTATTCATTGCTCGCCGCATTAAGAAAAACTTGATATGACAGGCAAAAAAAGGTCATAGATTTGCGAAATACGCATCCATTTCTTCGGGTGTCATGGCCGCCAGCTTTGCCGAGAGCTGTTGATGTGACATTGCCTCAACAGCCTGAGCCTCGTCAGAAGCGGGTGGCCGGCCAGCCGGGAAGTCGGACAGCGACACAGGTACGTCGGACCTGTTGGCTTTCGCCGCTTTTTCAGCGGCTGCCTTGGCTGTCGCTGCCAGTTCTTCCGGCGTTGGTGTAGGTTTGGCTGCTCCCGGCAATGCAATGGGGCCGAGTGCGCTTTCCACCATCTCGGTGACTTTGGCGAACCGCTCGGCAAGCGGCTTTCCCTGCCAGGCGGCTTGGCCGCGGAGCGTTGCATCGAACTGTTTGGCCAGATCGAATGCTTCCGGGCTGCTTGCCTGGATGTGTGCCAGCTTCGGATTCGAGTCGATGGCTTCTTGCACCGTTTCCGCTGCTGCCTGCTGTCGCTCTTGTTCGGTGCTGCGCACACTTTCGGTGACCGGTTTCATCTGTGCTTCGAGGCGCTGGGCCTTGAGTACAGCTTTGTAAACGGTCGGAAAATCCTCTTTCAGGCTCTCCAAGTCTTCGGGGGATAGCTCGTCATCAGTCAGATCGTCCGGGTCGGTGCGGGCGGGTTCACCGTTATTCGCCCCTTGATTGCCAGCTGCGACTTGTGCCTCAAGTGCTGCGATTCGCTCCTGTGCTTCTCTGGCAATTTGCTCTGCCCTGGATGCACGTTCACGCTCGCCCTTGAGCACGGAGTACGGGATGATGTGCTTCCCGTCTCTTGTCGCCACGCCTTCGGCGTTATCCTCGGCGTTCTGGCCCGGTTGTTCTTCCTGTGGCTCCACTGCTGCGGGCTCGGTTTTGACCGGTTCTGCGGGTGGTTCCTCCGCCTTGGGTTCTGCGGGTGGTTCTGGTGTCTCGCCTTTTTCAAGCGCATCAAAAACCTTTTGCAGATCCTCGGGGCTGTCGTACTCGCTGTTCAGATCAATCTCTATGCCTGCCATCTCTACACTCCACGTATCGCGTTGGTTGCGGATTTCTGAAAATGCGCCAATGACCCATGGCGGGGAGATTGCAGTGTCCCTGATGTTTTTCTATTCGACTTTTTGCCAAAAAAAACCCGCCGAAGCGGGTAGGTGTGGTCACGTGAAATTATGCGCCGGCCATTGACGGCAGCTTTGGAATGGGGGTGGCATTGATGCGGGCAGTATCAGCCCTGGTCTTATCGATATCCGCTTCCCTCTCGCGTATTTCCGCCTCTTTCTCGCGCAGGGTGAGTTCGAACATTGCGTCCTCTTTTGCCTTGGCTTCCTGCTGTGCGAGAGCCTGGGCTTGTTGTTGCGCCTCCATCGCCTCGTCATCCTGAACACCGATGACCGCGCGCAACCGTTCGGCCATCTTGTGCCGGTTGGGCATGTCGGTGCCCTCGATGACAAAATCAACCACCGCGGCTTGCATCTGCGGGGGCAGGCTCTTGGTGATTTCCGTGAGCATCTGGAACTGCTGCATTTTGTAGGTGGGGGTGCTGGGCACATCGTCCAGCACGATCTTGGCTCTCACCTTGGCCACGTCGTTGATGATGATCTGGCGCCCGGTTTCTTCGTCGATGGCGGGCTGGTTGAAATGGATGACCTTCTTCTGCTTGCCTTCGCCGATGGTGACCTTGCTTGGCCCCTTGAGCAGGTTCTGTTTGACCAGGCTGAAAAGCTGTTCCCCCACCAGGCGGCGAGCGATGGCGTAGTTGTCATTGATTTCCGCCAGGCTGTTCAGGCCTTGTTCGGCGAGACTGTTGATAGCCAATCCTGAGCTGGCGTTGCTGTTCTGGCCCATCATTGCCTTGTGGATGCCGGACACTTCGGCGATTTCCTGCTTGCTTTCCTGCATCGCCTGAAACTGCTGGGCCGCCAGATCTCCACCGCTTTCCACGGAGAATTTGCTGTTGGGGTTGCGGTTCTTGTCGAGAATGACATAGGCGTCCGAGCGCGCGACTTCCTCTGCAGCCCTGTTATGATCCAGCACCACGTCAGAATCCGCGATGACGCGCCGGCTGTTGAGGCTCCACAGCATTTTCGACTTGCGGGCGTTGACTTCATCCTGCGGAGATATCATCGAGCGCACCATGCCGTATGGCACACCCGTCATGTCCTCGCGGTAGCCGAAGAAGGGGATGTAGGGGAAATTCTTGTGAATGTACGGGCTGGGGATGTCGTACAGAAAATGAGGGCCGCAGTACCAGGCCAGCCTCACTTTCTGGAATGTCGCTTCTGACACCTGCGCGATACCCAGTACGATGGCCTGGTTGTGGCGCGGGTTGTTGAAATCCACTTCCATCACCGTGCCGTTGGGCAACGTCATCACAAAGCCCCGCACCCATTTTCGATACCAGATTTCGTACAGGCAGACATGCTCGATGTGGATGTCCCGCCAGGCATCGCTGGATAGCCGGGTGTCGCGCTCGACCTCCCACGACTGCACCAGCCCCGTGTCGGGTTCCGTGAGTGGGTCGAAGCCAGACCATCCGTTGACCGTGTTGCGAAACAGCTGCGCGTACCGCGGCATCATTGCAATGGCTTCGGACACTTCGAGCCAGCGGCGCCTGACCAGGTAGCGGGCATCGGACAGGTCTGGCTTCGTTGAGCGCCAGTCCCAGAAGATTTCACGCCGGTGAATGTAATTGACGCGATAGGGCGACTTGAACGGGTCCGTCTCGCGCGCTACTTCAACCCAGCCCAAACCGGCTTTGCAGAGCGCGGCATAGGCATCGGAGACAGCACGATCCGCGCGGCTCTCGATCTCCGCATGCTTGAGCTTGACGGACAAGGCCTCTGCCAGATCATCGTCGCACTGCTCATCATCTTCCGGGCGTACACGCCAATCCGTTCTGCTCTTGGCCTCCATGCCGAGCACGGTGTCAATCGTGGGCTTGATCAGGTTGGAGATGAGCGGCGGCTGCTTGCGATCCTTGAGCGTCTCAACCACGTCAGGCGACAGCTGGTTATTGTCATAATAATCACAGCACTTATCCGCTTCACGCCGCCAGGCGGGCTGTGTTTGAAGCTCCAGCAAAAACCCCTCGACCTGCTCACGGGGGAGGGCGGTATCTTCCAACTCGCCGGGGGTGCCCGCTGCCTCGGGCTCTTCACCGAACACCACGCCATTGGCCTGCTTATCGTAGGGCGTCTGGCGGTGATGGTGTATTGTCGCGGCGCTGGTGAGCTGAATGTCGCCTGGCATGAGGTGGGCGTCCGTGATGATGGCAGTCTCCGGCCATTGTCAGCGGGGTTGCGCAATTCGACCTGGGCGGTCAGGTGCGCCACTCAATCATCAGACGCGCCAGCCCATCAGACGCGCCAGTTGCTGTTTCGGTTTACGTCCAGGATCTGGCGGGAAGGGTCGGGCGGCACTTGGGCGTAGCGCAGCATCATGTAGGCATAGCGGGTCGCGGCCATCAGGTCGTCTTGCAGCTTGACCACCTTGCCGTTCTTGCGGTGATAAATGCGGAACTCGCCGAACCACTCATTGAGCGTACTAAACACCTTGAACTTGCCTGTTTCCATCAGATTGAGCAAGGCCAGGAGCCCGGCCTCGACACTGACGCGGCTGGATTTATGCCCGCTCTCGTCGCCTGTTTCCGGGAACTGTGCCATCTCGTGTAGCATGTTGACGCCGGCGCTGCGGTACTGGTCGGCCAGCTGAAACCCCGATCCTTTGTCATGCTGCAAACCATCGTGCGGCCAGGCCATGGGTATCCACTCGCCGCGGGATTTGATGAATGGCGCCTGCTTCGCGGGGGTGGTTTCGCGCACCTTGATGCAGTCGTAGACGTAGATCGTGTCTGTGTCGCGATCCCATGCCAGCCAGACAGAGGCAGACGGGTGGTCCCAGCCGAAGTCGGTGGCGGCGATGCGCGGCCAGTGATCCGGCAGTGGGAAGGGGTCTACTGTGATTTGCGACTCTGCAACGGGGAAGATACGGCCACTGCCCAGGATCGGTATGCCCTTCGCCCTGGCTTCGCGCTCGTGTGCTGGGTAGCTGGCAATGATCCGTTCGCGCTCTTCCTGCGTGTAGTGCTCGACATCATCGATGGTCATGTTGATGTCGGCGCGGTCGGGCGTGGGATCTTGGAGGAACATGCACACGACATCCGACATGCCAAGCAGGGGGGTGAACGTGATCCACACCATGCCCTTGGTCGCGTTGGTGCGCGTCAGCACCTCGGTGTAGATGTCGAGCGGCGGCTCTTCGTCGAGTGCGGCGAAGTCCAGGGTTTCACCCTGCAGCTTTGAGCGGCCTTTCTCGTAGGATTTGAAATAGAGGCGAGAGATACCGCCCGAGATATGGCGCACGAACACGCAATCCACGGAGTCCGCAATGCCTTGTGCGCGCTTGATATCGATGATCGAGTCATTGGGGATCGTTCCATAACCCCACTCGCCCGGCCTTCCGAGAATGAGGCGCTGCATGGTGTCGCGGGTTGACTCCATGGATTCGCCCACCGCCCACCCGGTGACGCCCCGCGCCCAGCGGCGGCCTATCCACCAGTCGGGATATCTGCCGGTGAGGTGGTAGGCGATCTCGTAGGCACTGCTCCAGGTTTTGCCCAGCTGGTTGCCGGCACGAAACAGCCGCTCCCGGTATACCGCGCCGGCGCCGTGGAACTCAAGCTGTCGGGGGTACGGCTTGTACCTCGATAGCTTGTCCCCGTCCTGCCGTCTCTTGATCTCCTGCAAGATGCGCAAGTAGGCCTGTTTCTTCGGCAAGTTGATGAGCGAGTCGGGCAAGGTCATCGTCTGAGAGACTTTCGTATTCATCACCTGGCTGCTTGTCTGCGGGCTTGAACATGCCGAGCGTGTCGCCCAGGGCGCGTAGTGCCTGGTTGGCTCCTGCTGCGTTGAAGGTGTACTGGCCTGTCTCCTGGCCTTTCCTGTCGAGTACCGGCTCTGCCTGCATGCATCGGTTGACCACCTCCATGTAGCGGGATATGACCCACTCCCGATCCAGTCCCGTTTTTATGATGGCGTTCTGCTGCGCAATGGCGGCCAGTTCGTTGATGCGGTCGATCAGCTTTTGGTTTGTTCTGTCGCCGTTGGGCATTTCCCATCGGCGGGCGGTGGCGGGGGTGATCTTGCAACCGGCAGCTTTGACGGCTTCCTCGATGGACATGCCGAGCGCCCTGGCGCGCGCGTAGGCTTCCTGCTCAACGGTCAGTCCGCTTACTGCGAGCCTGCCTTTGTCGATCTTGCGGGTTCCGGCCCTGACGCCGCCTTTCTTCTTGGGTGCCGCCATGTCATCGATTGACAATGAGCTGGAACACGGCGATACCGCACAGGCTGGTGCATCCGACCACGCCGGTAATCACCCATCCGCGCACCATTTTGAGCGTGGGTATCTCCACCTCCACTGCGCGGATTCTCTTGTCGTTCTCATCTACGGCACTGAATGCCCGCGCCAGCGCCTCGCGCGTCTCAAGATGGCGCTGCTCCAGCGTGGCCAGCAAGCGCAGGCTCTCGGAGACGGACTTGAGCGTCTCTTCAACCATCTTCAGTCGATACAGGGTGACGGAATCGCTGGGGGTGGGCTGCGGGATGTCTCTGTCGAGCGGCATGAATTACTTACCCTCGACATCGTTCAGGTCGGCGATGTACTGCTCCCAGTCATCGAGGCCATTGCGCTCCGCAACAAACTCGACCAGCTTCTTGTGCGCGTACTCAACAACCGCATCCTTTGCCACGTCTGACAGCCGTGCTCTGCGTAGATCTTCCAGCAGAGGAATCACTTGGGTTTGCAGAATGCCATCCAGAATCACGGCTTTTGTGGAACCGTAGCCATGGTCAGGTATCGCTCGCTCCAGCTTGACCGCGGTGGTATACACGTACTCCAGCACCACGGGGCCGTGAGCATCGATGATCTCCGTGACCTCGTTCAGCACCTGGTCAACGGTGTCAAACACGCGGGAGAACAGTTTGCGAAATCTGTCGATCAGGTTGACTGCGTAGTTCAGGATTGTGTTCATTGTCGTGCCTTGCAGTTGAGGGTTACTTTGATGCCGACGATATCCAGGCCCGTCGGCGCGCCTGAATCATTGCGTGTCACTGCCAGCATCGGCGCGGGTCTTACTCGGCACTCCCACCTTGTTGGAGGTGATGATGGTGCTGATAACGTCCCACAGCCCGATAACAGCAGGCACAGCAGTAACCAGGTATGTCGATATGCCATCAATCGCCTCTCCGGTTACGGGCAGCTCATGCCCTGTGAACACTGCCCAGGCGGTGACGCCTGCCCACAGGAAGGCGTGGACGGCATCGACGGTGATCTGGCCCTTCTTCCACCGTTCGGGACTGTTTACCCTGCGGCCCGCTTGCAAGAGCGCAAACGCTGCCCTGATTTTTCTGATCATGGCTGCCTCCAGGGTTTGCCTGAGCGGGTATCGACATGGGTGAAGGTTGGGTACAGGCCAAAGCCGTACACGTCCGGGTATGCGGCTGTCAGGTAGTCGTACACGTCCTTGGGTGAGGTGTCGGCGACCTTGATGTCGGCTGCGCGGCCAAGCATGTGTTGAGAACCCTTGGCGCCATTGACCTTGGCGTTGTGTGATGCGCAGCGGCAGCCTGACGTGATCGTTATGGGCTTGCCGAAGCGGTAGCGAATCTCTTGCAGGACGTTGATCAGTTCGGTATCAACGGTATCGAAGCCGCACCCGCACTTGCAGGCAAACTCGGCGCGGTAGAAGTTGGTGGATATCCTGGTCATGATGCAGTCCCGGGGTTGGATGCCAGGACTGTAATCGGGTGGCGGGTTATTCGACTTCGAGCGCCCGGGCGAAACCCATGAGCACCAATCCTGATCGCGTCTTGCCCTGGCCGAGCTTTGCGCCGTTATCCTGGCTCAAATTTCCTCCAGCATGATGTCCTGACGCCTCGGCTCGTAGCGTTTTGGGTAGATCAGCCACATCGATGTGCATTTTTTGCCCTGTCGCTGCACCTTTTCGTGCTGCATCAGGATATTGAGTGCGTCAATCGTGGGTTTGTAGTCTGCTCCTGCCTTCTTGGCGATAGTTTTGGCTGACATCGGCGCTGTCGCGCTCTCCAGCACAGTCAGAATGCGCATTCTGATGGTCAGCCCGGGCTTCTTTCGTGGCTTCACTTCGCCGGAGGCTCCCGAAGTGGCTCTACGCTGCCAGGATCAACCCACAGATACCGGCACAATACTTGCCGGACCTCTTCCGCGCTGCGCGCCAGGTGGTATCTCCATCCTTGCTCGATGAAATGATCACGCCACTCCATCTGTACGGGCGACTCGCGGCCCTTATCGTCCTTCATTTCGATGACCAGGCCGGGGAACGGCCCGCTCTTCACTGGCAGTATCAGATCGGGAAAGCCCGGCTTTACACCCATAGCCTTCATCTGTCCGCCGGTGAAGGCATCGCGCTTGCCGCCGTTGGGGGAGTGATGCAGCCATCGCAGCTGAGGCATCTGCGCGCGCACTGAGGGCAGGTGCGACCACTGCACCACTCTTGCCTGCTCGACCTCTTCACGACGGCCTGCGGGCTTCCTAGCGGGCTTTCTGGCGAAGGGCGAAGTCATACACCACCTCGCTGCAAGTCGTCGAAGATGAGCTGTGCGAGAGCTTTGTTGCTGTCAATCGTTCGGAGGGGTTCGTCACCCAGTCCTGCGCACATGGGGTTGTCGCCGAAGCTGTGCTCCAGCCACCAGTCGCACAGGGCATCACTACACCACCCGAGCAGGCGCGCCACAGCCTCCGTGTAGGCGCCCTGCAGTCTCCCTATGGCATCCGGCAGTGGGCTTTCGGGTGATAAGCCTACCAACGCGCTCAGCGCCTCCATCTGCACATCGCATTCCCTCATTGCATTACGCCAGCTGTTGAGGGCTGCAAGGATCTCGTCGCGAGTCCTGTCCTGGGGGTTTTCGCGAGTCATGGCTTCGGCCTCCGGCCCAGCTCATGCCAGTAGTGTTGCTGGCCATCGATCTGGCCGTGGCAGTGCAGGCATTGAAACCTGGCCAGTCGGAGCCTTCCGATGTCGGTGCCAGGGATGATCTGGAAGTCATGGTATGGGCAGCTGTTGAGTAGGGCGTGGTTCTCCTTCACCTCCTGAGCGATGCGGGAGATTTCCTCTGCTGAGAGTCGGTTGGGTGTGGGCTGCATGGGCTGCATGGCTCGATTAGGGTTTGCCGTAGTTTACATATTGTTTATTCGACTACAACAAATTGACAAAAACTTATTGATGCCTTGGCGGCGGGAAAGTGAGTGTTGTTTTTGGGGCAGAGGGAAGAAATGGCGAGCGGGAGCGATTTGGGCGTCTTGAGGGGGTTTCGGCGAGTTCTGAGAAAATGGATTTTGTGAGAATCCTGAAAGCCAGCAAATACGCGGCCTACAGGGGTGAATTCTCATTTTCTCATTTTCTCACTAGGGTTATATCTATATATACCCCACCACTATATAAAAACCTTTCCGACTAGGAATAAATGGGTGGTGAGAAAGTGAGAAAATGAGAATATGAGAATATATATAATAAGAAATGTATATATATTAATAACTTACATAAAATTTACATGAAAATAAAATTCTCAAAATTCTCTCATTCTCACCTGATCAAATTTTGATCATCAGTGTTCTTCAAAAATATCAATAAAAACTCTTCCTATTTAGGAAAACTGTTGTATAGTTACAAAAGTTAAGTTTTACTTAATTTATTAAAGTTAACTCTTGGAGATACAACCTATGAAACAGCATCACCATCTGGTCGATTTCATCCTGGCGCAGGGGCATGCCATCCGGGTTGATGATGGCGAGGAAATAACAGGGGCGCTGCGTGACCGCGCCGAAATCATCGAGGCTATCGAGGCGGTGGAAGAAGCCACAGTCCATGCTGTTGTGCTAGCAGGCGATAAGCGCAAGCGTATTGGTTGGTTTTTTGTAATCCCTGATCTCGCAGACGACGAGACTGTTGCCGATTATTCGGCGACGCGCCTGTCGTCTGAGTGGGAGATTGACTACGCCAACCGCTACGGTGAAGAAGCATGAACATCGAGACACTGGCGGCAATCGCTTACCTGGCTGCAGGGGCGTTCATCGTCTGGCACTTGGCGTGGGGTGGGGTATGAGTGAATTATTTACCCCCGGTCGGTGGTATCCAAAAACCGACAACTTCGAGCCGGGGTTCAGCTCCATCGTACTCAATGACAAGCGCGCCGGCTGGGTAATGAGAATCCAGCACAATGGAGAGGCCATTGAAGCGCGGCAGCAGGCTGACTTGGCCCTGGTTGCAGCCGCTCCTGATCTTTATAGGGCGCTGAAGGATTGTGTTGATCTGATCGATGTCCTATCCCCGCTGGAGGGTGACACAGTGCGCAAAGCCCGCGTTGCTCTGGCACTGGCGAGAGGGTGGTGGTAATGGGCGACGTGGGTGAGATCTTCAATGCCAAGCGAGCGGCCGACAGAGAACGCCGCGCGCGCAACCTGGCAAACGCCGATCCATCAGGGTGGACGATTCATACCGAGCATCACTGGTCGCGCGTCCTGAGCGGCAAGCGCCTGGATTACTGGCCGAGCCGCAACAAATTCCAGTTCGAGGGCCGCGTCATGACTGGCGATGTGATGGGCTTCATCAGGAGGCGGGAGAAATGAAAGCAACCCTGCTATCAATCCTGCTCATCGCCATGATGGCATTCGGGTCTGTCCTGACACTTGACGGCCTGGAGTGGGAACTGACGGGCGAATGCCGGGATTGTGTCGTGTTGCACCTCGTCAGGCCGGGTCTGGTAAGGGAGGGCGCGCGGTGATTGGGTCAGGTCTGGTTGTAAAAGTCCGCGCGCAGGGCGTTGCAGGCGATGGCAATTTCCCCGTAGTTCATGAAATCCCAGTCACGCTCAAAGGCGAGCGGGGACTTTCTCAACTGCGCCAGGGCGAAGTCAGCCTGAACAAGCGGATCTTTAATGCCGTTTTTTTCAATTTGCTCACTGATATCAATGCGACGATTGATCACCCATGCACCCGCTTTGCGGAAGGTGAATTTCTCACAGTTGTCCAGCATCTCAACCACCCTGGAAGAGTGGATTCTGGCTCCCTGCGAGGCGATGCATGATGAATCCCAGAGGTAGCAGCGGAATTGAAAGATCAGGACTGCGGCAGCGATCACTGCCGCGATTGTCAGATACCTCATTGTCCACTCCTGTTCGTATAGGCAAGCCGGTCGCATTCAAATCATACGAACAGGAAGCATCAAAATGCAAAGAAGCTGTAATCAAGGAACCAATAATGAGGGCTACCCAATGATAAATCCCCTCATTGCAGACACAAATCAAGAAACCCTGGAGAACGTATCCGAGGCAATGGATGCCTTTATGACACTGCTGGCGCACACAGACAGCAATATGGCCAGGCTCCTGGCGCCGTTGCACCAGGCGATAGATTACGTCGCCAACAACCCGGAAGCCGAGTAACAGCTAGCCCGCTGCTCAGGTGGCGGGTTTTTATTGAGCCGAGGATCAAGAAATGCTTAACAATTGTGAAGAGGTAAAGAAATGGTGGGCATGATTAAGCGAGTGACCCAGGTTGTGATCGCGCCGGAGGGCGCCGACCTGTACGACGAGCGCGGACTCATGGTTGGGATGACCGACGATGGCGGCGGTGAGTTTGTCATTGTGCGGAACTGCTGCGGCGAGGGGAGCCTGCGGATTGAACCAGAGGACTGGCCGGGGCTGCGGGCCGCTATCAACCGAATGGTTGAGGGCTGCAAGGCATGAGCATTGGTGGCCATCAAAGTGCGGTAGCCCTGAAAGACGAATGGCTGACCCCGCCGGAGATAATCAAGGCGCTTGGCCCGTTCGACCTTGATCCCTGCGCGCCCGTGAACAGGCCTTGGGATACGGCTGATGACCACTACACGATCTACGACGACGGTCTGATCAAGCCGTGGGGAGGGCGCGTCTGGTGCAATCCGCCCTATGGACGCGAGACACCGCTCTGGCTTGCCCGTTGCGTCGAGCACGGCAACTGCATCGCACTGATCTTCGCTCGAACGGAGACCAAGATGTTCTTCGATCACGTCTGGGGCAAGGCCGACGCGCTGCTGTTCCTGGAGGGCCGCCTGCATTTCCATCACGTCGATGGCAGCCGGGCCAAGGCCAATAGTGGCGCGCCGTCCGTCCTGGTGGCCTACGGCCAAAACAACGTCGCTGCGCTGATCACCTCCGGGTACCGTGGGCGGCTGGTGCATTTGTAAACCCAACAGCCCGGTGTCGGGCAGGAGAAAGGAAGGTGAAAGAAGCAACATTTATCGAAGTAGACGCAGATGTTCGTTACTGGGAGGACGCCACGGTGAACGGCGTCGAAGACATTGACGGCACCCTCGTGCCATGCCGGAAGGGTGACGCATGGGCTCCCACCATCCGCTTGGCAGATGGCTACATTAAAGGATGGCCCGAGGGAACGACAGCGAGCATTTATTACAAGGTCTGCGACCAAGGGCTTTACTGGCTGCTATCTGAGGGCGGACTCCGGATTGCGAAGTGGCGCGGCGATTACGTTCCCGACAACATTTTGTGCGTCGGCGAAAATGGTTATGGCGATTACATCATTTTCAAAGTCAACGGAGACGGCTTTATCGAGAACTGGAACCAGCCGGTCTTAGAAGCCGACGAGTGGGAGCAGATCGCTGTAGTAAAAGCCGCTACGGACGCGCCCAAACCTCCGACCATTCTCACGGCAGCCCTTCGCCAGTACCGGCACAACGCCGGCGATGGCTTTGTGTTCGGCTATGACAAGGAATACGTCGACGAGTTCATAGCGCAACTGGTGGCTGCCTTGGACCGCTTGGCGTTCGCTGCCGAGTGCCGCGACAACACCAGCGGCGATGCCGTTCGCCTGATTACGGTGCGCGCCGAGCTTGCCGCTGCTGCCAAGAACGCCAGAGAAGCCCTCGCCGCCTACAGGAAGGGAGGTGAATGATGGCCACAGAAAAACTTCCCCCCTGCCCATTTTGTGGTGTCTCGGATGCTTTCGTTGAGCGCGCGGATTACAGCAGCGCTTACGTCCAGTGCAACAACTGCGGCGCTGCCGGGCCGACCGAAACTCAGGAGGATGATGACGAGGAAGTGCCGGGCGCCGGTGCTGCTATCAATTCATGGCGCCGGCGCTCTAATCCGTCTCCAGGTGCGCCGAAGTCGCCTCCTAGTCATGCGGAAGAAATATCTGACGTATCGGCCACGCCGCCAGGATACAGGTTACAACCTGACGAAACCGCATCGAAGCTGGTGGAGGCGCTAGTTAGATGCCGCCTACAGGCGAGCTATTCGCTAGGCGACACGATAGTACTAGCTGGTCAGTTGCGTAAAGTCCGAGAGATTGTGAATGAAGCACTCGCCGCCTACCGGCAGGGAGGTGTGGAATGACACATAAAAATATCATCCCCGACGAAGCTGTCGGCTTCCAGGTTCAGCGAATCATGCGTGAGAGAGAGGTGGAGTTGCGGGCATACACGCCTATCCAGTTCACCACGGAGCGCCCGGCTCAGTCATGCCGGCTTTACTACACCCGATGCAGAGTATTCAGCGGGGTACACGAGGGCAGCGCCGAGACGTCGGCTGGCATCTGCGACGTGCTGGACAAGGATGGCGACATCATCGGTGATTTTCTTCTGAACCGGAAAGGGATCAAGTGGCTCATTAAGGCTTTGGGCGCGACGGTCGAGCCGGACTTCTACGCCGATAACGGGCAGGGAGGCGGGGAATGAACATTGAGCCACTAACCCGTATCGACCAGATCAAAGTTGGCGACACTCTTCTGATCAGCGACGGCAGCGAGATAACAGCGACAACGGCAAAGATCGTGAGTGTTTCTGGGCGCGACGGCACCGAAGTGATTTTCAACGTCGGGGCAAACGCCTTTTTCAACGTGGGTATGTACCTGGGCGGCAAGTCGTGGGCGAAGGACGTGCGCGTTGTGATGATCCCGATTGACGATCAACCCGTCAAGACTGCCTCCGCATACAAGTATGGCTGCACCGTTTGCGGATACATCCGGCGCTTTGAGGGCGCATGCCCACATTGTGGGTGCCGCGTATGACCGCCATGACCCGAGCAAAAGTTGGAGGCACAACATGAACCCAGTAAGCAACCTGACTGCCGCGGTGGCAATCAAGAAACCCGAGCGTGAAGCCCTGGCGCGGGAGGTCGCAGAGTACAAGGCGCGCGGTGGCGTGATACAGGTACTGAAAGAGAGCGACAGCGGTATTCCGCGCGATGACAAAAAGCCATACGGGAGAGTCATGACGAGGAAAGAGAAGGCAGCCCTGGCGCAGGAGGACTGATATGTCAGTGACGTATACCCCGAAGACGCTGGCCAAGTTGCTGGGTGTTACGCCGCGCACCGTCATCAACTGGTGTAACGCTGGGCGCCTGGCCGGGGATGCCGAAAAGGTGGGCGGGGTATGGGTGATCACCTGGTCGCCATTTATCACTGCAGATCTCCCAGCTGGCGCACCCCCACGGCTCTCAAACGGCCAACTGGTATTCACCCGCCACCCTGGTGGCAGGCCGCTGGGCTCTCGGGATAAAAAACCAAGAAAGAGGAAAGGCGATGGCAATCCGTCTCAGGGCTGAATCCTCTGTCTCCGGGGTCCGCAAGATGCTGGATCGAGCGTCTCTACTCCTTTCGTCCAATCCGGGCGCACGGGAAAAGCTCTATGACGGCACTTTCAAAATACGCTGCCCAATTCCTACCGGTTACAAACCACGGATGAACCTTTACGCAACAGGCTTGTCCGCCAGATTCAATGCGCAGGGGATGATTTTTGAAATATCAGAAACATCAGAGGGACTTTCAGGTGGGTGGATGGCGAGCTGCATTCCACCGCCTATGTACAAAGTATTTCTGTCGGCCTGGATTAAATCCCAAGAGAACTTACCGCCAGAACAGTTTCAATTGTTTTGACCACAAGGAAACACAAATGGAAACACTAAAAATGCTGGTGATACACGATTTGTCGGGAAGTAGATTTTCGGCCACTCGTGGAATCATTACGAACTTTGATTCTGAAAATGTCGAGGCGTTTGCCCGTGATGGGCAGCACGTCATTGTTGCAGTGCATGACGAACTTTTGGATTTTGCAAACAAGATGGAAATTATTGTGGAGGAAAGAAATGAAACCGTTTGACTTAGAAGCAGCTATGCGCGGCGCACCAATCCAAACACGCAAAGGGCGGCCCGCGAAATTCCTAGCGTTTGTACCCGAAGCAATGTTAACCCAACGATTGGTGGTGCTGGTTGGTCAGTCTGTATTGACCATTTGCGAAAGTGGGGAGGTTAACGAAATATACGAAAGCAACAACGACATCTTCATGGCACCAAAGAAGCGGACGGTGTGGGTCGTGAGAAGACCGTGCGGGGATACAGCTACTCTCTTTGAGCGAGCCACGAAAGCCGAGGCCCTTCTGTTGGCAGTGACACTTCGAGACGGGGCGGTTTCTGTTCACTCAATGGAGATAGAAGAATGAAAACGCAGATAGCACACGAGTTGCAAAAGGAAATTCTCAAGCAGGCGGAGATTTACCAAGAAAAGGCAGCCCTCGCTGCGGTTAATTATGCAAGATCGGGGAGTGCTGGTGCTCACCAGGAGTTTGCCATGGCAGAAGCGATTGAGACGACTTTGCGGAGTGTCCACAAACTGGTGTGTTCATAACTACATGAGCTTGAGAAGCATATTCCTGATAGCTTGCCGGAGGAAAGATGAACAGAAACAAATTGGTTGAGTTGCTGAGAGACGCCGCAAGCGATATGAGACTTGCGGCATCATGTCTTGACGGGAACGGCTTGTGTGGCGAGGACGAACTCAAGACAGCCGCCGAGCTGGAAAGAGCTGCTGACGAACTGGAGCAGGCAGAGCCTGTATGCGGCGCCATGCCCCTGGATATTCAGTCAGGGAAACCGTTCACCGTGTACCCTAACAACGAGGATTGGCATGTGGATAAATTGGTTCCTTTATATGCCGTGCCCCAGCATGTGGAGAGCGCACCATTCAGCTGGCCCTTGCTTGACGCCCCTGCAAAAGTCGGAGGCGTAGTTATTGGCAAAGGTTGTTCCAGCAGGCATGTCGTCATGATTGCAAAACGACAATATCAATATGAGGTCGAAACGCCTCCCGAAGAAATTGAGCGCAGAAAGAAAGCATTGCAGGGTGTCTTAGACGAGGTTTGGGATCGGACCACGGACTAAGTGAACGAGAAGGCCGAACCCGACGTATCGAAGCTGGTGGGCGCACTGGAGAATATCGATGAATATTGGAACCGTGATCAAAGCGTCGAGGCCATGCAAGCCCTTTACGATTTCCATCTCGTAGGAGAGCGGCGATGAGCTTTGATATCTATGGAAACCCTCTCGCGCGCGGGCACTGTGAAGTTCATCCGCATGTTCACGAAGAGTACCCGTGTTCTGTTTGCATCTCTGAAAAGCAATCCCATTACCAGCAGCAGAATTATCAGTGCAGCGGCGGTTGCGAGAGCGAGCACTATTTAGGGCAGGCTCAAGAGCATATCGAGCACCTAAAAAGGGAGATCGAGCTGCTACGCCAGGATGCGGAGCGATACCGATGCCTGCGTGATCCATGTAGCGGAGTCGAGCACGCCATTTTCTACAGTCGCGGCGACTACGGCAGAGGGTTGATGTCCGAGAATATGCTTGACGATGCAGTTGATTCCGTCATGCAAAAAAAGAAGGAGGCTGCGAAGTGATTGACCTCAACAAACTTAGCAAAAACGCTCGATCAGCGGCGATGCGTGGGGGCACGTCAGGGTGGGGCCAGTATGGGTCTGACACACAGATCCGATACATGGAGGAAATCAAAACCCGAAAAAGGTGCAGGTGCGGATGTGGTGGAAGAAAAACCCATGTCGGTATGGCGAACGGCGTAGGCTTGATGAGTGGGTGCGAGTTCAGTGTTCGGAGGTGGGTGAAGGAAGGCGAGTAATTTTCTCGCCAGTTCCCAAATGGGGCCATACCTTTCCGGTGTGGCCCTTTTTATTTTGCAAAATACACGTCACACGCCAGACTCCACGGCGCGCCAGGTGATTTGGCGATATCGCCGGAGTCCAGTGCTGACTGGATCATTTCCGCAAGATCCCTGGCTCTGGTGCCGCGCATCAGTTTTTGCAGCTTGCCATTGGGTAATCCGCCAGCATTACAGGCCGCGCTGAACTTCTTATCACCTGCATAGCGTTTTGCATTGCGGATGTAGTCGAGCATCTTGTTCATGTCGGCAGCGTACTGGTTTTCTGCCTGGTTGCTGCTCACCGCCGTGACCAGGTTCAGATCGTAGAAGCTGACATACTCGTATGCCCATTTGAAATCATCGAGCGTGATATTCGTGGTGTGCATGTCGCGCGCCTTGGCTGCAATCAATGACAGCCGCAGGGCTTTCTCCACGGTTCGCCCGATCAGCACATCCAGCCCGCCCAGGCCTTCCGCCCAATCCTTCTTGCTCATGAGGTCATCTTCAATGACCTGCAGCTCGTCGAAGACATCCTCATCGAGGGTAATCTCGATCAGACGCGGCTCGACATCGGCCAGGCTCACAGCCGCAAGATCGCCTTGCACGGCACCGGACACATGCACGGCCTTGCACCACTCCACAATATGCTCAGGTGGGGGTAATGGTTGGACGAACTGCGTCCTTTGTCGCGGTCGCTTTGACTCGATAACCATGCACCGGCCAAGAAAGCCGTCTTTTACCATGTCGCTGGACAGGTTGCCGTAGAAGGTGTCGGGCGTGGTGGCGCCAAGCAGTGTGATGGCTGGAAAATGTATCGTTCGGACGATGTTGTTTCGCTCGCTCTTCTTGAGTGTCATTTCCGAGTAGTTCGGTACCACCATGACGCCATTGAGCTTGCCGAACGCCTCGACGAGCTTGTCGAGCGCCGCTTCGTGGTTTGCCTGCCCCGTGCTGCGCGAGAGTTTCAGCAGCTTTCCCATCTCATCGATGGTGACAATGTGTGCCGGCGAGCGCATCAGCGTGGAATACACCGCGCCGGATGATGTATAGCCACTGCCGGCGATCATGTTCTCAAGCCCCGCAGCGGTGAGGATCTTGTGTACGCATTTCTGGGGATGTTCTTTTCCTTCTGTCGATTTCGCCACCATGATCACATACAGGCTGGTCAGGTTTCCAACCTGCGTCACATAGGTGCGCCCCATGACGACACTGCACAAAGCAATTGCCCCGGCCAGGGCGAGTTCCGGTTGCCGCTTGGGCGCCGTCTCCGTCATCCATCGCGTGATGTCGCCAAGAATGCCGGGCGGATTCTCCAAAAAACTGGGCCGGGCCGCTTCGGGTTCATTGCTGGTTACCGGGGGCAGCATGACCGTTGACGGCTTCTCTTCAACCACCGGCATGGTCCAGGGGATGGTAGGCAATGCAGATGCAGGCTTCGGCGCCGTGCCGGGGGCTTGCCCTTGCCCCACCGTCATGGCGATGTGCTGCTCGGACATCGTGATGCTGTTGCGCAACAGCTCGGCGGCCTTGGCGAATGGCACACCGCGCGCGTACATGACCAGGCTGATGGCCGTCATGCCGTAGTTGCCACCCCAGTCCCTGATCCCGCCAGGGTGGATGCCGACGTTGTAGGCCTCACAGTTGCGCCAGTGTGCGATGCATCGATAGCCGTCCTTATCTTCGCGCACCGATGGGATAAGCGCCGGCACCCACTCTGACAGCCGGGTAAGCGCAGCCTCGTTCAAGTCACGGTAATACGCCGTGGCGGTTGTCGGCTTTGCCGCGGCAATCGGGCCGTCACGGTCAATGATGACTGCCGGTGCCTTCTGATAATGCAGATCCTCCGGCGTCTGGTAGGGCAGGAGAACATTCTCAACCTGCTCCATGAAGTCGGGAGGCAGAAACGGCAGCTGCTCTATCGACTCCAGCGTGTCCAGTGTCAGGTCCGTGATCCACACATAGGTCATGCCTGCCGGGTGGAGCGTCGGCGGTACAACGGTCTGGCGGCCTTCCGCGAGGATGTCGAGCACCCGCTGCTTGCGCACATCGAACGAACGCGATGGCTCACCGGAAGAACGATAAAACTTGGTGTAACCCTTCTCCCCCTTCTTGCTGACCGGCGTATAGGGGATGATGGCTTCCAGGGCGTCATTCCCACCAGGCAGATCATAATCCTTGTC
The DNA here is from genome assembly GCA_964469165.1 of uncultured Porticoccaceae bacterium. Taxonomy (GTDB): domain Bacteria; phylum Pseudomonadota; class Gammaproteobacteria; order Pseudomonadales; family Porticoccaceae; genus CAYXXZ01. Next base: position 47,142 of record CAYXXZ010000007.1, read on the forward strand.
GATGGCGATCAGCCCGGAGGCGGGGCCAAGCACCACGCCGATACCGGCATCGGGGAACGTGCTCCAGTAATCGAGTTCGATTTCCGTTGGCAGTCTCCGGGAGAACCGGGACCAGTCGCCCATGCCCTCCCAGCCGTTGGATTGCGACCATTTGCCGGGCCTTTTGGTGCCTGGCGCTATGGGTATGACACTGATTCCTAGCTTTACGTACCGCCTGGCATGCTCACTGAATGCCGTCATTTTTCGCTCGCCCTGACCATATCAGGGCGAACAATCTCCAGGGGCAACCCGGCCATGATGGCGATGTCACGCGCGTACTTTGCGGGTATGCGTCGATCCCACTTTGATACCGTCTGTACCGTTCTGCCGGTTTTCTCTGCAACGGCGGGTATCCCACCGGCCATGCCGAGGATGCCCATCACAGTAAATCCCACCGGCTCATCCTTTGGTCGCGTCACACTCATACTCCTAAAAGTTAAGTAAAACTTAATTATGAGGCTGTAAATAATAATTTGCCAACTCTTATTTTTTATCTATACTCAATGCCCACGTCAAGATTTAATAAACTTTTGATAACCAACAGGATTATGAGGGCAACCTATGAACAACATACTGGCACCGCGCCTGCGCGCTGCCCGCGAAGCCATCACCCCCAAAGTGTCGCAAAGGGAAGTTGCCAAGCGGGTGGGTCTGACGCCTGCGGCAGTCAACTTGTGGGAGACAGGCAAAACGGAGCCATCCGCATCGAATCTGGCCGAGCTGGCGCGCTGGTACAAGGTCAGCACAGACTGGCTGTTGGGCGTTGAGGTCATCAAGCCCGCGCGCGCGGCAGAGGCCGATATGCTGGCAGTGCCTCTGGTTGCGCCCATTGAGCTTGCCAAATGGCGCCTGAACAACTCGCAGGGCCGCATTCAGACGATGGGTGATTATCCTGCTGGCACTGCTGCCGCCGTCATGATCACCAATGACGCACTGGCCAGCATTTGCCCGGCTGGTAGCTATGCTGTGATCAGCAAGGCCCATACTGCCGAGCCGGGGAGCGTGGTCATGGCTGTGATTGCGGATTCCAAGGAGCCGATATTGCGCCGTTTGGTATCTGACGGCGGCATAGAGTTACTGGTTGCCGACGACACGCGCTTTCAGACGCACAATGTGCAAGATGGCGCGCGAATCATCGGAAGAGCCATTGAAGTGGTAACTCATAAGGTATTGATTGAGAAAAAATAAACATAACTAAAAATTTATTTCATAAAAATAGTTGAGAAATACTTAATTTTCTGACAGAGTGCGAATTCCACAACACAGAACCTTGTTAGGAGATTCGCATGTCAGAGGAACTTCAAGCCCTGTGCCAGCAGTGGCAACAGGAAAAGCGCGCCGAGCAGGTAGCCAATGCAAAGCGCGTCAAGATCGAGGGGCAGATACTGGCCCTGGCGGCCGTCAAGGAGGAAGGCTCGGCAACCACCGACACGCCGGGGTTCAAGATAACAACAACTGGCAAATTGTCGCGCAAGATGGATTGGGAAGCCTATCAGAAGATCGCCGCACAGATCCCCGACGGGTTGCACCCGGTCAAAACAAAACAGGAAATCGACGAAGTGGGCGTCAAGTGGCTCCAAAAGAACCGCCCCGACATCTACAGCTTGCTACCGCTGACTGTCACCCCTGCCAAAACAGCCGTGTCCATCAAGGCTGTGGAGGTGATTGAGGTATGACACAGGTTGCTGACGGCAGAATCGCAAGCATCACATACCACCGGCTGGTTGATACGCTGTCAACAATCTGCGTTCTCCGGCTGGTCAATGGCTTCGTTGTCATCGGCCAATCACATTGCCTCAACCCCGCACAATACAGCCAGGAAGAGGGCAAGAGCTTGGCCTACGCACAGGCATACGAGAAAGTCTGCGAACTGGAAGCGTACTTGGATAAGGAAGCGAAGTACCAGTCAGAACTGGCCGTTGCGCCTGCCTGTGATATTAAGAAAAACTTAACGCGGAGTAAAAAATAATGGCGCAAGCCTCCATCACAATCACTGACGGTGACAACGACACCCTGGAATATGTGGTCGATTTTGGCGAGGAATTTCAACCTTCCAGCATCGCCCACTTGGCTACCGCGCGCCTGGCGCAGTTCCTTACGGATTCTGTTGCCATGCATGAAGCGGCTACGGAGCAAGAACCAGCCCCGGCGTTGGCACACAGCAAACCCACAGCCAATTACCCCTACTGAGGATTACCTTATGGCTTTCGATTTATCGAGTATCAAAAAAGGCAAGACGATCCATGCACCGCGGATCTTCATGTATGCCACACACGGTGTTGGCAAGAGCACCTTTGCCGCTGCCGCGCCAGATCCTATTTTCATCTGCACAGAAGATGGCCTGGGCAGCATTGACACATCCAGCTTCCCGCTGGCTAAAACCAGTCGTGATGTTTTGGAGGCGCTCGGTACGCTTTATAAAGAGGAACACGATTACAAAACCGTGGTGCTTGACTCGGTGGACTGGCTTGAATCCATGCTGGTTTCTGAGATCGAGGCTACCCACGACGAGAAGGCGCTGGCATACGGCAAGGGCGCAATGATCCTGGCAGACAGAATGCGCAACATCCTTGGTGGATTCAGCGCCCTCCGCAATGAACGCAACATGGCAGTCATCTTAATTGGCCACTGTGAAATCAAGCGATTTGATTCTCCTGAAGTCGAGCCTTATGACCGTTACCAGCCGAAGCTGCAGACACGTTCAAGCGCATTGGTTCAAGAGTGGGCCGATGCCGTGCTGTTCGCCAACTATCGCACCATGGTCAAAAAGGAGGATGTCGGATTCAACAAAACCGTATCGCGCGGCATTACCACTGGAGAACGGTTGATCTACACAGCGGAGACGCCAGCGTACCTGGCGAAGAATCGCTACAACCTTCCGCCATCACTCCCTCTTGACTGGAATGCATTTGCCGGCGCGATAGCCGCGTCTGCTACTGCCTGACAGATCAAGATTTACTTAACAATTTTATGAAACGGCTTTTTGCCGCCCTGAATATCAAGTTTTACTCAACTCAATAGAAGGAAACATAGCAATGGCAAATCTCGCAGGCTTTGACGCAACACAAGTCGCTGAACCCATGGACTTCACGGCATTCCCCGAAGGGGTTTATGTCGCAATCATCACGGCCTCAGAAATGAAGCCAACCAAGGATGGCAACGGCCAATACCTGGAATTCACCTTTGAAATCCTCGATGGCGAATACAAGAGCCGGAAGGTATGGGCGCGGCTGAATCTGATAAACAGCAGCAACACTGCCGTGGATATTGCTCAGCGCGAGCTGGGGGCAATCTGTCGTTCCGTTGGCGTCATCAAGCCCAACGATTCCAGCGAACTGCACAACATCCCACTGACTATTCACGTCAGTGTTGAGGCCGGTAAAAACAACGGCAAACCGCAGAACAAGATCGACAAGTACGAACCGGCGCGCACGGCGGCAAGTGCTCCCGCTGCTGGTGGTTATGTGGCGCCTTTCAGCGCACCGGCGTCACAACAGCCAGCTCCTGCCCAAGCCGCCGCTGCTCAAACAGCCCCGTGGCAGAAATAAGGAGAACGGCATGACAACACAGACCAGCTTTGATCCGGCAGCCGTTCAGATTGGCTACTCGCTTAATTTCGAGCAGGTGAACCTGATCCTTGAGGCGCTTGGCAAGCTGCCATTCGAGAGAGTGGAAGCGTTGTACAGCGGCATGCGGGCGCATGCTCTGGCAGTAATGGCCGAGTCTCAACGGCATACGGAAACTCTCCCTGCGCCCGAGACAGCGCCTTTGCCGGAGGAAGATGTTCCTAATGAAGGAAGACCTTGGGAGAAAGGGAAATGAAAATTATCAATAACGCGCATGTTTATAGGGCGGCGCTTCCGTCACCTGAAAATCTGGCGCTGCACTTACAGGAATTGCCGTATCAGGAGCTTTCTCCACTGGAGATGAATCGCGCTTCATTTGTTCCAAACGAAGTGACGCGAGAGCTGGTAACGCCAATTCAGGAGGGCTATGCGTTCACGTTTCAGTTTGATGAAAAAATCATTCCCACAAGCGCAGTCAATGCCAAGGTCGCCAAAGCCGTGGCAAAGATCAAGGAGAAAGAGGATCGAACAGTTGGGCGCAAGGAACGTCAGGAAATCAAGGATAACGTCATTGCGGATATGTGCCGGGTGGCCTTCGTCAAGACTACAAAGGTGAACATTCTGTATCGCGAGGCATGCCGGACTCTGATTGTTATTACCGGCAGCAAGAATATTTCAGATTGCGCAACCGGCGCATTGGCCAAGGTGGCTGGCTCTATTAAATCCGAGACGATCCATATCGAGGGTTTGAAGATGGGCCTTACCACCCGGCTTGGTAATTACTTTGGCGGAAGTGGCAGTGATCCGTTCGCACCCTTCCATGTTGGAAATTTCGTCAAGCTCAAAGGAGATGAGGGGCTTAATTTCTCAACGGAGACGAAAGGTGCAATCCACGAAGCAGAAGAGGGCATCCTCGAAGCCATTGGCGAAGGCGCGCAAGTCGAACGTATTGAGCTGGAATACAACGGCTGTAACTTCAAGCTGACCAACGATTTCGCCTTCAAGGCTATCAGCTTCGACGTCGATGTTGATGCCGATGATCGGGGCGATATGGACGCGCCAGCCTATTGGCGACACGAGGCAGGCGTTTACATGCTGATCTTTGTCGGCGTGATCGATGCCTTGTGCAAGCTCATGGACTACGTTCCCCCTGAAAAATAACCAATCCCCGGCGCATCTTTCGTGGTGCGCCTCATATTATTTCGAGGCATGAATATGAAAACTGAAGCATCACAATCCACCACCGATACAGTGCAGGTAGAGATAAAGAGACGCTGGAGTGGTGAAGTCATTGAAATCCGCAAAGGTGACAGGATCGCTCAAATGGTTGTGGTCCCGTTTCTTGGTGAAAGCATGATCGTTGATAGCCTTGACGAAACAGAGCGCGGGTCAGGCGGATTCGGGAGCACTGGAGTATGAAGCGCCTGCCTATTCTGAGCATTATCGCAGGGGCATTCGCCCCTGTGACCGGGAGCATGAAGCAACCTCGACCGCGCAAACCTTGCCTGATTTGCGGCGCCATGCACACGCACAACAACGCATTTTGCTCGGCAGAGCATGCAGCCGAATACAAAAAACGTAACAAGACGGGAGGGCGGTAGTGACAAACATTGCAGCCCACACAGACCCCATTGCCGCGGCCATTTATACGCAGTACGAGAAGCGAAACGAGGAAGAGGAATCACGCGGTTACCTCGGGGCGTCCATCATTGGTAGGGAGTGTTCGCGCGCCCTGTGGTATGGGTTCCGCTGGGCTGGGAAGGAGCAGTTCAACGGCCAATTGTTAAGGCTGTTTGAGACCGGCCACCTTGCGGAGCCGCGCTTCGTTGAAAACCTGCGCAGCATTGGCGCAACCATCCATGATGTTGATCCGAGCAGTGGCAGCCAGTTCGGGTTCTCGGGTGCCGACGGCCACATGAAAGGCCACATGGATGGGTGCGGCGTCAATATCCCAACGGGCGGCAAGCAGTGGCACGTTTTGGAATTCAAAACTCACAATACCAAGTCATTTGCCGCGCTCAAGAAGCACGGGGTGGAAAAATCCAAGCCCGAGCACTATGCACAGATGACCTGGTACATGGGCAAGAGTGGTATGACGCGGGCGCTCTATGGTGCGGTGAACAAGGACACTGACGAGCTGTATTTCGAGCGCATCGAATTTGACCCTGTTGCATTTGAAAAGCTCAACGTGAAAGCTGAAAGCATCATTTTCACGGATCAGCCACCGGAAAAGCTGAGTCAAGATCCGAAGTTTTACCTGTGCGGATGGTGTGCCAACAAGGATGTTTGCCACGGGGGAAGGGTTCCAGCCGTGAGCTGCCGTACCTGCATCCATGCAACACCGGAGCGTGGAGGGAATGCTCGCTGGTCATGCGCAAAACATGGCCCGGAAATCCCCATCGAGACACAACGTCAAGGCTGTGCCAACCATTTGCCTCTGCCATGGCTTGTCACTTTTGCAAACCCCATTGATGCGGGTGAGGGTTGGATATTGTTCGTTCGCAACGATGACCAAAGCAAAGAATTTGTTGTGACGGACGATCACCAGCACCTGCCGGGTGATTTGCCTGCCAGGCAACATCTATACACCAGCAGAGAGTTAAGCGCTGTTCTGAATCATCGGGATATTTGCGCCCATTGAATCAAGATTTTCTTAATATCAAGGTTTTTGTTAAGTGAAGAGAAGGCGCAGGCCACACAAAAACATGACGGCAGCCGGGTGCAATGGCAAGCAACGATTCGAGAGCCAGAGTCTGGCTGCGCAAATTGCCCGGATGATCCGTCGTCGTCACGACAACGCCAAGATCAACACCTACCGCTGCAAGACGTGTGGCGGGTGGCATATCGGCGACAAAGGCATCAACAGGAGTTAATCCATGTTCGTCCCACGTTACTATCAAGAAGACTCCGTGCAGGGGATCTTTGACTACTTTGCCGAAAAGGATGGCAATCCCCTGGTTGTTTTACCAACCGGCGCGGGCAAGAGCCTGGTCATGGCCATGTTTGTGCGCCGCGCTATTGAGTCGTACCCATCAACGCGCATCGTCATCCTGACCCACGTCAAGGAGCTGATCCAACAGGACGCGCAAGCCATCATTCGGCATTGGCCACAGGCGCCGATTGGCATCTGGTCTGCCAGCATCGGTAAAAAGATGAAGCAGCAAGTAACGGTTGCAGGTATCCAATCTATCCACCGCCTTGCGCCGAAGTTTGCAGGTACCGACCTGGTGCTGATTGACGAGGCGCACCTGATATCCAAGAACGCGGACACCATGTATGGAAGATTCATTAACGGTCTTCGCGCATTCAATCCGCACCTGAAAGTGATCGGCCTGACGGCGACGCCCTACAGGATGGATTCCGGTCTGCTGACTGAGGGCAAGAACCGCATCTTCACGGACATTGCTTACGAAATCAGTGTTGGGACTCTCATCAAGGAAGGCTACCTGTGCCCGCTGTTTGCCCGCAGGGGCGCGACAGAGGCAGACCTGTCAGCCGTGCATACCCGTGGTGGAGAATTCGTCTCCAGCGAGCTGAACAAGGCTATGGATAAAGAGTGCTTGATCAAGGGCGCGCTGAATGAGATAGCCAGCCTGGCCCATGACCGCAAACATATTCTCGGGTTCTGTGCGGGCATGGAGCATTCCCGTCACTGTGCCGAAATCGCCCGCGACATGCTGGGATGGAGCGCCGACTATGTGACCAGTGAAATGTCTGCGGGCGACCGGGACGCCAGAATCAACGCCTTCAAGGAAGGTCGGACGCGCATACTCTTCAACGCCATGCTGTTGACCACCGGGTTCGATGCCCCGCAGATCGATGCCATTGCCATGCTGCGCCCGACAAAAAGCACGGGGCTGTACGTGCAGATCATGGGCAGAGGGCTGCGCAAGCATGACAGCAAGGAAAACACACTGATCCTGGACTTTGCCGGGAACGTAGAGCGCCACGGCCCGATTGATCAGATCAAGGTCAAGAGCAAGGCCGAGAAAGGGGAGGGGGTCAGCGTCGCTCCCGTCAAGGAATGCCCCAACTGTAGCGCCCTGGTGTTCGCCGGGGCCAGCATCTGCCCTGAGTGCGAGTACCAGTTCCCCGTCAATGAGGCCGCGAAGCACGGCACAGAGGCTGCGGATGCCGTGGTGATCGCGGCCATTGAAAAGCCACGCGAGTATCAGGTTGACCGGGTAGAGTATGAGCGCCATGTCAAAGCTGGCAAAGCTCCGTCGGTCAAGGTCACCTACCACTGCGGGATATCCACATTCTCCGAGTGGCTGCCCATCGAAGATCCGCGCAGTTTCGTGCGCAAGCATGCCGTGCAATGGCTGTGGTCGCGCGGCTTTCACTCCGCCTTCCAAACCGTTGACGAGTTCCTCGATGCAGCAACACACAATCGCATCCCAGCCCCTGACAGCATCACGGTGAAGATGGATGGCAAGTATTGGCGCGTCCAGTCATCCGTTATGGGCGCCTGCAGGATGGACGTTTCCACTGTGGTTGAAAGGGTCGCCGCTACCAATTGGAGGGCCTTTGCATGAGCAGCCGCAACGTAGGGCCTGGCCCCGTGAATTTTATCAGGAGCAAACAGGATGTAGCCGACAGCATCAGGGCGCTGGAGCGAGGGCTGTCCTTCATGCGCCTCATCGAAGGCATAGGCTGTTCAGGCTGCACCAACTACACAGGGCGCGAGTGTGCGCTGTACCGCGGTCATGAGGTGCCTGAAGAGGTGAAGCGCACCGGGTGTCCGTCATGGAACTGGGACCAGATACCTTTTTAGGGGCAGGCAATGAGCGCAATCTTTGATATGAACATTGCCAGCGAAACCCTGGATGAGGACGAGCTGACAAGAATCACCGGCAGTTGCCGCAAAGGGGATCAGGCAGACTGGCTCACGGCCAATGGCTGGATCTTCCACCGTAGCCGCGCAGGGCACCCCATCGTCGGCAGACTTTACGCCAGGCTCAAGATGGCTGGTATCAATCCCGCAACCCTGGCTGTGCCTGGGGGCTGGGCGCCAGACTTCACGGGGCTGTAGTAATGGTCTATGCTCAGTCGATGCGACCGAAATCCACCGCCAGAGACCTGCCGCCGCGCATGCTGCGCCGAACACGCAAGCTCGTGAGCGGCAAGGTGTGGGTGGGCTACTACTACGCCGGCAGGGACGAGAGCGGCAAGCGTGTTGAAATTCCCCTGGGGACGGACCTCAATGAAGCCAAGCGCAAGTGGGCAGAGCTTGAGTGCAAGCCCGTGAGCGGTGATTTGAGTCTCCTGTGCCACACGTTTGACCGGTATGAGCGCGAAGTAATACCGACCAAGGCCGCCAAGACTCAGCTCGACAACTTGGGATCGCTCAAAAAGCTGAGGATTGTGTTCGATAAAGCGCCCATCGATGCCATCACGCCCCAGCATATTGCCCGGTATCGTGATGAGCGGGGGAAAAAGGCGCCGGTTCGCGCCAATCGTGAGATTTCCCTCTTCTCCCACATCTGGAACATGGCCAGGGAGTGGGGGTATACCGCAAAGGAGAACCCCGTCAGAGGTGTGCGTAAAAACAAAGAAACCCCAAGGGATTACTACGCTGAGGATCAGGTCTGGCAAGCGGTCTATGACGAAGCCTGTGTTGAGTTGCAAGACGCCATGGATATCAACTACCTGTCAGGCCAGCGCCCCGCCGACGTGCTCAAGCTGCGGCTGCAAGACATCAACGATGACTTCTTGATGGTGCAACAGGGCAAAACAGGCAAAAAGCTGAGAATTATGCTCCGTGTCGCGGGAGTGCTCACGGATCTTGGTGCGGCAATCGAGCGCATAAAGTCACGCCCTCGCAATGTTGTCAGCATGTTCTTGATTGCTACGCCCGAAGGCAGACCTTTGAACAAGGGTACCCGGCGAACGCGCTTTGATGCAGCGAGGGCCGCGGCGGCTGCCAAGGCGGAAGCAAACGAAGATCATGTGCTGGCTGCGCAGATTCGTGCCTTCCAGTTTCGAGACATTCGGCCAAAGGCGGCCACCGACATGGAAGACCTGACAGCCGCAAGCAAGTTGCTGGGTCACACGGAGGAAGAAATCACCAAGAAGGTTTACATCAGGAAAGGCGAAAAGGTCATGCCAACCCGGTGAGAGGTTTACAGATAGCGCATAGAAGAAAGCCCCCAAGATGGGGGCTTTTTTCGTTTATGGCGGAAGGGGTGGGATTTGAACCCACGGAGGGGGATACCCTCGGCAGTTTTCAAGACTGCTGCCTTAAGCCGCTCGGCCACCCTTCCTTAAACCGTGCAACCACTGTAGGTTGCGGAAATGATTTCCGCAAGTTGCGGAAACGATAAAATAAAACCCTTAAAAATCAATTGCTTAGGAGTGGTTGTGCCGGTTTTCAAGACCGGTGCTTTCAACCGCTCAGCCACCCCTCCGAACAGAGGCAGGGATTATACAATGCCCGCTCATACAGGCAAGACATAATCCCCGCATTTTCTTATCCCTGTTGCGATACCTCCTGTTCGGCTGCATTGCCGCTGGTGGCGCTCCTGGCAACTCTGGGATCGTTGGCCGGACGGGTATGGGGCACGGCGACGACACTGACGGGGCTCGGCAGGCTGGTATCCAGCGCCGGGCTTGTCGGGATGGTCGGATTTTCCGTGGCAATGGCGACGTGCACCGAGCGCGGCGCCCGGCGCGGGTCGTTGGTGGCACGAAAACCGGTGCTTGCCGTTTCGCTCGCTGTTGCGGTTTCGGCCGGTGTCACCACGTCTTCTTGTTCAACCAGTTTTTCAGCGCGAGAAGGGCTGTCTGCAACGACTTCTTCTTCTTTGCTGGTGTCGTTATGAGACGCCACGCTCGCCGATTGTGTCTCTTCCGGCTCGGAAGCCGCTGCTTGATCGATACTGGCATCTTCCTGCTGCTGCGGTTCCTCGTCTTGCTGGGCGGTGACGGGCGGTGCGGCATCGACGGCGGCGTCTGCCTGATCGTCGATAGGGGCCTCGACCTGAGTTTCCGCGCTGATATCCTCCGCGGCAGCGTTCTCGCTGGACGCCTCCGGGGCCACCTGGGAAGCGACTTCAGCTGCAGGCGCGATGTTGGACGACAACGCCGCAGAGGCTGCAACTTCCGGGCTTTGCTCGCTCGACTCTTCAGCGGCTGGCGCAGCAGTGGTTTCGTCTACGGAAGCTGTTGCGGTCGCATCGTCTTCAGTGGCGGAGACTTTCGCCTCTTCGCTGACAACGGTTGCGGCAGGTTCTTGCTCCACCCTGGGCCTGGCAATTGCTTCGGGAGCAGGTTCGGCGGGCTGCACCTGTTCGGAGGACAGCGAAGGCTGAGCGGCGCTGGCGAGCGTCGCTGCCTCGGCGGAGATCGCCGTGGCATTCTTGATTTGCAGCAGGTCTTCCGGCAGTGGCTGGCGTTCGCGGCTGCGGCGCGGTTCACGGCGTTTGCCGCCCGAGCGTTGCGGTGGCACGTCCTGGGCCGGAGCGGATTGTCTGTCATTGTCAGGCGCGGCAACCTTCGGCTCGGCGATGGCCTTGTCTGCAACCCTTTCCACAGCCTTGTCGGCAACGTTGTCTTCGCGCTTGTTCTGGCTGCGTTCCGATGCGGGCTTGCCCTGGCCACCACGGCGACCGCCGCGGCTGCGTTCGCGATCGCTCGTGTTTTCTCTGGGCGTGCGCGCTTCGGATGAGCTGTTCTGCGAGCGGCCGCTGCGCTGGTTTCTGCCGCCGCGTCTGGTGCCGCTGCGCTCCTGGCGCTCTTCGCGCGCGGGTTTTTCTTCGGGCGATGGCGCCACGACCGGGGCTTCGACAGCTTCGCCGCCGGAGAAGAAGCTTTGAATGCGCTTCCAAAGGCCGGGCTTCTCGCTGACGACGGCAGCCTTGGCCGGAGCCTTGGCAGTGGCGGCGGGCGCTTTTTCCGGCTTGGGTTCGCGCACTACCGTGGGGGCCGGCGAGCTGGGGGCAATCTGCTGAACGGCGGGTTGCTGGATGATGGGCAGGGGTTCGGGCGCCATGAACTCACTGTTGGTGTCCGGCGCAAGTTCTTCCGCCAGCTTGTAGCTGGTGATACTCACCATTTCATCCTGCTCGCGGAAACGCTGAACCTCGTACTGAGGCGTTTCCATGTGGGTATTGGGCAGAACCACGATGCGCAGCTTGTTGCGGCGCTCGATATCGGCAATCTCGGAGCGCTTTTCGTTGAGCAGGTAGGTGGCCACCGCCACTGGCGTGATGGCGCGGATCTCGGCGCTGAATTCCTTCTGTGCTTCCTCTTCCACGAGGCGCAGGATGGAGAGCGCAAGGGAACGGGTGCTGCGGATCGTGCCCTGGCCATCACAGCGGGGGCAGATCTTGAAGGTGGTTTCTTCCAGGGAAGGACGCAGGCGCTGGCGCGACATTTCCAGCAGACCGAAGCGGGAGATGCGACCCACCTGAACTCTCGCCCGATCCAGCTCGAGGGCGGCCTTCATGCGGTTTTCCACTTCGCGCTGATTCTTGGCGTTGGTCATGTCGATGAAATCGATGACGATCAGCCCGCCCATGTCCCTCAGGCGCAGCTGGCGCGCGATTTCCTCGGCGGCCTCCAGGTTGGTCTGAGTGGCCGTCTCTTCGATGTCACCGCCCTTGGTGGCGCGCGAGGAGTTGATGTCGATGGACACCAGGGCCTCTGTGATATCGATGACGATGGAGCCCCCCGAGGGCAGCTTCACTTCGCGCATGAAGGCGGTTTCGATCTGGTTCTCTACCTGATAGCGGTTGAAGAGGGGGATCGAGTCCTGATAGAGCTTGACCTTGCTGTTGAAGGACGGCATCACCTGCTGGATGAACGCCGCGCAAAGGTTGTAGGCTTCGCGGGTGTCGACGATGACCTCGCCGATGTCGGGGCGCAGGTAGTCGCGGATGGCGCGAATGATGACGTTGCTTTCCTGGAACAGGAAGTGAGGGGCGGGCGCCTTGTCCGCTTCGCTTTTGATGGTGCTCCACAGCTGGGCAAGGTAGTCCAGATCCCACTGCAGTTCTTCGGCGGTGCGGCCGATGCCGGCGGTGCGCACGATCACACCCATGCCGTCGGCGATGTTGAGATCGCGCATGGCTTCCCGCAGTTCGCTGCGCTCATCGCCTTCGATGCGGCGCGAGATACCACCAGCGCGGGGGTTGTTTGGCATCAGCACCAGATAACGGCCGGCGAGACTGATGAAGGTGGTGAGGGCGGCGCCCTTGTTGCCGCGCTCTTCCTTGTCTACCTGCACGATGACTTCGGTGCCTTCCTTGAGAACGTCCTGAATCTTTACGCGGCCCTGGGAATCGCCGTTCCTGGTGAAGTAATCGCGAGAAATTTCCTTGAGGGGCAGAAAGCCGTGGCGCTCGGCACCATAGTCGACAAAGGCGGCTTCCAGGCTGGGTTCGACCCGGGCGATGCGGCCCT
>CAYXXZ010000008.1:0-57770 GCA_964469165.1 uncultured Porticoccaceae bacterium
TCATACCTCGCTTAGTAGATTCTACCAAACGGGAGTGTCCGTTTTTGTCAGGCTATCTCACCTCTCGATCCGCATTGTTCACCTGAGTTTCACCACGACCGATGCACTGGGTCTGCCCCTGTAGGAGCCTGCCTGCAGGCGACCGCTGTCGTGTGGTTCGATGCTGTGTGTGGTTCGATGGCTGTGTGTCGCCTGCAGGCAGGCTCCTACAGGGTAAGGCCCTGACGTGGAGCCCGTCTTGGTCATGCGGGACCGTCGTATCTTCCAGGTGCTGACGCAGACGGGCCAAACGCTGCAGGAGCTTGCCCGCAAGCGACAACCACCGAATTTGTCGCCTGCGGGTAGGCCTCCTACGTGAAACGTGCAACTTGAAAATCAGAGGCCACGCAAGGTGGTGAACAGGCCCTAAAAACTCGGTCTGCCCCTGTAGGAGCCTGCCTGCAGGCGACCGCTGTAGTGTTTCGATGCTGTGTGTGGTTCGATGGCTGTGTCGCCTGCAGGCAGGCTCCTACAAGGTGACCTTCTCGCTCAAGATGTCCCACGTCAAAGCTTATGGCTTGCCCCTCGGGACGCTTCCTCGATATATCCCCGATCGACAAACCAGCGATAGGCGTCGCGGATGGCGTCATCGACACTCCCATGGCTGTAGCCCAGTTCGCGCTCGGCCTTGGCCGACGAATAGCGGCAATCCGCGAACGACCAGGCGATCCCTGAGCTGTTGAGCAGGCTGTTCTTTCCCGTCAGGTATTCCTTGGCGTCGCCGAACCAGCCCAGCACTTTCCCCAGCCCCTTCGGCAACGCCCTGGTGACGGGTGCCGCATCGGCGATGGCCGCGATCCTGGCGAATAGCTCTCTGTACGTGAGATTTTCACCGCCGAGAATATAGCGCTGCCCGGCGACACCTCTCTGCGCCGCCAGAATCATGCCCCTGGCCACGTCGCGCACATCGACGAAGTTGTTGGTGCCCGGCGGGTAGGCGGGAATGGCGCCATTGCACAGATCCAGAATCATGCGGCACGAGCTCAGCTTGCTGTCACCCGGCCCGAACATGTAGCAGGGGTTCACCACCACCGCGTTCATCCCCTCTTGCGCCGCGGCGAGCACCTTGGCTTCGGCGCTGCGCTTGGTTTGGGTGTAACCGTTGTTCATGCCGTATTTTTGCAGATTCCAGCCATACTCTTCGCTGACATCGCCACCGTCTTCCGAAACCGCGCAGGTGGCGACCGTCGAGCAGTACACCAGGCGCGCCGAGGGCTGCAACATCTGAGCGGCCAGGAGCTGGTCGGTCAACTCCAGGTTGGCTGCGCGCATGTTGGCCGTGACGCCGTTGCTGGTGCCCACCTGCGCGGCGCAGTGAAATACCACGTCGGCCTGCGCGACCGCTGCCGCCAGCGTCGTCACATCCCGGTAGGCATTCATTACCCAGGCGACGTCGATGTCGTCGAGCACGCGGATATCCGACCCCGGGCGCGCCAGACAGGTCACCTGATGCCCATCGGCAACCAACTGCCGAACGAGATTGTTGCCAAGGAATCCGCTGGCGCCCGTAACCACAGCCTTCATCGAGGCAATTCCTCGTCGATACCGATCAGCGCCGCGAGATCTTCGGTATTCATGGGCCGACCCAGGTGGAAACCCTGTGCGTAATCGCACCCCGTGGTGCGCAGAAACGCCATTTGCTCTTCGTTCTCGACACCTTCGGCCACAATCTTCAGATTGAGGTTTTTCGCCAGCGCGATGATGCCAAGAATGATCGCCTGGTCATTCTTGTCGCGATGGCAGTCGCGGATGAACTCCCGGTCGATCTTGATGATGTCCACCGAGAAATTCTTCAGGTAATTGAGCGATGAAAAACCGCTGCCAAAATCGTCGATGGCGATGCAGATACCGTGCTCACGAATTTTTGCCAACTCATCCTGCACCACTTCCGGCTGATCCATGAGCACCGATTCGGTGATTTCCACTTCCAGGTACTCGGGCGGGAACCGGTATTCGGCCAGCAAACCGAGAATCTGCTCGCGGAAGCGGCCATCCTGAAATTCGACTCCCGACACATTCACCGCCACGCGCAACTTGTGACCCGCCGCGTGCCAGGCGCTGAGTTGCCGACACGCTTCGCGAAATACGATGCCATCCAGTTCGCCGATCAGCCCCGACTCCTCGATCACCGGAATGAAGTCACCGGCAGGCAAAATACCCTTCTCGGGATGCTGCCAGCGCACCAGGGCTTCGACGCCGCGGATCCGGCCGCTGTGCAAGTCGATCTGGGGCTGGTAATGGAGAAGAATTTCGTTGCGCTCGATGGCATTGCGTATGCCGCGTTCGATCTCGAGCCGTTCGAGTACCTCGTCTTCCATGCCCTGCTGATAGTAGCAATAGCTGCTGCCGGTCTCCTTCGCCTTGAACATGGCGATGTCGGCACGTTTCACCAGCTCGCCGATGGTATGGCCGTCGTCCGGAAAAACGGCAATGCCGATACTGGCCGAGACGAAGAGCTTCTGATGGAGAAACACAAAGGGCCGAGCCAGCGATTCGGAGATCTTTCTGCTGATCTCACCCGCCACTTCGTGCAAATCCACATCCTCGAGAACGATGGTGAATTCATCACCGCCCAGGCGCGCCACCAGGTCGTTCTTGCGCACACAATTGCTGATCCGCTCTGCCGCCGCCTTGAGAATCAGGTCGCCGGTGTCGTGTCCAAGGGAATCGTTGATGAGCTTGAAGCGGTCCAGATCCAGAAAAAGCAGGGCAATCTTCTTGTTGTTGAGATTCGCACGGCTGATCTTGTGGCGCAGCTGTTGATTGAAGAAGGCGCGGTTGGGCAGCCCGGTGAGCACATCCTGATACGCCAGTTTGCGCACGTGCTTCTCTACCTTGCTGGTCTGCAGCAGGCGCGCGACCCGCTGGCGCAACACCGAAAAATTCGCGGGTTTGGTGATGTAATCGGTGGCGCCTGCCATGAACGCCCGTGATATGGACTGCTCATCCTCCAGCGAGGTGACCATCAGAATCGGCACATCGGTGCCGTTGGCCATCTCGCGAATTTGCTTGCACGCGCTGAAACCGTCCACTTCAGGCATGATGGCATCGATCAGGATCAGGTCGGGCATGGTGCGCGAGCACAGCGCCAGAACGCTCTGGCCGTTGGCCGCCTCGAGAATGCGGTAGCCCTCGTCCCGCAGGGCGTTGGAAAACGCCAGGCGGATGGAGCGGTCATCGTCAGCCACCAGGATCGTCGACACATTCTTGTCGCCATCCGCGCCGAAACTGCTGATCTTGTTCTTCTCGCTGAAGCGCTTGAGGTCGTCGATCAGCTCATCGACGTTAGCCACCAGTTGCGTGTAGAGGCGATCCGAGCCCAGGATGTCGCCCGCCCTGCCCTTGTCTTCCAGCAGTTTCGCCAGCGACGACACGCGCGTGGAACCGAAGTTGGCGGCGCTGCCCTTGATGGTGTGCGACAACTCGTAAACCTGCTGGGAATCGCCCTTGCCGATGGCGGACTTCAGCGATTCGAGGTACGCCGGGGTATCCTCCACGAAAGCCTCGACCACGGAGCCAAACACCTCGCCGACGCTGGCCTGGAGCTCCTTGACCACGGCGAGATCGAAACTGTATTTTTTCGAGCTTTTTGCGGAGCTCTGCACTGTTTCAGCGACGTATTCCACGCCATCCTGGTGGCAGCTCTCGAGCACCCGGAACAGCGACTCCACCGACAGGGGCTTGGCGATGAAATCATTCATGCCGGCGGCCAGGCAACGCTCCTTTTCCTCGACACTGTTGTTGGCCGTCATGGCGATCACCGGCAACGTGCTGACCTCGCCCTCCAGGCGCCGGATGGTTTCGACGGCTTCGTAGCCGTCCATCACCGGCATGTTGCAGTCCATCAACACCAGATCGAACGATTTGCGCGAGACCCGCTCGATGGCATCCTTGCCGTTGTAGACGAACTCGTATTCACAACCCATCTGGTCGAGCATGCCGCCGGCCACCAGGCAGTTGGCCTGATTGTCGTCCACCACCAGCACCTTGAGATTGAGCTTTTTGGCGAGAAGATTCTTTCTGTCGCGAACCACCTGGCGGCTGTTGCCCGATACCTTGTCGTTGGTGAACAGGTTGTTGAGCTTGGAATAGAGGATCGGCTTCTCGATGATCGAGCACTGGCTGATCGCGCTGTGGTAGGTGATGATCCAGGGATTCACCATGATGATGATCTCGGCGCCCTTGATACAGCTGTGTTCGCGAATCACCGACAGCAGATCGCTGAAGTTGATGCCGAGAATGTTCTCGTCGACGAACAGGTAATCGACCTTGCGGTCGCTGTTGTCAGACGTGTTCAGGTAATCCAGCAATTCCACGGCATTTTCAGCGCATGTTGCCTGCGCGCCACGCGCGGACACCCATTTGTCGATGAAGCCGCTGACCACCCCGCTATCGTCGGCGATGACCACCTGCTTGCCGGAGAGATCCACCTGCGGCCGCGCTGGCTCGGCTGCCGTCACGGCGGGAAGATACGGCAAGGTGAATTCGAATTCACTGCCGTGGCCCGGTTCGCTTTTTACGGTGATGTCGCCGCCCATCAGCGTCACGAACTGTTTGCAGATGGCAAGGCCGAGGCCGGTTCCCCCGTAGCGCCGGGTGGTGGTCGAGTCTTCCTGTGTAAAGGCTTCGAAAATCTTCTGCTGGGCATCGGGATTGATGCCGATACCGGTATCCCGGATCGCAACCCGGAGTTTGCGAACCTTGTCATCGGTGAGGCTGGCGCTGATCTGGATTTCACCGCTATCGGTGAACTTGATGGCGTTGCCGACCAGGTTGATCAGTATCTGGCGCAGGCGCTGGGCATCGAGAATGATGGATCCATCGACACCATCGATGATATAGCCGATATCCAGCTTCTTCTTCATGGCCTGGGTGGACAGCAGCGTGACCACGTCTTCCAGGAGCGTGTTCAGGTCACAGGGGCCGTCGTCGAGAACCAGGCGGCCGGAATCGGCGCGCACGTAGGACAGGATGTCGTCGATCAGCGCCAGCAGGTTGTGCGCCGACAGCTTCGCGGTTTCAACGTAGTCGTATTGCTGGCTGTCGAGCCCCATCACCGACAGCAGATCGAGCATGCCCAGCACCGAGTTCATCGGCGTGCGCAGCTCGTGGGAGACATTGGCGGCAAACTCGGACTTGATCTTGGCCGACTCAAGGGCCTGGTCACGCGCCTTCTGCAGTTCCACCGTGCGCGTCTCCAGCGACGTCATCATGGTGTTGAAGGCCTTCTGCATGTTCTCGATATCGCGCGGCCCCCGGAACGAGGCGCGCAAATTGAGCTCACCGGCTTCCGCGCGGTGCATCACTTCCGAGAGCTGGCGCAGCGGATCGGTGAGACGGCGGGTCAGCAGCAATAGGAAGATCAGCAGATTGATGGCGATCACGGCGGAAACGAAGACGTTGCTCTTGAGCAGTTCCTCCCAGATGGCATTCAGCGTGCCCTTGGAAATCGCCACGCTCACGTAGCCGATGATCTCGCCCTCGGCGACCCCGACGATACTCTCCCCCGCCCACAGATGATCGTCGTCCGTCTGGGTCTTGACCGGCGTCACAAAAACGAGCGCGCTGCCCGTTTCGTTCGCCAACAGGGTGTGCTCCGGGCGCTGCGTCAGTGGCGGGATCTCGTCACCGCCCTGGCTATGCAGCACGTCGCCCTTGTCCGTCTTGATTTCGACGCCCACCACATCCGGAAACTGCAATGCGATTTCCACGGTGTCCCGCGCCTCTTCGGGACTCTGGTACAGCAGCGCCAGCCGCGACTGGCGACCTATGGACTCGGTGAGGTAGAGCCCTTGATCGATGATCTGGCTCTTGATCGACTGGTTGGCGGTCAGTGTCAGGGTGAGAGAGGTGGCAATGGCAAGCAGTCCGATCCCCAGGCTGAAAGCAATCACCAACTGCTTTCTGAACTCGAGGCTCGAGAGAAATGCCTTACGCATTCACGGCTCCCGGACACAGACACCTGCCGGACGATCCCGTGAGGCGCGCGTCAGCCTGCCAGCGACCTTCATGCGTCGCGAGGCAGAGAACCGCCATCTGAATTGACACACTTTCCACGATAGTTGAACCCCAGGATCGTATTGATTACATCTCCGGCAGGAAAAGCTCGATATTGGCGCGGGACTGGGCTGTCAGCTTCACGCCAATATGGTTTCCCGTCCGCTCATTGAACGCCACTTTCACATCCTTGAGTGTTTCGACACCGCCGCGTCCCCGCTCGGAGGAGGCCTCGTCCGCCATGCGCCCGAGGCGGTGCCCGATGCCAATGTTATCCGGATATATGGCAAAAAGCGCGCCCCGCTTGACAAATACGGGGGTCGAGGAAAAAACCGCCAGGCGCTTGTCCCAGGCGGCGTCGAGTACCACTTTCAGCAACGTGCCATCGATCAGCGCCGCATCGGACATCAACCACACCGCATCGTTTCTTCTCGCCTTCTTGACGATATCCCGGAATGCGAGGGCCGCGGTTCTGACATCCGTGGCAGGCGCGGCGTTGAAGCTGATGCGCTTGTTCTTGAGGTAGGCCGTCGCGGTATCGATCAGGCTCTGGTGGTGCTCCGGGTTGTAAACCACGTGCACCGTACCGGTCTGGGGAAAGATTTCCAGCAGGCGCGACAGGTAGACCTGTGCGTCGGCCTCCAGCAGAATGCCACCCTCGATGACAGAGCCGGGTTCCACCCGCGCCACCGCCGCATACACGGGCACGTCCATATCCGCCGAAGCCACCACGTCGAGACTCTTGTTACCGAGCGCGATCACCGCTTTCTGCTCTGTCCCGCCCACGTGGGCGGAGAGCAGGGAGCGCGAAAAATGGCCGTTCACCGGAAATTCGTTCACGACCCCGGAATAGCCGCTGCGTATACCGGCGATCAGATCCCGGTACACATTCGAGAACGGCTCTCTCACCATGGGATACACGACCGTCACTTCGTCCTGCGCGGACGCCGGCACAAAGAAAAGGCACGAGAAAAGGAGAACAAGCAGCTTCCCAAGCTTGTTCCTCCGTCTGCGGTCACCTGAAGGCAGGCCTAACTGCATAAACTGTTTCCCTGTCACATGCATCATCAAAACTGATATCTTATTTCCCCGAACAGGGAACGCCCCGGCAACGGCAAATCGTCGGGAATCGCTGGAACAGGAAAACCGTTGGGCGTGGGCTCTCTGGCATCCTCGTCAAACAGGTTCTTGATCAGAACGGCTGCCTCCAGATTTCCCCACAGGTTTTTCCGCCGCAGCGTCAGGTCCACCAGGACGTAGTCGTCCACCCGAGAGCGCGCATCAGAAATCTCCCTTTTGCGGTCCATTACCCAATTGGCCTGCAGGTTCAGGCTGGTGTTGGGCATGAACTCCCAGTGCGACTGCACGTAAACCTTCTTGCCGGGCGCATTGGCCACATCCGAATCGGTGGCTTTATTGGTGGATTCCTGCCAGGCAAAATTCGCCGAAAACGCCAGCGATGGCGTCACGGACCACTTGCTCTCGAGCTCTACGCCGTAACCCGTCTGCTTGCCCGCATTCTGAGCGGTGGAGGTTCCGCCATCCGCCTCCGGCACGAACTGGATGATGTCTTCCCACTCGTAATAAAAGGTGTTGAAGATGAAATCGAGGTCGTAATTGACTTTGTAATCGAAAACCAGCTCGTAGCTGCGCAGCGTCTCGGCCTTCAGGTTGGGATTACCCAGCGCCGTGGGATTGTTGATGGCGCGGGTCTCCGCAAATGCGGGCGCCCGGAACGCCTCGCCGTAGAGGAATTTGGTGGTCAGGTTGCGGCTCGTGGACCACACCAGCGCCAGGCGTGGATTGAGGGTGTGACCGAAATCGGAATATTCGTCGTAACGCAGGCCCGCGGTAAGCTGCCAATCGTTGGCGAGTGTGTAGACATCCTGAACATAAAAATAATGGTTCTTGCGATCACCTTCCTGGAGAAACACAAAGGGCGTGTCCGACACATCCACGATGCCTCCAGCCGGCAGAATGAAAGCGCAGGAATCCTCATCGGTACAGTAATTTTTCTTTTCCTTGACCCTGTACAGATCGCCGTAGTAATAACCGCCACCAAAGGTCAGATCGTGGTCATTCAGGCCCACGTAGTGAAACGCGGCATTGAAACGCGAATGCCGCTCGTAGATCTCGGGGCTGCCCACGACGCCATCCGGAAACAGGCCGAACAGCGGCTGACCATTTTCGTCGAAGAAGGAGCCGGTCGATCCGGGCGGAAAAATCAGCGCATTCTTGTCCACTTCCTGAGTGACATCGAGAAAGCTGGCCGACACTATCGCCGACAGACTGTCCGTAAAAAGCGAGGGTATGCTGTAGGTCAGGTCGAAATTGATGCGCTCGCTGGCAAATTCCGCGTGCGGATCCAGGGCCTGGGCAACGCCGGCGCCACTCTGTGCGTTATAGCGCCCCTGGTAACCGCCGCGGAGCACGAAATCCTTGTATCGGTAATCGAGCCGGGCGTCGATGGTTTCCCGACCCAGATTCACAGCGCCCGGAGCGAGGGACGCAGAGGTTCCCGCGATACTGTCGAGATAGGATTGCAGGTCGGCGGCGATGATTTCGTCCTGGCCATCGGTGGTCTTGCCTTCCAGAACGAAGCCGACGTGGGAATGCTCCCATTTTTTGCGGAACTTGGCACTGAGCTCGCGCGTGTTGTAGCTTCCATAACGGGCCATCAGCTCATTTTCGGTGATGGTATCGCCACCCTCGGTAATGATGTTGATGACTCCCGCGAATGCATCGGCGCCGTACACGGCCGATCCCGGGCCGCGAATGATCTCGATGCGATTTATGGCCTCCACCGGCATGCCCACCCAGGCGTTGCTGCGGTTGCCGGTGAACAGGTTGGTCAGGGGAATACCGTTGACCAGCATCAACACCTGCGGATTGTATCCGGAGTAGATGCCCCTGAAGGTGTAAATGGGGTTGTAGCCCTGCGGATTTCTCGACACGTGCAGGCCGGGCACCGTTCCCAGAACTTCGTCGATGTCGGTGGCGCCGATACGCCTGATGTCCTGCGCGGTGATGACCGACGCCACCGCGGGCGCCTTCGACACCGGCTGTTTGTAGCCCGTGGCAATACTGATGAACTCCTCACTGCCGAAAATACCCAGCAGCTCGGCTTCGGAGATATCATCGGAATACGCCTGGAACGTCCCGCAAAGCAGGAGTGACGACATGATCAGGCGTATATTTATTTGTAATGTGCCCATAACTATGCATAGTTCCTTTTTGACTTTCCGGAGTACGCGATCTGATCGCAACTCACGGGAAATAATGCGCCCTCCGGCTTTTCCAGCGCGTCGATGTGACACGGCACCATGCCCGCCGAAAAGGACAGCAGGGCGATATAGACAAACTCACGGGGGGAATAGCCGATCTCCGCGAGGATTGCCGCACAATAGATGGAAATATTAGCTTTCAGCCGGTATCTCGTATCCTGCAGAATATCTTCGACCTTTCGCACCAGCGCGAGAAACGGCAGCCCATCACCCAGCAAGCGCTCAACCTGCCGCAGCAGAGGCTCGATGCGTTCATCCTCGGAAATGATGGGTCGACCAAACCCCGGAATGCCGCGATATTTTTTTACGTAATGCAGAACGAACGCCTGCAATTGCTCTTCGTCCGCCCTCAGGGCAAAGGCTTCATACAGGAAGCTCGAGCCGAGCAGATCCGGCTTTCTCCCGTAAATCGTCGCTTCGGACACGGCGGTCGCGGCGGCAATGGCAAGGGGCGGCGTGCTTCTCGTCGTTCCGCCCATCGCTGCCACACGGTTGTTCCAGATTCTCGGGTCGGGAAAACTGGTACAGATGGTCCAGATGATCTCGAGCATTTTCGCCTGATTGGCGCTCGGCTCACGGCCTTTTATGCCATACATGAGAAGCGTCATCCATGACTTGTCGTTGAAATCCTCGAACAGCGATTTCTCCCGGTACAGCACCTTTTCTCCCGGGAACCAGGCGCCTTTGTCCGTCGGCCAGTCGTTCTGGAAAAATCGCAGCCGATCCGGTCCTTTCATTCGTCGTTCTCCAGTGAGGCCAGCACGCCCTGGTATTCGTCATTCGTCATGGGCTTGAGAACAGGGCCGAAGAAAGGGTATTTTCTCCACCCGCTTTTTTCCTGTTCGAGTGCGTGGGCAGCCGCTCCCGGCAGGCGCAACATCAGATAAAGCATCTCGGCCTCGCCTTCGGCGAAGCCGAGATCCGCGATGGCCGTGGCAATGACGCCGGACATGGCCAGCGGATAGCCTACCGTCTGCTCCAGCGTTTCGCGCTGCGTCTTGAGCCAGGAAAGACGGCCATCCGGTTTTATCGCCGCCAGCGCATCGAGTGTCTGCCGCACCGGCAGTGGGCACGAGGCGCCATTGGGGTCGAATCCTGGCACGTGCTCCATGGGCAGCCATACATCGGGCCGCTCTTCCTCGGGCGGCGCAAGCACGTAGTTCTGCCAGCTTGCAAGATCACGGTCGCACACCTGCCAGAGCCGCATCATCTGCACGATTTCGCGACCTCCGGAAAGGTTGCCGGCGCCGATGGCAAGCGCGGCCATCAACGCCGAGGCGCGCGTCGACCCGCCGACGCCCGCGTCCATTGCCGCGCGCACGCTGTGGTCCCTGATGCCGGGATTGGCGATGGCCACCGCCAGGGTTTCAAGAAGCTTTTCCTGCTGCGCATCCGGCAGCTCCAGTTTGAAAAGCAGATACAGGTATTGCGTCCAGCGAATCTTGCCGAGCAGATCCCCGTAAACGTCGTAGCCCGAGCAATAGCACGCCCGCGCCGCGAAGGGATTGTCCGCCTCCGCCTCTTCCAGCCATATTTTTGTTTTTATCGTTTCTCGTTCGTCACTCACAGCTCGCCCCTCAGGATGCGGGTACGCAATCCTATCGGAGGCTTCGCTTCAGGGTCAATGCGCACATCCAGCACCGTCGGCCCCTTCCTATTCGCCATGGCGTCGCAGTCGAGTGCGAGAAGATCATCCACCGTTTCCACCACGTGACCGGGTACGCCCATGGCCTGTGCCATGGCCGCAAAATCGATTCTGGGCAGCTCGTAGCCGAAATTCTCGGCACCGGTCAGGCGCTGGCCGTGCTTGACCATGCCGTACCCCGCATCGTTGAGGATGAGGTAGATGACGGGCAATTCATGCTGAATGGCCACGGTGATTTCCTGCCCCGCCATCAGGTAGCTGCCATCGCCGGTCAGGCACACCACGGGACAGCCCGGCAAGGCGAATGCAGTGCCCACCGCGCTGGCAATGGCCCAACCCATGGAGGCAAAGTCGAGACTCGCCTTGAACAACCCGCCCTTGGCGTCGCGCTTGCCGGCGATGCGCCTGTCCTGCGGATGCAGATAATGAACAGCCCACGCGAAGCTGTTTCCCGAATCCGCCAGATAGCGCGTGCTGGGCGGAAAAAGATTCGGCAACTCCGCCATCAGACGCTGCGGCAGCAAGGGTGCCTGATCGGAGTGATAGGCCGCTTCATCCTGGAGGCTGAAGTGAAAACGCCGCTGCGCCGAAAGTGCGCGAATCGTTTCCTCGTTGAGACGCCTGGGAACACCGTCCGCCGCCAGCCTTTCGCGCACGCCGTCGAAAATGGTGTCGATGTTGCCGCGCACATGCAGCCTGGCCATGGGCGAACCATTGAACTGGTTTTCGGAGGACGCGACGTGAACCAGGCGGCCATTGAGGATGCTGTCGCGATCCCAGCCGTTGCTGGCCCACTCGCCAAGGGAAGCGCCAATCGCAACCACCAGGTCCACCTCCGGATCGCGCAGCGCCGTGACTGCGCTGTCATGGCCGGCAAATCCCAGGACACCGCGGAACAAATGGTGGAAAGGACTCACCAACCCCTTGCCGTGGGGCGTGACAACCAGGGGAATGTTCAACCACAGCGCCACATCGAGAATGGTCCCGATGGCGCCACTGGCTTCATTGCCGATCACGAATACCGCACGCTTGCTGCTGCGCAGCAGCTCGAAGAACTGCTGAAACGCCACCGTGTCCAGCCATTTGGTATGGGAAACCAGGTGCTCCAGATTGGCAAACTGCAGTGGCTTTTTCGGCGCGACCTTCAAGATGTCGATCGGAATGGTCAGGTGCGCGGGGCCCCTGGGATAGCGGTGCGCCGTCATGATCGCCGCCGCGAGCTTGTATTCAAGCTGATCCGGATGCGATACGAATGAGTTGTAACGCGTGATACTTTCGAAGATCGACAGGGTATTGGTCCCGGTGCAGGATGACTCCTGCAGCGCCCCGCGACCAAAGGTATCCAGTGATGTCTGTGCCGTGATGACCAGCATGGGGACGTTGTTGGCGTAGGCCGACGCCACCCCGGTAACCATGTTGGTGGTTCCCGGCCCGGTGGTGGCGAAACACACGGCCAGTTTGCCGGACGCGCTGTAATAACCATCCGCCATGAATGCCGCACCGCTTTCATGGCGAGTGATGACGCAGCGCGGACCACCATTTCTGCCGCTGCGCGCCAGCGCGTTTACCAGTGGCTCGATGGCTCCGCCAAGCACACCAAAAACGTATTCGACGCCCAGCTGTCGGATGTAGCCGACGACGATATCGGCAAGCTCCCTCGGCAAGGTGCCTGCGCCACTCTCGTCATGAGGTATCTTCCCTTCCGGCATTGCTTTTTCCATCGTTAATCGTCCAAGTCTCGATCAGTTACATGAACAGCGCATCTGCAAGTCGGCGCATTATCAACCCTGATATGCCGCCTTGCAAAAAAGACCCGGGCGCTTGCGGCACAAGTCTGCGATCCGGATCGCCGGAACCTGATCAGAAATTGAAGTTCAGACCGACGCTGGTCATGGTGTCGGTATTTTTCGTGTCATCGGGCACATCCGTGTTGTGTTTCACCGTGTAGGCAACTCGCAGCGCCAGCCTGGAGTTGATGCGCACCTTGAGAGCAAGGACCGACTCGGCAAACGTGTTGTCGGCACCGGACTCCACGTTGAGATCGCTCTCGAAACGTGTGGTATCGGTGAGCTCGTGGTGAAAACGCACGGCGGCGATACCCACAGCCTCGTTGAACGTCTCACCGGTTACCGCTTCTTCGCTGCGGCGATAACCCGCACCGCCCTCGACGTTGAACTGGGTAGCTTCGGTGTCGATGATCTTGTAACCCAGACCGGCGGCCAGCGATGACTGATATTCGTAACCGCTGAAACGGTTGTCTTCGTAACGAAAAGCGCCGAAGGTATAGAGCGCGTCGGAAAGCTGGTAGTCGCTCTTCGCTCTCAGCGTATAGGACTCGGCGCTGCGCGTGTCGTTTTCGGATGAATTGATCGCCTCCACCTGTCCGCTATGGCGCCATTTATCCCGCTCGTAAACGAGCTTGAGGTTCGCCAGCAGGGCATTGGTATCGGTATTTCCCGTGGCGCGGTTGTAGGCGACGTCGCCCTCGCCGGTCCAGTTTTTTTCACCATACACCATCGGGCTGGCCGCAACCAGACAGATCGCAAGTAACTTCTTCATGTTTTACTCCCTCTGAACAATATTGCCCCACGCCGCTCGCAACGCAGAAGCCCTTGAAAAATACTGGTGATGAAACGCTATTTTTTTCCCTTGATGTGCTTCATCAGGCGCTTGCGCTTGGCAAGCTGACGTGGCGTCAAGGTGTTTTTGCGACCCGCGTAGGGGTTTTCGCTGGTTCGGTATTCGATGCGCACTGGCGTGCCGTGCAATTTCAGCGCCTCGCGAAACGTCTTTTCCAGATAGCGGGTATAGTGATCCGGCACGGCATCGGTCTGGGTACCGTGAATGACGATGATCGGCGGGTTCTTGCCGCCGGCATGAGCGTAGCGCAGCTTGATGCGGCGCCCCCTCACCAGCGGCGGCGGATGATCGGCCACGGCATCTTCCAGGATCCGCGTCAGCACATTGGTGGAAAGCTTGTCCGTGGCGGCAGCATAGGCACGACGGATAGACTTGTACAAGTCGCCGACGCCGGTGCCGTGCAAAGCCGAAATGAAGTGGATATCGGCAAAACTGACGAAACGCAGGCGTCGCTGCAACTGGGTTTTGACATATTCCCGCTGCTCTGGCTCCAACCCGTCCCACTTGTTGATGGCCACCACCAGCGCCCTGCCCGCCTCCACCGCATAACCCATGAGGTGAAGATCCTGATCCACGATGCCTTCACTGGCATCCATGAGCAGAATCACCACGTTGGCGTCGTCGATGGCCTGCAGTGTTTTGACAATGGAAAATTTTTCCACTGTGAGATGAACATTCTTGCGGCGCCGCACCCCGGCGGTATCGATCAGCGTGTATTTGTTGCCGTGACGCTCATAGTCGATGTAAATGCTGTCCCGCGTGGTGCCCGGCTGATCGTACACCACCACCCGGTCTTCCCCCAGCATGCGGTTGACCAAGGTGGACTTGCCGACGTTGGGGCGGCCGACGATGGCGATTTTGATGCCTCTTTCGGTCTCGCCACCCTCATCTTCCTCTTCTTCCTCCGGCTCGATTGCAGGGGGCTCGGGAAAAAGTTCGAGGACACGCTCCATCAGCGCCGACACACCACGCCCGTGGGTCGCCGTGGTCGGATACAGCCCGTCGAAACCGAGGCGATAGAAATCCGCCAGCGCCACATTGGGATCGAGACCGTCGATCTTGTTCGCCACCAGGAAGCAGGGCTTGCCCTTCTCGCGCAGATAGCTGGCGATGGCCTCGTCGGTGGCGGTCAGGCCGTCGCGACAGTCCACCAGAAAGAGTACTGCCGAAGCTTCCTCGATGGCCTGCATGGACTGCTCGGCCATGGCGCTGTCGATTCCTTCCTCTTCGCCGGTGATGCCACCGGTATCGATGACCACGAAGCGGCGCTCGTGCCAGACACCTTCACCGTACTTGCGGTCGCGGGTAAGCCCGGCATAGTTGGCCACCAGAGCATCCCTGGAACGGGTCAGGCGATTGAACAATGTCGACTTGCCCACATTGGGGCGGCCGACCAAGGCGATCACGGGAAGCATGATTAGACAGACATAGCAAAAGGACGGCCATTTTACATGAAAAACCGGGGTGTTACGCGAGTAATGGCCACTTGCGTAGAAGCTGGAATTTTGGCCTGTTCAGGGCGGTGGGAATGTGAGCCGAGGCCGCTCCTACAAAGGGAGATGGCACGACCCTTGCCGGAGCCTGCCTGCAGGCGACACAACCATCAGGACGCACGGCATACGGTCGCCTGCGGGCAGGCTCCTACAGGGGCAGTTCCGCGGAAGCGACGAGGAGTTCGCGGCCGAGGCCGCTCCTACAAGGGGAGATGGCACGACCCTTGCGGGAGCCTGCCTGCAGGCGACACAACCATCGGGGCGCACGGCATACAGTCGCCTGCGGGCAGGCTTCTACAGGGGCAGTTCCGCGGAAGCGACGAGGAGTTCGCGGCAGACAGGAGGAGATGGCACGAACCCTTGTAGGAGCCTGCCTGCAGGCGACACAACCATCGGGACGCACGGCATACGGTCGCCTGCAGGCAGGTTCCTACAGAGGCAGCGCTGGGTCGAGAGATTATGAACAGGCTCTTGAATCAGCGCTCTGCGTTATTGATTGAGCCGGTTGGCAATCAGTTCATCCACCACCGCGGGATCAGCCAGTGTCGAAGTGTCGCCCAAGCTGTCCAATTCATTGGCTGCGACCTTGCGCAGGATACGGCGCATGATCTTGCCGGAGCGCGTCTTCGGCAGGCTGGGCGCCCACTGCAGCAAATCCGGCTTGGCGAAATGGCCGATTTCTTCGGCACAGATGGCGATCAGCTCCCGCTCGAGATTGTCGCTTCCCTGCACACCGGACATCAGGGTGACATAGGCATAGATGCCCTGCCCCTTGATATCGTGGGGATAGCCCACCACCGCCGCTTCGGCGACCTTGGGATGAAGAACCAGCGCGCTTTCGATCTCCGCCGTTCCCATGCGGTGCCCGGACACATTGAGCACATCGTCGACACGACCGGTGATCCAGTAGTAGCCATCCTTGTCGCGGCGCGCGCCATCTCCCGAGAAATAGTAGCCGGGATAAGTGGAAAAATAGGTATCCACCATGCGCTGGTGGTCGCCCCACACGGTGCGCAGCTGACCGGGCCAGGACGCCTTGATCGCCAGGGCGCCCTCCCCTGGGCCTTCGATCTCCTTACCCTCGGCATCCAGCAAGGCTGGCTGCACGCCGAAAAACGGCAGCGTGGCCGAACCCGGCTTGAGATCCATCGCACCGGGCAGGGGCGTGAGCATATGGGCGCCGGTTTCTGTCTGCCACCAGGTATCGACGATGGGCAGGCGTCCCTTGCCCACGGTGCGGTGATACCACTGCCAGGCCTCCGGATTGATCGGCTCGCCCACGGTGCCGAGCAACTTCAACGACGCGAGAGAACAGCCATTCACATACTCATCTCCCACACCCATCAATGAACGCAGAGCGGTCGGCGCAGTGTAGAACTGGTTGACCTTGTGCTTGTCGCACACCTGCCAGAAGCGGGAGGCGTCCGGATAGGTGGGCACGCCCTCGAAAATCAGGCTGGTGGCGCCGTTGCACAGCGGCCCATAGACGATGTACGAATGGCCCGTGACCCAGCCGACATCCGCCGTGCACCAATAGACGTCGCCATCGCGGTAATCGAAGGTGTACTTGTGGGACATGGCCGCCTGCAGCAGATAGCCCGCGGTGGTGTGAAGCACGCCCTTGGGCTTGCCTGTCGAGCCCGAGGTATAAAGAATGAACAGCGGATCTTCCGCATCCATGATTTCCGGTTCACAGACGCTGGACGCATTCTCGACCAGTTCGTGATACCAGACATCCCGCTCGCGCATGTGGATGTGGCCGCCGGTGCGCTGCACGACGATACAGGTGTGAACATTGGGGCACTCGCGCAATGCCTGATCCATGTTGTCCTTGAGCGGGTGAACCCTGCCGCCGCGCACGCTTTCGTCGGCGGTGATGACCACCCGGCAGCCCGCGTCGAGCACCCGGTCGCGCAGCGCATCCGCGGAAAAACCGCCAAACACCACTGAATGCACGGCGCCGATACGCGCACAGGCAAGCATGGCGTAGGCCGCCTCGGGAATCATCGGCATGTAGATACAGACCCGGTCTCCCTTGGCGACACCTCGGGCGCGCAGCGCGTTGCCGAAGCGCGCCACGGCATCGTGGAGTTCCTGATAGGAAATATGCTTGTCCTGACCGGGCTCATCGCCCTCCCAGATGAATGCCGTCTGGCTGGCGCGTGTCGCGAGATGGCGATCGATGCAATTGACGGCAACGTTGAGCTTGCCACCATCAAACCAGCGCGCGAGCCCCTGCTTCATATCCTGCTCGCAGACACGCTGCCATTTCTGCTCCCACGACAGAAAAATCCCGGCCTGCTCGGCCCAGAACAGATCCGGAGTCTCCACCGAGCGCCGATACATTTCCTGGTATTTTTCGTTGTTGATGTACGCTTGCTCACGCCACTGGGCAGGCACAGGGTAGACTGCGTTCTGACTCATTTCCGCCTCTGATGATTGATCAAGAAATGAGTGACAGTTTATTGCGCCACGAAACCAGGGTAAAGGCGAATGGTGGCCTTCGTCCCCACCCGGGCAGGCTGAAACGCGCATCGAACCCCACCATGCAGGCAGCACGACGCGGGCCGCGCAGCAATGACGATCCGCGCAGCCCGATCAGGGCCGTGGTTTTGTCTGTATGTTGTTTTTAGAAATATCGAGACAGGAAGAGCTGCGAGCTGGAGATCAGGAAACGGCCTGAACAGGAATGGCATTGGCAGTGCGGTCGACGGTATTGTCCTGATTGAGATATACCAGACTCGGCTTGTGCCTGGCCGCTTCCGCCTCGTCGAAGTGACCGTACGTGGCGATGATGACGCGATCACCTACCTGAACCCTGCGCGCCGCGGCACCGTTCATGGAAATGGTGCCCGAACCCGGCTCGGCCTTGATGATGTAGGTCGTGAAGCGTTCGCCGTTGTTGACATTGTAAATGTCGATCTGCTCGAACTCTTGCATTCCCGCCAGCTCCAGGAGCGCGGAATCGATGGCACAGGAACCGTCGTACCAAAGCTCGGCCTGCGTCACCGTTGCCATATGAAGCTTGGCTTTCAGCATGTTACTCAGCATGTGGTTTACCTCTTGTCAGAGAGAGAGCGAAAGATTGTCAATGAGACGGGCGCTTTCGGTATACATGGCGCCGAGAATGGTGATCTCGCCGTCATCGATCGCCGCGGGTTCGAGTGTCTTGCTGTTGCAAACACTCAGATAGTCCACCCGAAAGCCCTTGTCTTCGATACGCTGTTTGCCTTGCTCCTCAAGGCGCGTAAAGTCCCGCTCTCCCTCGCGGATAGACTCCACCATCCATTTCAGTGTTTCGTACAGAATACTGACCCTGGGTCTTTCGACGGCGCTAATATAGCCATTTCGTGAACTCATTGCCAGTCCGTCCGCCTCCCGATGAATGGGCGCGGCGGTGATCTTGACGCCCATGCACAAATCTTCGGCCATGCGCCGGATCACCGCCAATTGCTGATAATCCTTGACGCCGAAAACCGCTTCATCCGGCTGCACGACGTTGAAGAGCTTGGTGACCACCGTGGTCACGCCTTCGAAGTGTCCTGGCCTGCTGGCGCCGCAGAGAATATCCGTCATCGTCGGACACACCACGCGCGACTGGGTATCGAGGCCGTTGGGATACATTTCGTTATCGTCGGGGTGGAACAGGTAGTTGCAACCGGCTGCGGTGAGCTTCTCGACATCCTCGCGGATGGTGCGCGGATAGCGATCCCAATCCTCGTTGAGGCCGAACTGCAGGGCGTTGACGAAAATGGAACAGACGACCACATCGTTGGTTTGCTGCGCCAGCGTGATCAATTCGATGTGCGCGGCGTGCAGATTACCCATCGTGGGAACGAAACCAATGCGCAGACCTTTCCTGCGACATTCGTTAAGTTCATCTCTCAAGCCCTTGATAGTGCGGAATATCTGCATGATGAAAACCCAATGAAGGCGGACTCAGGAATCGTCGCCGAAATAGTCGCGGGCGAGATTCTCGAAGCGGGTGTATTTACCGAGGAAGGCGAGCTTGCTGGTCCCGATGGGGCCGTTTCTCTGCTTGCCGATGATGACTTCGGCGATACCCTTGTCCTGGGTATCTTCGTGGTAGACCTCATCCCGGTAGATGAAAAGAATGACGTCGGCGTCCTGTTCGATGGCACCGGATTCGCGCAGATCCGAGTTGACCGGGCGCTTGTTGGGGCGCTGCTCCACATTACGACTGAGCTGCGACAGGGCAATCACCGGGCAATTGAACTCCCGGGCGATGAACTTGAGATCCCGGGATATCTGCGAGATTTCCTGCACCCGCCCCTCGCCGGGAATGCTGGCGGACATGAGCTGCAGGTAATCCACCATGATCATCGCCGGCGATGACATCTGATCCAGGGTGTCGGCATCCATGGCGCCCTTCGCCCTTTCGCGCAGCACTTCCTTGTGTTCCCTCACCAGCTGGCGAATGCGGTTGCGCATTTCCAGCGGCGAGATCCCCGGCGTATCGTCGATGAAAAGCGGCCTGTCCTTCATGCGCATCACGGCGTTGTTGAGGCGCGGCCAGTCGTCTTCGGACAGGTTGCCGGTGCGAATGAGGGTCTGGTCGATACGACCGATGGACGACAGCATCCGCGTGACCAGCTGACTGGCGGGCATCTCCAGGCTGAATACCAGTACCGGACGCTCCTGGTGCAGCATGGCATGCTCCACCATGTTCATGGCAAACGAGGTTTTCCCCATCGAGGGGCGCCCGGCGACGATGACGAGGTCCGCCTTCTGCCAGCCCGACGTCTTCTCGTCCAGATCGGCAAAGCCGGTACTGAGTCCGGTGATATCGGCATCGCTGTGAAACAGCTGCTCGATACGTTCCACCGCTTCGCGGAGCAAGTCATTCACGGCGAGAAAACCACCCTTCTTGGGGCGGTTTTCCATGATTTCGGTAAGCTTCTGCTCGGCTTCGGCGAGTAACCTGGCGCTGTCCCAACCCAGCGGGGTGAGACCTTTCTGGGCGATTTCCGTGGACGCGACGATCAACTGCCGCACAATGGAGCGCTCGAGGACGATCTGCGCATAGGCGGAGAGATTCGCCGCGCTCGGCGTGTTGGCCGCGAGCTCGACCAGATAGCCGTCGCCGCCGACCTGCGCCAGCTCACCGCTCTCCTTGAGGGTTTCCGACAGGGTGAGAACGTCAAAGGGGTTCTCTTCCGCCGCCAGCTTCTGCATGGTGCGGAAGATCAACTGGTGGTCGCCGTTGTAGAAATCGGCAACCGAAAGCACCGCGGCAACGGTTTCGAAGGATTCGTTGGCGAGCATCAGCCCGCCGAGCACAGCCTGCTCGGCTTCGAGGGAATGGGGCAGCTGTGTGCCAAGGGCCAAAGAACCTGCCACGCCGTTATCGCCTCTCAAGGAAAAACGGCACTGCCTTTGCGGGACAGTGCCGTGATTGCGTCTGCGGCCACCGCTTATTCAGCGACGACGACAACCTTGACGGACTTGATCACTTCAGAGTGGAACTGGATATCCACGTCGAACTCGCCCAGCTCACGCAGTGCGCCTTCGGGCAGTTTCACTTCGCTCTTGGCAACGTCGACGCCAGCGGCGGTCAGCGCATCGGCGATGTCGCGAGTGCCGATGGAGCCGAACAGGCGGCCTTCGTCGCCGGCATTGGCGCCAATCTGTACGCTCGCCAGAGCTTCGAGCTTGGCTGCGCGGCTTTCCGCTTCGGCCTTGCGCTCGGCAGCGGCTTTCTCGATTTCAGCGCGGCGCTGTTCGAACTGAGCGATATTCTCGGGGGTTGCGAAAATCGCCTTGCCCTGGGGAATCAGATAGTTGCGGCCATAGCCACCCTTCACCGCCACCTTATCGCCAATTGCGCCAAGTCTGCCGACTTTTTCCAGCAAAATGACATCCATTTTGATCACCTCTCTTCAATGTGCGGCCACGCGGATCAGGGATTGGAACCCCGGGATTTATCGAGGCGTGCACGAAAATTCATAAAGCTGTCGAGGAATGCAACCACGATCAGCACCATACTCAGGGGGCCGACCAGTACCAGCCCCATATACATCAACACCAGCCAAAAAGTACCCATGCCTCTGGCCTTGACGCTGTAATGCGCCAGACCCAGTCCCGCAACCAGCAGCGGCATGCCCAACAGGCTGCCCCAGGTGCCGTACTCCGCACTGCCGAGGTTGCACAAGAGCACCGCCAGCAGCAGCGGAACCGCCACCATCTTGTCCATGCGCAGGCTGTGAAACTCCTGCTGAAAACCACCGGGGTTGACCAGCAGAGCCTGCCACCAGCGCGCCAGCATCAGGCTCGCGATCACATTCAGCGCCGTGAGCCACGACATGAAACCGAGCACGAAGGTCATGCTGATGACCTCTACGCCGATACTCGTCGCCGTGGCCGCCATGAGCAGATAAAAGGGTGAGGCTTCGAGCCCCACTTGCTCCTTGAGGCTTACCAGCACCGCCTGAACATCGTTGACCGCCTGGGTCGACGCGGTGGCAAAGACGAAGCTCACCACCACCATCGCGACACTGCATGCAACCACTACCGACAGCAACGTCAATGGCCAGGACACCGTACCCTTGAGCACCTCGGCGGCCACCAGCACGACCACGAGGCCCGCCACCGAACTCAGCATCACAAAGGTATTGGCAGCGTCCATGAACAACATGGCAACCAGTGGCAGACAGGCCCACAACAGTACCAGAATGCCGTCGGGCAGGCCGCGCCTCAGCGCCACGAGCCCGACTGCGGCCGGACTCAGCAGCGGAACCAGATTGCCCAACAGGGCAACCACGGAGGCCTGCCAGCGCCCCCGCATGATGAACTCCGCCAGAGCGCGCACCCTCTGCTACTCCGACCTTGCGACTGTTTACTTGTGGCCGTCGGTGTAAGGCAGCAATGCCAGGTAGCGAGCTCTCTTGATGGCCGTGGCCAGCTCGCGCTGATAGCGCGCCTTGGTACCGGTAATACGGCTGGGAACGATTTTTCCGGACTCGGACACGTAGCCCTTCAGGGTCTCGAGATCCTTGTAGTCGATCTTCGGCGCATCTTCAGCGGAAAAACGGCAAAACTTGCGTCTGCGGTTGAAACGTGGCTGCATGATTATTGCTCCTCTCCGGCAGTTTCTTCAGACTCGTTACCCGCTTCAGCGGCGGCTTCCTGAGCCGCGGCCTTGGCTGCACGCTCGGCCTCGCGGCGCTCGCGGCTTTCCTTCTCGGCCTTGTCGGCACGCTCTGCCTTCATGATCAGGGTCTCTGCGGTTTCCGCCGCGTCGCACTTGATCACCAGGTTGCGCAATACCGCATCGTTGTAGCGGAAGTTGGAAGTCAGCTCATCCAGTACATCCTGGCCGCACTCGATGTTCATGAGCACGTAGTGAGCCTTGTGGATTTTCTGAATGGGATAGGCCAGGTGACGACGGCCCCAGTCTTCGAGACGGTGCACTTTGCCGTTGCCGGCCTCGACGAGCTTGGAGTAGCGGTCGATCATGCCCGGCACCTGCTCGCTCTGGTCCGGATGAACCATAAAGACGATTTCGTAATGACGCATTGTAGCTCCTTACGGGTTGAAGCCACCCGTACATTCGGTGTGGCAAGGAGGATCCGGGGATAGGTACCCCGGGGCTTTTTTAAAGGCGCGCAATGGTATCCGACAACGCGGGTTTACGCAAGGAATCTTTGTTTGTGAGTTGACAGTTAACAGTTAACAGTTTTCAGGGAAGTACGCGCTCTTACTGATAACTGAAAACTGTCAACTGAAAACTACCCACGCCGCCCATGCACCAACACATACAACACCGGCAACACGAACAACGTCAACAGCGTGGACGACAGAATACCGCCGATCACCACCGTCGCCAGCGGCTGCTGCACTTCCGCACCGGTGCCGGTGTTGAGCGCCATGGGCACGAAACCGAGGCTCGCCACCAGCGCGGTCATCATCACCGGGCGCAGCCGCACCAGCGCACCCTCGACCACAGCCGCAAGCAGGTCCCCGTGCGCGCGCCACAGCTCGCGGATGAACGCCACCATCACCAGGCCGTTGAGCACCGCCACCCCCGACAGGGCGATGAAGCCCACCCCCGCCGAGATCGACAGCGGCATGCCCCGCAACCACAGGGCGAGCACCCCGCCGGTCATGGCCAGGGGCACGCCGCTGAAAATGATCAGC
Organism: uncultured Porticoccaceae bacterium; assembly: GCA_964469165.1. Classification (GTDB taxonomy): domain Bacteria; phylum Pseudomonadota; class Gammaproteobacteria; order Pseudomonadales; family Porticoccaceae; genus CAYXXZ01. The sequence continues at coordinate 23,256 of CAYXXZ010000008.1, forward strand.
GCATCCTTGAGAGAGCCGAAGGCCATCAGCAATAGGCCGAGGATGGCCACGAGCGTGACCGGCACCACCACCGCCAGGCGCTTGCCGGCGGACTGCAGTTGCTCGAAGGTGCCGCCGTAATCCAGCCAGTAGCCCGGCGGCAACGCCACCTCGCCGGCAATCCGCGCCTGCACGTCGGCGACGAAACCGCCCAGATCCCGCCCCCGCACGTTGGCGGTGACCACCACCCGGCGCTTGCCGTTTTCGCGGCTGATCTGGTTGGGCGCGCTGGCCGGCACCAGATCGGCGACCTCCGACAGCGGCACGTAACCGCCATCCGCCAAGGGCACCGGCAGGTGCGCCAGGGCGTCGATGTCCCGGCGCAGCGGCTCCGGCAGGCGCACGACCAGGGCGAAGCGCCGGTCGCCGTCGTAGATGAGGCCGGCGTTCTCGCCGCCGATGGCGGTGGCCACCAGCGTCTGCAACGCTTCGACATTAAGGCCGTAACCCGCCAGGGCGGCGCGCTTCGGCACCACCGACAGCACCGGCAGGCCCGCCACCTGCTCGACCTGAACGTCCGCAGCGCCGGCAACGGTTGCGACGATTCCGCGGATTTCATTGGCGGATTTCAGCAGTTGTTCCAGGTCGTCGCCGAACACCTTCATGCCCAGATCCGCGCGCACGCCGGAAATCAGTTCGTTGAAGCGCATCTCGATGGGCTGGGTGAACTCGTAGTTGTTGCCGGGCAAGGCCGCCAGCGCGTCCGCCATCTCCGCCACCAGCGTCTCCTTGCGCTTGCGCGGATCGGGCCACGCCTCGCGGGGCTTGAGCATCACGAAATTGTCCGCCACATTCGGCGGCATGGGATCGGTGGCCACTTCCGCGGTGCCGATCTTCGCGAACACCAGCGCCACTTCCGGAAAGGCCTTCAGGCGCTGCTCCAGCTGCGTCTGCATGGCGACGGATTGCTCCAGCCCGGTGCCGGGAATGCGCAGCGCGTGAAGGGCGATGTCGCCCTCGTCCAGTTGCGGAATGAACTCCGAACCCAGGGTCAGCGCCAGCCACAGGCTCACCCCCAGCAGCGCGCCCGCGCCCGCCAACACCAGCCAGCGCAGCTTGAGGGCGGCTAACAGCGCCGGCCTGTAAAACGATCTGGCGGCACTGACGGCGGGACTTTCCCTGTCGCCGACCGGGCCGCGCACAAACACCGCCACGGCGGCGGGCACCAGCGTGAAGGAAAACACCATCGCCGCCAGCAGCGCCATCACCACGGTCGCGGCCATCGGGTGGAACATCTTGCCCTCGACGCCGGTGAGGGCGAACACCGGGATGTACACCACCGTGATGATGGCGACGCCGAACAGGCTGGGCCGGATCACCTCGGTGGTCGCCTCGTACACCACCCGCAGGCGCTCGCGCAGCGCCAGCGCCGCACCGCCCTGCTGCGCCTGGCCGAGACGGCGCACGCAGTTCTCGACGATGATCACCGCGCCGTCCACGATCAGGCCGAAATCCAGCGCGCCGAGGCTCATCAGGTTGGCGGACACCCCGGCCTGCACCATGCCGGTGATGGTCGCCAGCATCGCCAGGGGAATCACCGCCGCGGTGATCAGCGCCGCGCGCAGGTTGCCGAGCAGCAGGAACAGCACGGCGACCACCAGCAACGCGCCCTCCAGCAGGTTTTTCTGCACCGTGGCGATGGTCTTGTCGACCAGTGTGGTGCGATCGTAGACCGCCTCCACCACCACGCCCTCGGGCAATGTCCCCTGAATCTCGGCCAGCTTCGCGGCAGCGGCCCTGGCCACGGCGCGGGAATTCTCTCCCGCCAGCATCATCACGGTTCCCAGCACCGTCTCGCGGCCGTCGCGGGTGGCGGCGCCGGTGCGCAGCTCGCTGCCGAGCGCCACCTCGGCGATGTCGGCAACGGTTACCAGGGCGCCGCCGTCAGCCTTCACCACGACCTGCTCGATCGCCGCGATGTCCGCCAGTTGCGCGGCGGAGCGCACCAGCAATTGCTGGCCGTTGCGTTCGATATAGCCGGCGCCGCGATTGGCATTGGTGGCGCGCAACGCGGCCGCGACCTGGTGCAGGCCGATGCCGTGCTCGAGCAGTTTTTGCGGGTCCGGCGTGACGTGGTACTGCTTGTCGTAGCCGCCGATGGTGTTGATCTCCACCACCCCCGCCACCTGGGCCAACTGCGGCTTGACGATCCAGTCCTGGATTTCCCGCAGCGCCATGGTATCGAATGCCGCGCCGGGCGCGGCCTCGACCGTGTACATGAAGATTTCGCCAAGCCCCGTCGCCACCGGGCCCATGACCGGCTCCAGTCCGTCGGGCAACCGGCTTCTGACTTCTCCCAGGCGCTCGTTGATCAGGTTGCGCGCGAAGTAGATGTCCGTGCCTTCGGTAAACACCAGCGTCACCTGGGAAAGGCCGTAGCGGGACAGGGAGCGGGTGTAGGACAGCCCCGGCAGCCCGTACAGCGTGTTCTCCACCGCAAAGGTGACGCGCTGCTCCACTTCGAGGGGCGAATAGCCGGGCGCCCCGGTATTGATCTGCACCTGGACGTTGGTGATGTCGGGCACCGCGTCGATGGCCAGGTGGCGGAAGCTCCACAGCCCCGCTCCGACCAGCACCAGAATCAAACTGAGCACGAAAAAGCGCCGCGCCACGGAGAAGCGCACAATGGCATCGATCATGACCGTCTCCTGTCAGTGGCTGTGGGATGCGGCGGATTTTTCGATATCCGCCTTGACCAGATAGCTATTCTCCACCACGTAGCGCTCGCCGACCCTGAGGCCGTCCAGCACTTCCGTCACCCGGGCATCGCAGCGCCCGAGCGTCACGGGGCGGCTCTCGTAGCTGTCGCCCCGCTGGACGAACACCACCCTGTCGTCGCCCGCCGCTTGCAGCGCGCGGTTGTCCACCACCAGCGGCGCGGCAATGTCTTCGACGACGATGTCGCCGCGCACCAGTTGCCCCGGCGCCCACTGCCCTTCCCCGTTGGCGAGCCGGACGCGGGCGATGCTGTACGGCGCGCCATCCATGCTGGGCACGAGGCTGGCGATCGCGGCCTTGTGCATTGCACCCTCCGCGCTCACCGCCACCCGTTGACCAGTGCGCACCTCAGCGCGCTGCGCCGGGAAAACCCGCAATTCCGCCACCAGCGTTTTCAGGTCGGCGATGGTGAACAGCACCTGTCCGTCCGCCACCTCTCCAGTGCTGATGCCCTGCGCGACGACCACACCGGCGACGGGCGCGCGCACGCTGTAGCGCCGCAAACTCTCGTTGGCTTCGATGTCCGCCAGCACCTGGCCTTTTTCCACCGGCTGGCCGAGCGCCACCGCCACGTGCGCGGCCACACCGGGGAAACGCGCCCGCACCTGAGCGGTCGCCTCCGGCGGCGCGGCGAGGCGCCCATAGGTGGTCAGGGTTCTGCGCAAGGCTCCGGGGCCGGCGACCTCCGTGGTGATGCCCGCGCTTCGCGCCGTCTCCGCGGAGATGCGGGTGCTCTCTTCATGGCCGTGGTCATCGGGGCCGGCCAGGGTGGCCAGCGGCACGGCGCCGCCAATGATTCCGAGTGCGGCGCTCACCAGCAATATCACAATGCGTTTTGATGATTTCATCGTTGTCATCCTGTAAAACAGTTAGAGCCTGTCGGCGTTTCGCCGCGATGGCGACAAAACAGCCGTAAGCCGTAAGCTTTAAGTCGGACTCTTCTCGTCCAAAGGCTTTGCCGACCTTTCCCTTTCCTCCGCAGTGCTGGGAACCAGGCACCAGGCCGTGCCCTATCCAACTTAAGGCTTACAGCTATGCTTTATGGCGCGACGGGCTGCGCGGTGAGTTGTTCGATCAGCGCCTGGTTGAGCAGCGCGCCGGCGGCGGCGTCGATCAGCGCGACACGTGCAGCGAGCAGTTCCCGCTGCGCGGCCATCCACTCCGCATAGCCGTAGCGGCCCTGGGCATAGCCGGCCCGTGTCTGGGCCAGCGCTTTTTCCAGGGCGGGCAGCATTTCGGCGCGCATCGCCGCCACCGCATCGAGCTGTGTCTGGCGCTCCACATAGGCGGCAAAAAGACGTTGGTGAAGGGAGAGCAAGGCGTCTTGCTGACGAAACTCGACTTGCCCGAGCTCCGCCTGGGCGGCGGCGATGCCGGCTTGCGCGCGCGGCCCGGCAAACAAGGGCATGGAAACACCCGCCACCAGCGCGCTGTCGCCGCTGTCATCCATGCGGCGCAGGCCGAGCTGCCAGTCGATGTCCCCCGCCGCGCGGCTGCGCGCCAGATTCAGCTCGGCCTCGCGCAGGCGCCGCTCGCCGGCAAACAGCACCACCGCCGGGTTGCCTTGCGCCCGCTGCCACAGCGTTTCGAAAGGCTGCGCGCGGCCGGCGGCGAACAGATCCCCGTCGAGACGGGCAAAGTCCGCCTGAGAGCCGCCCCACGCCAGCGCCAGGGCCAGGGCCATCCTGCCGCTGTCATACGCGGCCCGCAGGCGGGCGAGATCGATGCGGCCCTGCACCAGCGCGGCATCGGCGCGCAACGCGTCGGCTTCCGGCGCCGCGCCACTGGCGGTTGCGCGGGCGGTGATGCGCCGCGCGCCGTCCGCCAGCGCCACAGCCTCTTCGCCAAGCGCCACCTTTTCCTGCAACGCGAGGGTGGCGATGAAGCGCTGGGTGACCTCCGTCATCAGGTCGAGCGCTTTCGCCTCGCGTTCCATCGCCGTCAAGTCACGGGCGGCGCCCGCCAGGGATTTGCGCGCCTGGCGCTTGCCGCCCAGTTCGATGACGGAAGACAGCGACACCGTGTACTCGGCGCTGTCCGCGCCCCGGTATTCCCCGGAGCCAAAGGCGTTTTCAATATCGGCGCCCAGGGCAAGGGCCGGCGCACGATCCGCCGCGCGCTGGCGGGCTTCATCCGCCCGCAGTTTCAGGTCGAACACGCGCAGGCCGGGGTTTTGCTCGCCCGCGCGCGCAATGGCCTCATCGAGGCTGAGCGGCGTGCCGTCACGGCCCCAGGCCGCCGGCAAGATACTCGCGAAGAGGATGATCAGGAGTGCGCAGCGCGCGCGCAGCCCCCGCCGTCCGGCAAGGTTCTGGTAATGCATGGGATTTCCTGCAAAAACATATCGTCAGGCCCCGCGCTGTAGCGCGGGGGAGCGAAGACAACAAGCAGGATCAAACGATGGGTGGGCGCAGCAACAACGTGGTGTAGCCGGAATTCCTGTCCTGACGGAACAGTGGCACCTGATCGGTGCGGGAGAGAAGGTTCAGCTCGATGCCGCGAGATTCAAGCAGCACGGCGGAGCCGTGGCAGTGGTGAATGTGGCAGTTCTCCGCATCCGCACCGTCGCCATGGCTGTCGCCGCCGTGGCCCAAGCCGTGAAAATGGGGCTCCGCCGCGTCGCCGTGATGGGCGTGCGCGACATCCGCGGTGTGCAGCGGCACCATGTCGGCGAAACTGAACAGCGATTGCAGCGCTATCAACGCAGCGAGCAGCATCGCGGTCGAAGCCTGTGATAAACGCCGGGAAGACAAACCGAAACCTCGTCGGGACAGGAGTGGGAGCAAGACTCTGGGTGCTACTGTACAAACAGATGGCGGGTGCTGCAACTCGCTATTCTCTGAGTTTCACGTTGCACGTTGCACGTTTCACGTAAAAGCCAAAGCGGCTCAGGTTCTATGCCTGCCACCCCTGCCCGCGGCCAGTGCGCAGTTCTCACCACAGGCACCCACGTGAAACGTGTAACGTGCAACGTGAAACTCAGCCCCCAGTCACAGCCAGAACCTGATTCCCAACATCACCTGCCCGCCCTCCACGCCATTGCCCTCAAGGCGCTGGTAATCCGCCGTCCGCCCGTAGCGCTGGCTCCAGCCCAGCCCTATGTAGGGGCGCACAGCGGGTGTCACCCGGTAGGCGAGCCGCACCTCGGCTTCCAGGCTCGAAAGGCCCGACCCCGTAGCCGCGGCCGGATCGTTGTGGCCGTGGAAATTCGCGGTTATTTCCGGCAGCAATTGCCAGCGCTGGGTAACCATCAGCTCTTTCGCCAGCTTGACCCGCAGTGCCGAACGCCCTTCATCGCCGACGAAAAGCGTCAGCGCCGTATCCACATGGAAAGGCGCGACGCCGTCGATACCCGCCGCCAGCCAATGGCGCTCCGGCCCCGGCCCCAGGTCGCCGCGCCAGCCCAGGGTCACATCCCAGTACGGCGCGACGGCGCGGCTGAAATAACCTCTCAATTCATGCTCATGGGTGCGACCACCGGCGCGCTTGCCCTCGGATACCAGCCACAGGCCGCTGAGGTCGCGCTGTGCCATCGCCGCGATCTCCCAGTCCTGCGCGCTGCCGCCGGAGCGCTCCTGAATTTCCAGCTCATCCACCAGCACCGCCGCCGCCAACGGTTCCCTTCCCCCCATGGCAAAGCCATCCGCGGCCGCACACAGCAGGCCTATTGCAAAGACTTTTCTCAGCATTGCATTCACCATGGCTCACCCCACCCGCACTTCGCGGAACATGCCGTGCATGTGGTACAGCAAATGACAGTGATAGGCCCAATGACCGCGCGCATCGGCCGTCACCAGATAGGAAATCTTCGCCCCCGGCTGCACGATCACCGTGTGCTTGCGGGGAATGAAATCCGCGTCGCCCGTCTCCAGGTCACTCCACATGCCGTGCAGATGCATGGGATGGTTCATCATGGTGTCGTTGACCAAGGTGATGCGCAGGCGCTCGCCGTAACGGAAGTGCAGCGGCTCGGCATGGTGGAACGGGATGCCGTCGATGGACCACAGATAGCGGCTCATGTTGCCGGTCAGGTGCAGTTGCAATTCCCTGCCCGGCTCGCGGGGGTCCGGTGTCGGTACCCTGTTGCGCAGATCCGCGTAGGTGAGCACCTTGCGGCCATGGTGCTGCAAATGGTCCCTGAGGCCCGCGCCCGGATCGTCGAGCCGGTACCGGGGCGCTTCGGCACGCATATCGACCCGCGGCCCGGACTCCTCCCTGGCGTGCACGATGAGGCTGGTGCTGCCGAACCCCGCCCGGCCCGGTTGTGGCTCAGGCATGGAGTGATTGCGATGTTCATCACTACCGTCGTCGGCACCGTGGCCGTGGTGGCTATGGTGCCCGTGACTCACATGCGGATCGCCAGCCTCGTCTTGACTACCGTGCCCGCCGTGGGCCATGCCCATGTCGGCATGGGACAGGATGGGGTTCTCATCCATTTCCGGGATCGCCCCGTGCATGACGGGGTGCGGCGCCAGGGTGCCCCGCGCGTAGCCGCTGCGATCCATGGCCTGGGCGAACAGGGTATACGCCGCCTCGCCGTCGGGTTGCACCAGCACATCGTAGGTTTCCGCGACGCCGATACGGAACTCGTCCACCGTCACCGGTTCGATGTTCTGGCCGTCCGCCGCCACCACGGTCATTTTCAGTCCCGGGATGCGCACGTCGAAAAACGTCATGGCCGAACCGTTGATGAAACGGAGCCGCACCACCTCACCCGGCTTGCACTGGCCGAACCAGCCCTGCGCCGGCGTACAACCGTTCATCAGGTAGGTATAGGTGTAACCGGTGACATCGGCGATATCGCGATCACTCATGCGCATCCGGTTCCACATGAGGCGCTCGCGCCAGGTTTCCTTTACACCGGTGGCACGCACATCCCGGTACAGATCACCCAGGGTGCGTTCGTTGATATTGTAGTAATGGGGCTGGATTTTCAGGGTGCGCTCGATTTCCTCCGGCGCGGTGTCCGACCAGTCGGACAGCAGGACGACATAATCTCTGTCGGAATAATCCCTGTCGGCCCGGATCGCCCCGCCATCCGCCGGATCGATGATGATGGCGCCGTAAAGTCCCAGTTGCTCCTGATAGCCGGAATGGCTGTGGTACCAGTAGGTGCCGCTCTGGCGTACATCGAAATGGTATTCGTAATGGCTGCCGGGCGGAATGCCGGCGAAGCTGATGCCCGGCACACCGTCCATGTGAGACGGAAGGATCAGGCCGTGCCAGTGAATCGAGCTGTCCTCCGCGAGGTGATTGCGTACCCTGAGGGTAACCCTCTCGCCCTCCTTCCAGCGCAGGATCGGGCCCGGCAGGGTGCCATTGACGGCTATCCCCAGGCGCTCCGCGCCGGTGAAGTTCACCGTTTTGTAGCCGATGTCGAGCGTGAAGTCGTTGCCGCGCAACACCGTCGGCATCATGGGCGCGGGGCTGGCCCACACGCGCTTGCGGGAAATTCCCAGGGCGGCAGCCCCCGCCGCAACTCCGGTAACGAACTGACGGCGGGACAGGCCGCGCCCGCCGGCTCGCGCCAAAATGGCTTCTTTCGATTGCATCACAGCTCCTGATTGGCCCGCCCGGGCCGGAAAAATCGGTATTCGACGGTTCTGTCAAAAAGCGAATGTTCAGAAGCTATGGCGCGGGAGGCCTGTACGGCCCGTCCAGCGGAGGTGGGGTGAATGCGGTGCTCACGCCCCCGCTATCGCGACCATGGCAAGGAAATGGCAGCATCGTCTCGAGGGGATCCAGTGCAGCCAGAAAAACCGCACAGTGCCCACACACCTGGGGAAGACAGGAAGAGCAGCCGCGCTCTCCGTGCTCCTGCGGCAGCGCATCGGCTGCTGGCTCGCCCGACGTGTCGCAATGACTGTCCTGTGCGGCCACATCCCCCAGACCGGCATACTCTGCCATCGCCCAGCCAGGCTGCGCTGCCAGCAACAGCAGGCAGATAAGCACCAGACGAGCGCCAAGGCCAGAGGAGTGTGTGAAAGTCATGTCTGCATTATGCCGCGCGAACGAAATCCCACCAGCATTTTTTACTGTTTTCAGCGGCAGCGGCACTGCGAACCAGGGCCGCACTCAGCGCAGCCAACATGGATGGCGAGAGCCTGCTAGACTTCTTCTCTCCCGCTGTAAAGCCGCTCACGCGCAAGAGACAAGCCATGAACGACACCCTCGATCTCGCCCTCGACAAGCCGTCCCTGATGCTCGATGCAAACTGTATCGCCGGGGAATGGCAACCGGCACTGAGCGGCCAGCGATACCCGGTGGTGAACCCCGCCACTGGCGAAGCCTTTGCCACCGTCGCGGACAGCGGCGTCGACGATGCCGCGGCGGCACTGGATGCCGCGAGCGCCGCCTTTCCCGCCTGGCGCGACACCTCCGCCCGCGAGCGCGCGACCTTTCTCAAGGCCTGGCACCGCAAACTCCTCGACCACAGCGAAGATCTCGCGCGCCTCATGTCACGTGAGCAGGGCAAGCCACTGCCGGAGGCGCGCGGCGAGGTCGCCTATGGCGCGGCCTATGTGGAATGGTTTGCCGAAGAGGCGGTGCGCGCCTATGGCGATATTCTTCCCACCCTGCTGCCCGGTCGAAAGCAGATGGCCGTCAAGGAGCCGGTGGGCGTGGTCGCGGCCATCACGCCCTGGAATTTTCCGCTCGCGATGCTCGCCCGCAAGCTCGCACCCGCGCTGGCCGCAGGGTGCACGGTAGTCGCCAAGCCCGCCGAAGATACGCCGCTGACCGCTCTCGCCCTGGTGAAACTTGCCCAGGATGCCGGCATTCCCGCAGGGGTGCTCAACATTGTCACGGCGTCGCGCAGCAATACCGCACCGACCGTGGCGTACTGGCTCAAGGATGCGCGGGTTCGCAAGGTCAGCTTCACCGGCTCCACGGCGGTGGGAAAATATCTGGCCCGGGAATCTGCCGACACCTTGAAAAAGCTATCATTGGAACTTGGCGGAAACGCGCCCTTCATCGTCTTCGAGGACGCCGACCTGGATGCCGCCGTGGAAGGCTTGATCGCCGCCAAATTCCGCAACAGCGGCCAGACCTGCGTGTGCCCCAACAGGGTCTACGTGCACCAGGCCGTACACGACGATTTCGCGGTGCGCCTCGCGCTGCGCGTCGCCGCGCTCCGCGTTGGGCCGGCTACCCATGCCGCATCCGACCTGGGCCCGCTGATCAATGGCCGCGCCGTCGAGAAAGTGGAACGCCACGTGCGCGACGCCCTCGCCAAGGGCGGGCGCATCATGACCGGCGGCGAACCCTTGCGCGACAGCGTGGCGGATGGACCTTTCTATTACAGCCCAACGGTGATCGCCAACGCCAGCGCCGACATGGCGCTGCACGACGAGGAAACCTTCGGGCCGGTGGTACCGCTGTTCAGCTTCGCCAATGAACAGGAAGCCGTGGCACTGGCGAACGACACACCCTTCGGGCTCGCCGCCTACTTCTACACCCGGAACCTGCCCCGCAGCTGGCGCATCGCACGCCAGCTGGAAGCCGGCATCATCGGTATCAACGAAGGACGCATCTCCAGCGAAGCGGCACCCTTCGGCGGCATCAAGGAATCCGGCTACGGCCGCGAAGGCTCGCGCTACGGCCTCGACGATTACATGCAGATCAAGTATCTGTGTTTGGGGGGAATGGAATAGCAGGTAGCTGTAAGCCGTAAGCTTTAAGCAGGCATGCGGCTACACCGTACCCTGTTCGTGTGTAGGAGCCTGCCTGCAGGCGACACAACCATCGGGACGCACGGCATACAGGTCGCCTGCAGGCAGGCTCCACAATTGTCTGACAGAGCACGGCTCTTCCAGTGGCCTGCTTAAAGCTTACGGCTTACAGCTCGCCTCCCAAGACTGCAGTCCAAGCCCCAACCTTCGTAAAGGAGTCAACCATGCGCACCGTCAGCACCGCTTCCGCCCAGCTTGCGGAGACCGATTTCCTCACTCGCATCAGGGCGGGATCACACCAGTTTCTCGCCGACGAGCCCGAGGCCGTTGGCGGCAAGGATGCGGGCCCTTCCCCCGACGATTATCTACTCGCCGCGCTGGCTTCCTGCACGCTGATCACGCTGCGCATGTATGCACAGCGCAAGGGCTGGGCGCTGGGCACACTGGATGTGCAGGTGACGTTGAAGAAGGACGACGAAAAACGCTCCCATATCGAGCGCGAGTTATCCAGCAGCGCGGAGCTCTCTGATGAGCAGTGGCAAAAGCTCCTGGAGATCGCCGCGAAAACCCCGGTGACTCTCACGCTATCTCAGGGCGCCGCCATCACCACACAGCGCGGGGGCTGACCGAAACGGCGTTGCGGCTGGCGCAATCGAGGGGAAAGGTTACAATTCCGGCTCCACCAATACCGAGAAGAGTAACCCCATGAAAGCTGCCTATCTTGCTGTTTCTGCCCTGAGTCTCGTTCTGCTGAGCGCCTGTGCTCCCGAAGTGGGCAGTACGAAGTGGTGCGAAAAAATGAAGCAACTTCCCAAGGGGGAATGGTCCATGAACGACGCCCGCGATTTTGCCAGCCACTGCATATTTCCCCAGGAAAACGAAAAATAAATCCTCACGAAAACTCAATGGCGGTCCCGGCGCTGCTCTTCGCGAACCTCCCGGCGCTGGGTCCGCTTTTCCCTCAATCTTTCCCGCTGCAGTTGCAGTTGCCTGCGCGCCCGCCGCGACAGGTTGCGCGCGTGGATGAAACTCGGCACGTTGTACTGGATGCGGTTGAGCACGAACACGATCATCAACACCTCCAGCGCCACCAGCATGTGGAAGCAGATCACCAGGCGCAGCCACAGCGCGTCGCCCCACAAGGCCAGAATGTAATAGGCGGGCGCGATGAGCACGGCGGCGGCCTTTGCCGCCCAGGTATGGAAGCGCGGTAATACGCCGAACTTGAACAGGCTCGCCAGCATGGGCAGGCAGTAAAACCCGACACCCATCAGCAGAAACCACTTCTGCGCCGCAAAATGCTGGGGCCACAACAGCCACAGGCCGACGATCATGGTCACGTAGGTGAAAAGATCTCCCCAGCTATCGAGCTTGACACCCAACTCGCTGGTCTGGTGGAGAAGACGCGCCAGATAGCCATCCAGCGCATCCGAAGCAAGGCTGATTGCCAGCAGGGTCAGGAAAGTCGTTTCTTCACCCAGCGCCGCCAATACCACGAGCACAGGGGCGAGCACGATCCGCAGGGCACTGAGTGCATTGGGTATCGTCAGTGTTCTGGCTACCCGCAATTGTGCTCTCCAGCCGGTTCAAAGCGCGCGCTGGCGCACGATCTCGTAGAGACAGACTCCGGTGGCAACGGACACGTTGAGGCTGCTGACACTTCCCGCCATGGGAAGCTTGATCAGCAGATCACACTGCTCCCGCGTCAGCCTGCGCATGCCCTCGCCTTCCGCGCCCATCACCAGCGCGATGGCGCCGCGAAGATCCGCGCTGTAGATCTCGCCGCTGGCATCGCCATCCGTGCCCACTACCCAGACTCCCCGCTCCTGAATCTGGCGCAACAGGCGCGCCAGATTGGTCACCACCACGAAGGGTACGGTCTCGGCAGCGCCGCTGGCTACCTTGCGCACCGTCGCGGTGATGCCCACGGATCTGTCCTTGGGCGCAATGACCGCATCCACACCCGCGCCGTCCGCCGTGCGCAGACAGGCGCCGAGATTATGGGGATCGGTAATGCCATCCAGAACCAGCAGCAGTGGCGGGCGATCCAGGCCATCGAGCAGGCTGAACAAAAAATGCTCGTCACGCACCTCGCCCTGCGAACACAGCGCCACAACGCCCTGATGATTGCCCGGCGCGAGGGTTTCCAGTTCATCCCGCGATGCCTGCGCGACGGGAATTTCCAGGGTCTGCGCCAGCGCGCGAATCTTGGCGAGGCGCTGATCGTTGCGGCCCCGCTGCAGGCGCAGTTCCTTGACCCGGTCAGGCTCCGTCTTGAGCAGGGCAAGCACGGCGTGCAATCCGTATACCCATTCCTGTTGCTGGGACGGTGCCTTGGTTTTGGTCATCGGGAATCAGCGCCTCTTTCGCCGCGAGTCTTTTCGGGGCCCGGATTCTACTTTGCCCTTGCTCCCTTTGGTATTCTTGACAGCTTTTTTGGCGCGGGGCGAGCCATCGGCCTCGGCACCGCTGGCAATGGCGCGGATCGGATTGGCATCATCAGCGGAAGATTTTCGTGGCGAGCGCTTGCGGATTCTGCCAACCTGATGATCACCCGCAAGCGTCGGACTGGCCGTCCCCGATTTACCCTCGTGCCCCGGCTGCTCGACCAGGTCGAAATCCACCTTGCGCTCTTCGAGATCGACGCGGCTGACCCGCACGCGCAGCGTATCGCCGAGACGAAACACGCGTCTGGTACGCTCGCCCACCAGGCGGTGATGAGCGGGCTCATGGTAGTAGTAATCCTTGGGCAGACCGGTGATGTGAACCAGTCCTTCGACGAAAAGATCGGCAAGCTCCACGAAGAGACCAAAGCCCACCACCGCGGTTACCGTGCCGCGGTACTCTTCACCCACCTTGTCCAGCAGATACTCGCACTTGAGCCAGGTTTCCACATCGCGGGTGGCCTCGTCGGCACGCCGCTCCGTGAAAGAACTGTGCTCCCCTGCTGCGGCAATCGCGGCGCCGTCGTAGGGGTAGGATTCCTGAAAAGAGAGCGCTGGCGCACCGTCGACACGCAACAGGTGCGGAACCTTCCGGTTGCTGCGCAGCAGGGCGCGCACCGCGCGGTGTACGAGCAAGTCCGGATAGCGGCGGATGGGTGACGTGAAATGGGTGTAGGCGTCGTAGTTGAGGCCGAAGTGACCGTCGTTGTCGGCGGTATATTCGGCGCGGCTCATGGAGCGCAGCATCACCGACTGAATGACATGCGCATCCGGGCGCTCGGCGATGCGCGTCAATACCCGCTGGTAATCCATGGGCGTCGGCGCATCACCGCCCGCCAACGCCACCCCGATCTCGGCGAGGAATTCGCGCAGGTTGGCGAGCTTCTCTTCGCCAGGCCCCTCGTGTACCCGGTAGAGCGCCGGCAGGCGGCTTTTCTCCAGCAGGGTCGCGGCGCACACGTTGGCCGCCAGCATGCACTCCTCGATGAGCTTATGGGCGTCGGTGCGCACTTCGGGAATGATCTGTTCGATCTTGCGCTGCTCGTCGAACAGAATGCGGGTTTCACCCGTTTCAAAATCGATGGCACCGCGCTCATCGCGGCGCTGACGCAGCATCAGATACAACGCGTAAAGGCTGTCGATGCGCGAAACGATGGCGCGAAACTGCTGGCGCACCGCGCTGTCTGCGTCATCCTGCTGGGCGATCATGCCTGCAACCTGGGTATAGGTGAGCCGCGCGCGCGAATGCATCACCGCCTCGTAGAAACGGAAACGGCTCACCTCGCCGCTGCGGGTGACATTCATCTCGCACACCATGCACAGACGGTCCACCTCGGGTTTCAGCGAGCACAGGCCGTTGGACAGCTTCTCCGGCAGCATGGGCACCACCTCGCCGGGGAAATACACCGAGGTGCCGCGATTGCGCGCTTCCTGGTCCAGGGCGCTGCCCGGCCGGACATAGTGCGACACGTCGGCAATGGCCACGTAGAGGCGCCAGCCTCCACGCACCGTCTCGCAATAAACAGCGTCATCGAAATCCTTGGCATCCTCACCGTCGATGGTGACGAAATCCAGATCGCGCAGATCGATGCGATGGCGCTTGTCTTCTTCCCCGACCTCATCGCTGAGCGCCTCCAGTTCGGGAGTCACCGCCTCCGGCCATTCGTGGGGGATATTGTAATTGTGCAGACTGGTGATGATCTCCATGCCCGGCGCGCGGTGTTCGCCGAGCACCTGAATCACCCGGCCCGTCGGCAACAGATCGCGAGACGGCTGCCGGGTGATGGCCGCCAGCACCATCTGACCGCTCGCCGCGCCGCCGTCTTCCTCGCGGGGTACCATGATGTCCTGGCTCAGGCGCGGGTTGTCCGGGCGCACGAAACTCACGCCACCTTCGACGAAATAGCGGCCCACCACCTTGCTGGTGTTGTGGCTCAACACCTCGACGATGGAGCCCTCGGGGCGGCCGCGCCGATCCCAGCCCGAGATGCGCACCAGCACCTCGTCACCGTCGAACACCCTGCGCATCTGGCGGCTCGACAGGTAGATGTCCTGGCTTTCGCCGCAGGCCACGAAACCAAAGCCCTCGGGATGGCCGATGACCCGTCCCTTGCTGAGACTCATCTTGTCCAGGGTGCCAAAGCCGCCGCGCCGGTTGGATGCCAACTGGCCGTCCCGCACCATGGCGCCCATGCGGCGGCGCAAGGCTTCCAGGGCGTCCTCATCGTGCAGGTCGAGCGCCTCGGCCACCTCCTCGCGGGTCATGGGGCCGACGTGATTCTGGATGAGGGCAAGAATGACTTCCCGGCTGGGAATGGGGTTTTCGTACTTGGCCGCTTCGCGGGCGGCGTGGGGATCCTGGGGAATCTGCTTTTTCTTCAAGCTCTATGCTCTTCTGTTTCAGTTACCACGACAGGGTAGCAGAAAATTTTGCAAAGAGAATTGACAATTCCGTCAGCCATGTTAAAGTGCGCGCCTCTTCGGGAGAGAGACATATTCTTCCCCAAGAATTGCCCAGATGGCGGAACTGGTAGACGCGCTAGCTTCAGGTGCTAGTGACCTTACGGTCGTGGAGGTTCAAGTCCTCTTCTGGGCACCAAATTGAGTTCCAGAGACATCCACTAAAGTCTCTAAGTTATTGAAAAAGCCCGCGAAAGCGGGCTTTTTCGTTCCAGGAAGCTCTACTCTCGTCCATGGGGAGCCAGGTGCAAATGAGTACATTTTTGAGTACATTAAAGTTCGAGTTAGAAAAGTGTACTCACCATGGCCCTTACTACACGAGAAATCCAAGCAGCGAAGCGTGAATACTCCACCGGCTCAAGCCGGTAGCTTCAGGTTACGGCTGAAAGCCGGATCAATCGGCCATGCGGCCGATGGCTGTCGCTACACCACGTCAAAGTCATCATCCGGCTCCGGCGGCTTCTGATTCTTGATGTACTCTTTCCACACTTCGTCCGTCACGTTACCGCTACTCGCAACCCAGTAGCCCCGCCCCCATAGATGCTGACCCCAGTAACGCTTCCGTAACTTCCCGTACTCCGACAACAACTTATGGGAGCTCTTCCCTTTTAAGTACTGCACCGCTCGTGATACTGACAAGTTCGGCGGAATACCTATCAGCATATGGACATGGTCCCGATTGATCGACCCAGCATAGATATGCATTTCTTTACTGCGCGCTATCTCACGCAAAAGCTCTCGGCACCTATGACCTACGTCACCACCCAGCACCTGATAACGGTACTTCGTCGTCCACACAAGGTGGTATTTACAGTCCCAGACTGTATGGCTTCCGCTCTTGTAATGTTCCATCTCGATAGCATATACCAGCCACCCATCCGCCGCCTAAAGGCGGGGGGTTTACAGATCCCCTAACGGGGACTCTAAAGACAAGCCCTACGGCCTAGCCGATGGCGGCGGCCTAGTCCTGTGGGTAATCCCCAACGGACAGAAGTACTGGCACTTCCGCTATCGCATTAACGACAAACAGCTACGCATCTCTCTGGAGGTTTACCCTAGGATGCGCTGCAACACTAGCAAGTCCAGCCCTCACATCGCTCAGAACGACTGCGTCACGCGTGATATCACGCATCACGTCAAGTACAGTGCATGTATCAACACACAACACAGGTGCACCCAGTGCGGCCAAGCCTACGACATCTTCGGAACTGATACTCATAGGCGAGATTGGCCGTATTGTTCAAGCAGTCCGAGTGCAAATTCATAGTCAATCGCTAGTTCCCTAGCTGTATGTTCCGGCCACCCTTCAATTTCTATAAGCCATCGGGCTAAATGTTCAGAATCTGCCCTCTTTGGGGAGCGATACGCTTCGATCAGAAATGTAAACCAACGCGCTTGATCCATAGGGTGAGAAGCTCCCGTGGATTTGTTGGCCGACCTTGAAAAACGCCGCAATGCGATCGCTGGGCCTTCTGTCATCCAGTCTTCCAGTGTCTGCCTGGATGAGGTCAGCTCAATCTCGAATTCATTATTCTCTGCCGCAGGCTTCACTACCCGATCAACGAAGTCCATCAAAATAGTGTTGTATTTTGTGATACCAAGTTCGCTGACATTTTGTGGAACGATGTTCGCGACCCTATACCCACCCTTTTCTTGCCAAAGCACCAATCCAGAGTCGTCAATATCATCGAATGAAGCACGCACCAGAACAACAACATCCTCGTCTCCGGGGAAACCTCCTTTGATCATTTTTTCTCGCTCCACATCGTGACGCCAAGGATCTTGGGCCTGAGACAAAATGCAATTACGGATAGAAATTGAAGCAGAACACTCTTTCAAATGAAGTTCCTGAAAAACCTCAATGCCATTATCTTTCATGTTAAGCCCACGCTGGAGAGTGTAAGTTACGGCTAAAAGAAGAAGCTAACGCTTGCGGCGTGGAGGCGCCAGCAATTCTGACCGCCCAATGGTCACACCTGATTTCTCGGGCAGCTCTGGATTAGAAAACCCCGCAGCAGCGATGATGGTATCCAGTCCCTGGAACGATACCACCCGTTTAGGATCACGCAATGACGACACTCCCTCGTTCCAGGCATGCACCATCTGCTTGGCGACAGTGCGCCACAGCGGCTCGTTCTTCGCCGCTTCGATAACCTCCTCGCCAACCGCCACCGCCGATTCACACAGCGACTCCACCATCTCGGCGTAGTGTCGTGGCGTGATACCCAATCGCGTATTGAAGAATTTCTCCAGTGTTTTGCCAGCCGCCCAACTTTTGCGCCCGCCAATAGCCAGCCCCGGAGGATTGTTCGCATAGCGCGGATACGCCTGCGTCGTCACGATGTCATAAACTGGCGTATAGCCCACATCGGCAAGCGAGGTATAGTACAGCGCAATATTTTTTGCGTGGCAGTCTGCGTTGCGTACGACATAGTTGATCAACAGGTGCCAGCCAAATTGCTCCAACTGCGCGCGCACCTGTGCTGTCGGCAGATAGGCACGCGTGGCGTTCAGCACCTTCTCGGTAGTTGTCGCGTACTTCTCATGCGGCGGCAAACCCAGCAGGCCACAGGCATCTTCAAACCCATGAGAGGGAAAGCCCTGCTCATCGACATCGAAACGCTCGACTACCAGCACGCGGCCGTCATCGGACATCTGTGTCTTTGCAACAGGTACCACATCCAGCCGTGCCAGCACACGCATACTGTAGAACTCATTGAAGCCAAGATAGGGAGTGCTGTCATCCGATCCCTTGATGATGTGACGGCTGGTGCGCAGTGTAGGCTTGCCCAACGGACCAGCCACATCAGGCGAAGCATCCTGCGGCGCGATGAATTTGGGCACCATGCCGGAGATCGACGCACGTGCATAGCGGCGCACCAGTGCAGCAAAGTGTTCAGTGGTGTTTTCCCCCTTCAGCAGCCCCTCAATCTGCAACGGCTCCATGTCCATCCCCGGTTTGGCACCTTCGGGCGTGACCGTGACACGGCCGATGCCCATACCGCCAACCACCGCCAACAAAGACAGGTCTGTGCCGTCAAGCAGCGGGCCGAATTCCTCACGGATGATGCCCAACAGGTAACCTTCGGGTAGGTTCTGGCGAAAGAAGGGATGAAGATCGCGGGGCCATCGCCAAGGCTCTTCCCGCACCGGCATGGTCAAGCTGACAAAATCAGCCGGATCGGCACCTGGGAGGTACGTCAAGACATACTCATCGCGCTCACGATAAAGCTGGGCTGTCGTCTTGCCGCAAACCTGCACGTCGAGCTTCATCCGGCATCACCTCTGCGCTGTTCGGCCAGGATGTCCTCTACCGTACGCACATGGCCGAGCTTTACAAGCTTCAAGTCGTAACCAGCCGCTTCGAGCAGGCGAACCAAAGCAGACACGCTCATGTCACCCTTGGCCAGAGTCTCCATCCGAGCTACAGTCGTGCGTGCGACGCCAGCCCGCTGGGCGAGTTCGTCCTGGCTTAAACCGGCTTCCCGGCGAGCACTCTTGAGCATCTCGGCAACATCATAAAGAGTTGTCACTGCGGCCTCCAGGCATCAAAAAACATCAATCACATTAAAAATGTAGCCCGCAGAGCACAAAAAAGCAACCGATTACAGCTAGAACCAAGAGCTACCAATCCCCAGCGCCCTGTAGCCGCCTCACCCCAAAATTCCATCCCATACACGGATGAGCTCACGAAACCACCCGCCCAGCTAAACTCCATCAATCCGGTCCACTCAGATTCCTATTGTTTGCGGCAGCAACAGGCCTATACACGGAGTATTTCGCCATTCCTCTGAATCGTGGATTGGCAAATGTTGATATCACTCAACCCACCCGCCGACGGGTATCTCGCGCTGGGCCCTTTCCTAGCAATACTTTTTGTCTGTGCGTTTTTTGTTAATCAGGCCTTTGCCAATGATGAAACGCCCGAGCGCACCCGTCTCGCGGCCACACTACGCCAACTCGATACCATTGAGCGGCTGATTACGGAGGAAGCTGTACAACCTCACCATGAATTTTCCCGCTACTACTTCGACTATACCCGCTTGGCCGCCGACCTCGATCGTATACGCACTGGCATTCACGACTACCTGAGCCCTTCGCGCGCCCAGCCGCGCGATCCAGCTGTGCTGTTCGGCGACTACCGTCAGCCTACCGAGCCCTCCACACCTGAACCGGAGGCCACCCCATGACCGCCGATTAAATCAGCGCCTTCCAAGCCAACAGCGGATTTACACCTTCCGCTGTGTCGGTCGTGCTGATCGGCGCTGTGTTCGCTGTACTGCTCATCTGGGGTGCTTGGACCATGTGCACTGCCTACGTCGGGTGGGCCGAGCGGCAGACTTCCCAACGTCAGCTCCTCGGTGTCATTGTGCAACTTGTCGCCTTGTACCTGGTGCTGACTTTTTCCTACTCTCGTAAGAGGCCACTATCATGAATCCCGTTTCCCGTATTTTCCGCTCTCGCCCCGTCGCCCACCTGGCCGCGCTGCCCATGCTTGCCATACTGACACCGCTTGCCTGGGCACAAGGTCTACCCACCCTGGAAGATCCTTCACGCGGTCAAGGTAGCGGCGTCATGGATACGCTGCGTAACTACGGTTATGACATCGTCATGCTGATCGCCCTGCTGGTTGTGGCATCGATGTTCGTAGGCATCTGCTACCACGCCTACGCCCGCTATGCCGAAATCCATACCGGTCGCACGACCTGGGGGCAATTCGGCCTGACGGTCGCCGTGGGCGCGATCCTGCTGGTTGTCGGCATCTGGCTGCTGACCGAAGCCACCGGCATCCTCTGAGGGCATTGACATAGCTGACCAGCATATCCGGCTGGACGGGACAGTGACGTTTCTGCCGCACCGGCTCAATCGCTATCCCGTGGTCGTGCGCGGGCTGACCGCGGATGAACTGTGGGCCTGCGCCAGCCTGTCGGCTACGGCAGGGCTGGCTGTCGGGGTTCCACTGGCGTTCACACTGTCCACGCTCGCCATTGCACCGACGATCATCGTGCTGGCAATTGCGGTCGGTGTGTTCTCTGGCGGTGGCGCCCTGCGCCGCCTGAAGCGCGGCCGACCCGAAACCTGGTTGTACCGGCAGATCCAGTGGCGGCTGGCCATCCGTCAGCCCCTTCTCTCGCCTTTCATCGGCGGTCATGCGCTGGTGACCCGTTCAGGCTACTGGATCACACACAGGGGTTTGTCATGAGCCGGTTCAGGAACGAGGTCACACACTCAAAACGCTGCGCCTGGGCGCTGGCGTCCTGTTTGTACTGGCGCTGGTGATGGGGCTCGGCTGGTGGAATTCACCGCGCGATCTGACGATCCACGTCCCCGCGGATCTGCGCTCGGGCAGTACGCGCCCATGGTGGGACGTGCCGCCGGAGAGCGTATACGCCTTTACGTTTTACGTCTGGCAGCAGCTCCAACGCTGGCTATCCAATGGCGACGAGGACTATCCCCGCAACCTGCACATGTTGTCCGCTTATTTCACGCCCGCGTGCCAGGCATTCCTGCAACAGGATTACGAACACCGCCGCAACGCCGGTGAGCTGCGACGGCGTGTCCGTGGAATCTACGAAATTCCCGGTCGCGGCTACGGCGACAATCCAACATCGCGTGTCCGAACCCTCTCCAATCGCGATTGGGTAGTGGTGCTGGATGTCACCGCTGACGAGTATTACGCCTCCGAGCAGGTCAAAGCGCGCGTTCGTGCGCTATCCGCTGAAAGTGGTGCGTACAGACGGCGACCCCGCACGCAACCCGTTCGGCCTAGTCATTGACGGCAACAAAAGCGCCCCTCAGCGTATCGCCGCGCCAGCGGACATACCTCAAGCAGACAGCCGTGGGCGCTTCTGTACCGTTCCAGTAGGTGACGGTTTTCTTGAATACGCCTTAAAGGACATTCGTGCCCAAAGTCAGCTACTTGGAGAACACCAGCGTTACTACTGCCCCCGCCCGATTCTCCAAGTCGCTGAAACTCTTTATAGTGAAGCTATCGGTTTGCTACGTGGAGACTTGCCACCATCCTGACGGACTTTCTTGCAGGCTTCCTTATCGATGCACACGAACCCAAAAGGTTCGTCATGATCGTGAGTCAGGAGAATGACATTCAGCTTGATTTTGCAGAGTACACAAGCGCTAAAACTTACCATGACGACTACCTAAAATGGAAAATTAAGAGCCATGATTACCCGTGTATAAGTCTTTTTCAGAATTTTTTTCATTACCCCTGCATACAGAAAATTTTCGTCACTCTGTAAGACTGGCAAGAATATCTAACCACGTTGACACTGGGGTTCGAGCCAACAACGTCAACAGGTGGAAGAATAGCGATGGCAACAATCTCAATCGCATCCGTTTTGGTAAGAGTGATTAGGTATATCATGAGTATCTTCAGTTCACCCTGTAGGAAGCGGTCAGCCATGAGCGATACGCCCAGCAACATAGTGCAGTTCAATACTCTTGTGTTGGCTCTTCTCACCCATCTGTACAAAAAGTTCCCCACACCTACTGGTTTAGATGGCTGGGAGAGTAGTGAGATTGCAATGGGTATTCTCAGCGATGATGCCAGTGGCGAGGATGCGTGGAACTCCATTACGATGATTGAGGACGTCGTCACTTTTCTTGCGGAAGAGGGATTCTTACGGTATGAGCTTACGCCACAGCAAGTAGTCGGGCAAAAAGGGCCATTCTACAATGTGCGACTGACCCTAAAAGGCTTCTCAATCCTTGGAAGTACACCCGGCTCAATGCTGGGGAAAAGGAAGTCACTATTCGACCGCGCTAGGGAATCTTTGGGAAAAATGACCACAGCCGCTGGGCAGGAACTGGGAAGGCAGACCATCGGGGAAATTTTCAGGATGATGACGGAATAATCGCTCTTACGCCAACAATTAGCAACAAGGTTATTATCCTTCTCGCCGCAGCCCTGCTGTCTGCCTGTTCATCACCTGTTGTCATCGGTGCGAAGTACAAGCAAGAAGTTGCGGGGTGTCAGATCAAGGTTATTGACAGTCGTGTGGATACTGATTTTGTTAATCGCGCGTATGGTGCCCCTTATGCTATCGAGCCCGACTTCGACATCGCCCAGGCGTTGAGCAACAGTTTGTGTCAACGCATCGGCAAGCCGATAACCGTCTATCTGACGGGCGCAAAGTGCGACCACAGAGCGACCAAGGGCGCTCTGGCAATACTGCGCGCCAACATAGACGGACGCGCAGAGCCTATCGTCGTTCGCAGCGGCAGAAGTCGAGAGCCAACAGGAAAGGCATGTGCCATTGGTCTCAATCATGCAATTGAATCGATGACCACTCAGATTCAGACGCTATTGAATCATTCTTCCAATTATGAACAGTGAAGTTGCCGGTATCGAGACGATGCTGAGCAACCTATTGACTCTCATGTATGATTCCTACCAGTAACACCCCTCTCACCTTTATCAACTCCAACAGAGTGCAGAATGAAAGAACTTACATTTGAGAAAGCAGCAACAATCCTGTCAGCGATGACGATCACCAAGTACATCGACCACGGTACGGTTGATTACCACCAGGGCAATCACCCCCTGTTGGGAGCCATCACCCTGATCATCAACAGCATGGATGGTCGCGGTGTGTTGATCTGCATCAAGTAGCACCCATTCGCCGATCCCGGCACCCCGCGCCCAACCCACCACAGCGCACCAGAAACACCCCCGCCACAAAGATACTCACCAGAGACTAATCCAGTCCCGGATTGGCCCGGTTCTTACATTTCGGCATGATCACACCAAGGCCAAAACGGCTGATTGTTTTTTAACCAACAACAGTGCCAGGATGCGTACTTTTTGCCGCCAAGGAGCAAACGAGGATCGCCAGAACGTCGTATAAACCCCTAGAGCCGCCCGTTAGCTATTTTGAGTGAGTTTCTATCGTTTCCTCTTCCGGGAACCACCGAACATCTACCCCCCCCTCAGAAACGCTTACAGCGCCCTTTTGAGGGGGTTTTTTGTTACAGACGTACTCCACCACAGATAATCAGCGGCAGGTTCGTACCAAAGGTTAGTACCAGGGTTCGTACCATGGCACCGACTTACACCCAAAAAGACCGCCATGGGGGGTGGCACTTTTGCCGCAAAGTCCCCACTCCCCTTCAATCTCTGCTTGGTAGAGTTCACGTCCGAAAAAGCCTTCACACCCAGCACCGGCCAACAGCCATACATGAGGGCGCGAAGGATCACGGCAGAACTTGATATCTGCCCCCCGCCCCCACTCCGACACCTCCGCCCTAAGCTGAACTCCGACAGAATTCAGCTCTTCCTGTGCTTCGGCTTAAAGCTTACAGCTCACGCCCCCTCAACTTCCGTCTAAATTTCCAGCCCTGTATGTTTGTCGCAAAAGAGAAACATATAACTACATGTTTTTCAGGCATTTATTTAAAGTCATTGCGGATTGGTTGCAAAAAAGCAACATCTGCCAGGGTTTTTAACATCTAACTCCATGTTTTAACGGTATTTAATTGGTTGGCACAATATCTGCTACCACTCTGATCAAGAAATGAAACCGATCAGTGGCCGCCAATGAAAACTTTCTCTGCAATTATCTGCTCTCTTTTTATCGCGCCCTTTACGGCAGCGGATACGTCTACTCGTCCGGACAGTGAAACGGGCGAGCACTACAAAAAAATCTTCCAACAACCCGATAGCGATGGCGACGCGAAACTTTCACAGGAAGAAGCCGGCGCCCAGCGTGCCGAGGACCAAGGTCAGTAAGCATCGCGCAGCCTAAAAGTTCACCCTCAGGTACAAAGGAGCTACACCATGAAAAAGAGCCTTCCATTCGTTCTCGCCATCAGTCTCACCGGCTTTGCGACAGCGTCCATGGCGCAAGACATGAACAATGCCGAAAGTCAGGACGAACGTTACAAACGCATGTTCAATCAGCTGGACACTGACGGCAGCGGCACAATCGACAAAGCCGAGGCAGAGCCTGCCGGTCTGTCAGCGGAAGACTTCGACCACCTCGACAGGAATGCCGATGGCGAGCTGGATATCGACGAATTCCTGCAGGTCGTGCCCAGCGACCCTCAGTGACATGCAAAAAAACCCAAGCACTTGCAGGTCAACAGCCTGCAAGTGCAAATCCAGGGAAAATTACCGAAGCTCAAGGAGTAACCCATGAAAAAGCTATTCATCACCGGATTATCGATGGCAGTGCTATGTCCCGCATTTGCACTCGCTCAAGACAGGGCTCAGAGCACTCAGCAGGAACATCACAACGGCGTCTATCTCGGCGCCAATTACGGCCTTTACAAGGCGCGCGGCGGCAATTTCAAGGACAACGACCGCGAACTGTATGAGGGTATCGTCGGCTGGCAGCTCAACCAGTATGTCAGCATCGAAGCCAATTACATCGACTTTGGCAAATACGGCAACGACGTCGCGCGGGCAGATATCGACGGTTACGGTATTGCTCTGACCGGAAAAATCCCCCTCAGCGACACCTTTGCTCTCTACGCAAAGGGCGGGCGCCTGTGGTGGGACGGTTCGGTCGCCTCACTTGGTGAACGTCATGATCAGAACGATGAGACCTGGGTTTACGGTGTCGGCGCTCTCTTGACGGTCAACGATTGGGTTGGCATTACCGCCGAATACAAACGCTACGACATGGAGTACGACCGCAGCATGTATCTCGTGCCCCCCAACAGTTCCAGCACCGACATCGACAGCATCACCGTCGGTGCGCGCATAACCTTCTAGTCGGCAGGATGCCACCCGCGGACGTGCACCTGGCAGCCGCGGCTGAACGAAGATCGTAGCTCCCACCGGCAGCGATTCGCCGCTGGCGGTCCGGTGAGCAAAACACAAAAGACTTTCAAGGAGTCAACAATGACAAATCAAAACGCAACCAAGCCATTAACCATTGCTGCCCTCGTATGCATGATGGCTGTCGGCGGCCTCACCGGCTGTGAGAAAAAAGGACCAGCGGAGCGCGCGGGCGAAGCCATCGACGACGCCGCCAGAAGCACGCAGGAGCATATGGAAGAAGCCGGCGACAACATCCGCGATTGTGTCAACGATCCGGATGGCTGCTGAATCCAAGACGCTGGGGTATTACATAGATAGGTAATTTAGCTGTAAGCGTGTAGGGGCAATTCATGAAACCGGCTTTACCGGTTCGTGCAATTGCCCCTACAGTAAGTCAGGCAGGGCTGTTACCCCTCAGCACCCAAGGATGAGCAGAATGACAAGACGCACCAATTATGCGGCAATCGCCATTGTTGTGATTATTTTCGCAGCTATTGGGCTGCGTCTTGCC
Organism: uncultured Porticoccaceae bacterium; assembly: GCA_964469165.1. Classification (GTDB taxonomy): domain Bacteria; phylum Pseudomonadota; class Gammaproteobacteria; order Pseudomonadales; family Porticoccaceae; genus CAYXXZ01. Next base: position 48,879 of record CAYXXZ010000008.1, read on the forward strand.
CTTCCCTCTTTAGTCAAGAATTACCTCAATGAAACGCTTGCCGACATGGGCGACTATCAGGGCCATATTGCCGATGTGGACATCGCATTGTGGCGCGGCGCCTATGTTCTTCGCGACATGGAAGTGATCAAGATCAACAATGCTGTGCCGGTGCCGTTTTTTGAAGCCGACAATATCGATCTTTCCATCAGCTGGCACGCACTGTTTCGCGGCGCCGTCGTCGCGGAAGTGGATTTTGTCGATGCACAGTTGCATTTCGTCGATGGCGACGAGGAGGAATCCCAGTCAGGTGCCGGCACCGACTGGCGCGCCGCCCTGCAGCAATTGGTTCCGATTCGAATCGACAGGCTCGATATTCATAACGGCATCTTGCATTTCCACAACTTCGGCTCCGACCCCGAGGTACACCTGATATTGACCGAGCTGGAAGGCGGCTTCACCAATATCAGCAATGCGGACCGCAGTGACACCGCCGTTCACGCGGGTTTCCATCTCGAAGGGATGATGCTCGAAACAGCCCATGCAATCCTGGAAGGCAATCTCGATCCTCTCGGCAATTTTCATGATTTTGTCATCAATCTGAAAATTACCGATATCGAGCTTCATCGCATCAACGACCTCACCAGCGCCTACGGCAATTTTGATTTCGAGGATGGGCGTGGGGATTTCATCATGGAGCTCGAAGCGAAAGACGCACAATTGACGGGCTATGCCAAACCGCTTCTCGACAATGTCGTCGTTCTCGATCTGGAAAAAGATTTCAAAAAAGGGGTTCTGAGCGGCGCCTGGGAAGCACTGGTCGGGGGTTTGGGAAGGATTTTTCGCAATCAGCCCAAGGAGCGCATAGCATCGCAAATCGAAATTCGCGGCAGCCTCGAGCAGCAGGACATCAGTGCCTGGCAGGCTTTTACCTCCATTTTGCGCAACGCATTCGTGGAGGCCTACGAAGCGCGTTTTGGTCGCGAGTAATGGTCTCGTTTCCTTTCTGGGGTCGCTTTCCCTGCCCCGCAAATCCATGATGAACTTTCAAGATAGAAATTGCCCCCTATACCATTCTGATTGCCGCAGCAAGAATGACCAATAACGTCGAGACACATATACAAACCGAAAATTTGGGCTACAGCCCGCTTTTTCTACAGCATGATCGGGGCAATTGCACGAACCGGGAAAGCCGGTTTCATGAATTGCCCCTACAGTACGCAGCGAGAATCAACAGGCACGCGTGTAACCGTGTAGAAGCCTGTCTGCAGGCAACCTTTGTGTACTTCGATGGTCGTGTCGCCTGCAGGCAGGCTCCTACAGCTTTCCCCCTAAAACCGCTCCGCAGAAAATGGCGCCATATCGACTGCTGGCGTTTCTCCATCCATCATTTGCGCCAGCAGTTCGCCGCTCGCTGGGCCCAAGGTGAAGCCCTGGTGACCGTGCCCAAACGCAAGCCACAGACCCTGTCTGCCCGGCGCCGGTCCGATCACCGGCTTCATGTCCGGCAGGCAGGGGCGCGCGCCCTTCCAGGGTTGCGCATCGCGGCGCTCGCCGAGGGGAAAGAGTTCCCGCGCCGCGCGTTCGGCGGCGGCAAGTTGCCTGTATTGCGGGGGCGAATCCAGGTCGGCCAGTTCCGCGCCCGTCGTCAGGCGAATTCCGGCGCGCATCGGCTCGAGCAGAAAACCTCGCTCGGCATCCATCACCCAGTGGTTGAGACTGGCGCCAGCCTGCGCCGAATAATGCATGTGATAACCACGCTTGACGAACAGCGGCACGTCGATACCCAGCGCAGACAGAAAATCGGCTGACCAGGGTCCCAGGGCAACGACCACCTGATCCGCCATCAAGGTGCCGGTACTCGTCGTCACGCGCCAGCGAGCCTGCTGTGGCGCGATCTTTTCCACATTGGCCTCGATCAGTTGTCCGCCCCGCGCCTCGAAACTTGTAGCATAGGCCTGCACCAGGGCGCCGGGATCGGTCACCATCCAGGGTTGCGTCCAATGAACGGCCCCCACCAGCCCCGCCGCCAGATGTGGCTCTTTGCTGTACAACGCATCGGCATCGAGTGCTTCAAATTCCACGCCGAAGCGCTCGCGATCCTCGCGGGCGCGGGCAAGGCGTTCAGCCAACGCTTGCTGCGTTCGGTACAACTCCAGCCAACCCCCTTTGCGGATCAGTTCCTCGGCACCTGCAGCCGCGATCATCGGCGCATGGGCGTCCAGAGAACGCATGATCAGCGATGCCCACTCCTCCACGATGCGCTCGTAGCGCTCCCCGGCAGAGTTGCGCCAATACTGAAACAGGGGGCGCACAGCGCGCACCATGTCTGCGGGCCGATAGCGAATGTCCACTTCGCGATTGGGCAGCACACGCAACAGCGTGCCGATGTCGTGCGGAAAGGCATTGGGCCGCACCGCTTCGCGCTGAATGATTCCGGCATTGCCGAAAGACGTTTCACAACCGGGGCCGCGGCGATCCACCAACGTCACAAGGTGACCGCGCCGCACCAGATGCCAGGCGACGGACACTCCGACCATGCCTGCGCCAAGAACGAGGATGTCTCGCGACATGGATTTCTCCTACTCCGTAGCAGTGGATGATTGCAGGGCGATTGCGGCCACAGTCTCGTCGCCACGCTGCGCCCACCGCGATGCAGCCTATCGCAAAATCAAAACCGGCACGCTGCTCATGGCAAGCATTTTGGTGGTATTGCTTCCCACGATGAACTCGCGAATCCGCGAGTGCCCATAGGCGCCCATCACGATCAGCTCGATCTGGAAGCGCTCGCGAAAATCCATCAGGCAATCGATGACATTGCCCTGCAGCAAATGAGGCTCCACCTGGTGCCCTTTATCGGACAAAAATGCTTGTCTTTGTTCGAGACGCTGGCGGTTTTCGGTATTTTCGTTGCCAACCATCACCAGATACCCTGGAATACCCGCCAACAGCGGACTATTGGCTATCCGCTCGAGCGCATCATCCGCGGTTTTGCTGCCATCATAGGCCAGCATGTAGCTACCCGGCACCGAGAATTTTCCGGTGGCCATCAGTATCGGCGTGTGCAGCGCACGCACCATATTTTCGACATGCGAGCCGATGGCCGGCGTCTGCAGCGCGTGTCCCTCGCCCTGGCGACCGATCACAAACAGGCGCGTTTTATCTTCGTAGGCCGACACCGCCTCCAGCAAACCGCCGTGGCGCTGCTCGCTATCCACGATACTGGCGCCGGCAGCTTGCGCTCTTCTCCGGGCGCTTTCGAGAAGGCGTGCGCCATGTTCGAGCGCCAGTTTGTTGCGCCTTTCATCCAGCAGCATGAGCTCGTCGAGCAAATATTCCCGACTGGCCAGGCCGAGAGCTCCCGACAGATCTTCTCTGGCCACGGAATGGGATTCTTCCAGCACATGCAAAAACGTCAGCGGTGCGGCGAGTGTTTTGCTTGCCCAGGTGGCGGTATCACACACCGCGCCCGAAATTGCCGAGCCATCGATGCAAGCGGTAATCTGGTGTTTTGTCATGGTTATATTTCCTGCGTCATGGGCCAGCCATCAGCTTTTCGAGCTCTTCCGGCTTGTCGTGAACGCCAAATCTGTCGACGACGGTACGAGTTGCCGCATTCATACCAATGATACTCACATCGGTACCGCCGCGGCGGAACTTGATCACTACCTTGTCGGGGGCCGCGACCGAGGTGATATCCCGGAAATGAGCCTGGTACAGATCGATGGTAACCCGGTCGACGGCTTCGTTGAAATCGAACGACTCCATAAAACTGTCGACGAGTGAGCGTCGACAAGCGCTTGCGGCCAGCCCGCAGGTTCAAAGGGACACAACGGATGGGCCTGGCGCCGACAACAGGCGCTTTGCCGAGAGGAAATGGCGGCCAAGGGGCTCACGGATGCCTCGACAATTTTTCGTAGGGGCGATTCATGAATCGCCCCTACGCACGGACCAGCACCAAGCGTGGTGTTACCCTAATGCACCGATGCGAGCTCGCCAACACCGCCGCCAATGCAAAGCTCGCCACACTTTACAGGAAAAAGCACAAATCCTGCAACAAACCTGGAAATGGAGAGCATTTTTGACCCTAAATTTATCGTTTAGAGCAATCTTCAGCCCCATAAGTTTAAATTTGCAGAATTTTTGGATCTGCCGAAAAAAACTAAGGTTTTTCCCAGAAAAATACTTGTATAAGTTACCAAAATTGCGCAAAGGGACTAAAATTCCCTCCTGAGTAGATATCGTAAATTTTTTATCAGAGGGAGTAGTGCATTATGGAGTTTGGAATTTACGATATTTTTATCTCTCTCGGCACCTGTCTTCTTCTGATCGCACTCCTTGCCCCGGTTGCCGTTCGTGCCGGGCTCGAAGATAAGCCAAATGAACGTAAGCATCATAATGGCCATATCCCGCTGATCGGCGGTATTGCCATTTTTCTAACCATTCTTGCCGTTCTTTTTTTGCAACCCGACTACAACCTGAACGCAGAGATCATTAGCTATCTCGCTGCTGCAGGCCTTCTGGTAGCCGTTGGCGCGGTCGATGATCGTTATCATTTGAACGTCAAACTGCGCATGCTGATTGAAGCCATTGCCGCAAGCATCATGGTATTCGGCGCTGATCAGTGGGTAGGTAATTTAGGCAACCTGCTGAGTGTAGGCGAGCTCCACATGCCGTTCTGGGTCGCCTATCCTTTCACTCTTGTGGCCGTTTTCGGCATCATCAATGCCTTCAATATGATCGATGGCATCGATGGTCTATCCGGCAGTCTGGCCCTTGTCACCATCACTGCCATACTGGTTTTTACCAACGTATCTCCTCTCGTCAATCTTCTGGCGCCCATTATTCTGGGTGGCCTGATTGCATTCCTGCTGTGCAATCTGCAATTACTGCGCTTCATGCCCAAGATTTTTCTTGGCGATGCCGGTAGTAAACTGATTGGACTGACCATTGTGTGGTTCGTAATATCGATCACCACTGGCGACAGCCGCAACAATCTCAACAGCATAGCGCCCGTCACCGCCCTGTATCTGGTGGGTCTGCCTTTGTTTGACATGGTGGCCACCACCCTCAACCGCCGTCGCCGCGGGGTCTCACCTTTTGAGCCTGATCGCAGCCATATTCACCATATCCTGTTGGATAGCGGGTTTGGAGCAAGAGCGGCCTTGCTCGTTATTCTTGCCCTGAGTGTACTCCTCGCACTGCTGGGAATACTGCTGAATAAGAGCGGCGTGCCGGAAGTCATACAGTTTGCTGCTTTTTTTGCGCTGTACTTGGCTTACTCCGCACTCACCAGGCGGGCATTGAAGATCGAGCAAGCGTCAACTACGGAACAATATCAATAACTCCGTGATGCCTGGGTGGTGGGTCGCTTGCGGGCAAGCTCCTACAGGGCACATTCCTTCCATGCTTCGGCGAGCTCGATATCCAATGCGCCGCAAATATCATCCAGGCGGTGGAGCGTCTTCGCCAAAGCCAGCACTTCCCTGCCAACCCGGCGATTTTGCTTCAACGTCCTTTCCGCGGCATCCAATACCAAGATGCGCTGCGCAGAGTCCAGTTCCAACCAGGCGATGAGCCCAATCTCTACCACTGCCTTGTTCACAGCGATCCGCCACGGACCAAGCTCCACAGCTTGGCGCAGCGCATGCTCGAACTCATCGTCGATCTGAAGTAATCGCAGCTTGGTATAAGCAAGACGTGCCCAGGTATAGGGCCACAGAGGTCGTAATTCGAGAGCCTGACGATAAGCATCACGCGCCGCAAGCCGGGAATCTACCGCAGCCTCATTGCCAAATGGCAGATGAATGTGGCGCCACTCATGGATGCGCCCCAAGCGCTCGTAATGCACTGCCATTGCCACCGGCGCAACCGCGATCGCCCTTTTGGCAGCCGCCTCGGCCACGGACCAGGCCTGCTCCGACGCTACGGCCTGTCTCTCCGTCCAATCGTCAATAAACTGTGATGCCTGCCAGGCTGCAATATCGGCCACCAAAAAACGCATGCCGACAGAACAACACAGCAAGCCTGCGGCAAACAGCACAAAATTTGGCAGGCGAACGAAAGTCATTCAGAAGTTACAGGTCGCCAACGTCGTCAACCATTATTTGCAGGCGCCCGTCCAGCACCCTTAGCTATATCCATAATAATCGTAATAGCCTTCGTAGCTTTCGCCGTAGCGCTGCGCTTTTTTCACATCCACCTGGTTGAGCACAACGCCGAGAATCGCCGCATTTTTCTGCAGCAGTTGACCAATACCACGCTGCGCCACCGGAACGGAGGTAGCATTTGACTTGACCACATAGATAACGGAATCCACCAGCGCCGAGAGAATGATCGGGTCACTCACCGCCATGCTGGGAGGCGAATCCACCACCACATAATCGTAGCGCTCACGCAGCTCGTCCAACAGTTTTGCCAGCCGCGGCGACATCAGCAACTCTTGCGGGTTGGGCGGCACCGCGCCAGCCGGCAGCAAATCCATTTCATCGCTACTATGGATGCACTCATCCAGCGTAGCCGTACCGGCGAGATAATTGGCCAAGCCAGCCGTTCCCACCGGCAGGGAGAAACTTTTGTGCAGCGTCGGGCGACGCAAATCCGCATCGATCAGCAATATCTTGCCAAACTGCACCAAGGAGGCAGCCAAATTACTGGCAACAGTCGATTTTCCCTCACCGGGAACCGACGATGTCAACAACAATACCTTGCGCGGATGTTCCAGCGCAGACAGCACAATCGAGGTCCGCAGGGTACGAATGGTTTCCGAAAACGACTTGTCCTCTCCGTCATACAGCCGCGCCACATTTTTTGTACCCTTCTTGACCAACGGCACCATACCCAACATGGGTTGATTGAGGCCAGTCTCAATGTCGCGAATGCTTCTGAAACTGTTGCTGAGCCTGTTCAGCAACAATGTCATACCCGCCGCGCTGATAAATGCCAGCAAACCAGCAATGACGACAATCAATGCTTTGCGCGGCTTGACCGGGGCCTTGGGTTCGATGGCCTTGCCGATCACGCGAGCGTTGATGGCCTCGAAATCCTGTGTGGAAGAAATTTCGTTGAGCCGCGTCATGAAGGTGTCGTAAAGCTGCTGGTTGGTCTCTACTTCCCGCTCCAGCTTGCGCAGCTCGAACTCCTTGCCGGAGATCTGCTGAATGACATCGCGATTTTCATCGAAAGAACCCTGCAGGCTGCGTTCGTTGGCAACACTCAGCTGGTATTGTTGCTCGATGCTGGCCACCACCTGTTCTACCTGGGTTTGAAGGTCGACACTCGCCGAACGCAGCTCGGTTTGCGCCGCCATCATTTCGGGATGCAATGGCCCGTAAACTTCCGAGAGTTCGTCCACCTTGGCCTGCGCCTGCGCCTGCTTGGTGCGGAACTGCTGAACCATGGGGTTACTCAGCACCGCGGGCACTTCCGCCTGCTTCTGCCAGCCACTGTTCCTGAGGGCCGCCACCTGACGATACAGACTTTCCGCCTCGGCGCGCGTTCGTCGCGCGTCCACCAGACGGGTACTCATTTCCGACAACTCATCAGCGGATATCGTCACCACACCCTGGATATCCACCAGGTTTTCCCGCTCGCGAAACGCCTGAAGATTCTGCTCCGACACCTGCAGTTTTTCCCGCTGCTCATCCAACTGGCTGTTCATCCAGGTGGTTACGGTCATGCTTGTGGCCAGGCGCGCTTCCAGTTGGCTGGTGATATAAGCATTGGCCAATTCGTTGGCGGCGTCGGCGGCAAGCTTGGAATCCGCCATCTCCATATTGATCTTCACAAGCGACGTATTGGTGACAGGCGTGATTTCGGTACGCGCCATCAACGCACCTACCACACCATCGAAAATCGCCTCTTCCGACGGCGCGGGAGGATCGACATCTCCTGGCAGAGCCATGGCTACCAAGTTGCGCAGATCGAATTTCGAGGGCTCCCGCTGGCGCGGATCGAACTCGGGATGTTCAGTGAGATTGAGATTTTTCACCACGCGCTCTGCCAGCTCCCGCTCCTTGAGAAGCTCGAACTGAGTACGCAGATACTCCGTGCCGGCACCGGGAAGACCACTCAACAATTCCAGATCCGAGGTGCGACTCGCACCTGGATCGATCATCAACGAGGTAGTGGCGCGGTAGATTGGCGTCATGTTCATGGCCACCAGGGCCGCCAACATCATCACCACGACAACCAGAGATAAAATGCCCCATTTGCGGTGCCAAATGGGCAGCACCAATTGCAGGAGATCGATTTCGTCGTCGTCCTCACGTTGATCCAGAGCGAGGAATTCCTGCTTGAGATTTTTGAGCTGCATCAAAACAGTCCCTGTCCAATATCGATGATGTCACCAGGTTTGATCGCCGCATCCATTGAAGCCTTTTCTGGCTTTTGGTCAGGATCCCCTTCGTGGATTACCGTAATTCGCCGAGATGAGGCCAGAGGAGTCAAGCCTCCGGCCAGAGTAATGGCCTTGCGCAAGGTCAGGCCTGGCTGGTAGGGATAACTGCCGGGTTTTTTGACTTCGCCTTTGACAAAGAAGGGACGATATTCAATCAAGGTAACGGACACTTGTGGCGAGACGAAGTAGCCTCCCTTGAGAGCATCGGTCAGCGCAACCGCGAGCGCGGTCGTGGTTTTCCCGGCAGCCCGAACCTCACCCAGGAAAGGAAAGGAAAAAGTGCCGGCATCGGTCAGGCGCAAACTTTCAAAACTCAGGTCGCCGGCACCATAGACGCGAATTGAAATCACATCACCCGCACCGAGTTTGTAAGTGCTGGCCTCCAGAGCCATGATTTCTTCCGCAGGGATCTCGGCAACAGAGTTTTCGGACGAATCAGCGAAAGCCGTAAAACTCAACAACAAAAAATGTCCGATGTCAAGCCCTTCGTGCAAATCACGCGGGGCTTGAAAGCA
>CAYXXZ010000009.1:0-55850 GCA_964469165.1 uncultured Porticoccaceae bacterium
GATCTACACGGGATGATGGAGAAATGAACAAAGTACCAATGACCAGTGAGGGCGCACAGGCCCTGCAGGTGGAACTCGACAAACTCAAGAAGGTCGAGCGTCCCCGCGTCGTCCAGGCGATCGCCGAGGCGCGCGCTCACGGTGACCTGAAAGAGAACGCCGAGTATCATGCGGCGCGCGAGGAGCAGGGCTTTATCGAGGGCCGCATCCAGGAAATCGAGGGCAAACTCGGCAACGCGCAGATCATCGACATCACCCGCATTCCCGAGGCCGACAAGGTAATCTTCGGCTGCACCGTGGATATCATCAATGTGGATAGCGACGAAGGGCAGCAGTACAAGATCGTCGGCGATGACGAGGCGGACATCAAACAGGGCAAGATTTCCTACCAGTCGCCCATTGCCCGCGCCCTGATCGGCAAGGAAGTGGGCGACGTCGTGCGAGTGGTGACCCCGGGCGGCGAGGTGGAGTACGAAATCGATCAGGTTCAGCACATCTGACATCGCGCACGCCGTCCGCCATACCGACATGAGGTAAGACATCGTGGATTTTTTTGTTTTCATCAGTGAACAGTGGCTCCTGACGAGCCTGCTTCTGATGCTGATCTATGCGTTTGCCTTTCTCGAACGCATCAAGGGCGGCAAGCCGATCAGTGCCCGCGAAACCACCCAGCTCATCAATGCCGAGCAGGCGGTTCTGGTGGATTTGCGCGAGGCCAAGGATTTTGGTGAAGGCCATATCGCCGGTGCCGTCAACATTCCCCTCGGCAAATTCGAGGCGCGGATCTCAGAGCTTGAAAAATACCGGGACAAGGTCATCATCCTTGCCGACAAGCTCGGCCACCAGGCGGGCGCCACGGGCAAGGCGCTGGCCAGGGGCGGCTATAATGTTCGCCGTCTCCAGGGCGGTGTCGCCGAGTGGACAAATCAGAGCCTGCCTCTGGTAAAAAAGAAATAGCAGGGCTTGAATTTACGGTTTGAGCCATCATGTTAGTCTTCATGCCGGCCCGAGGATGGGCCGGTGAGAGATCTCATAAACGAAATGCCAGGAACCGACAATGACAGAACAGAACACCCAGACCGGCGCGGACGCCGGCGCCAATGCCAAGCCCGAGTTTGCCTTGCAGCGCATCTATCTCAAGGATCTCTCATTCGAGGCGCCACAGGGCCCCGAGGCGTTCAAGCGCCAGTGGAAGCCGCAGGTCAACCAGGATCTGCGCACCCAGATCAAGCGGCTGGAAGATGATCATTACGATGTCGTATTGCACATCACCGTGACGGTCAAGGAAGGCGACGAGGTCATGTACCTTGTCGAAGTCCAGCAGGCGGGTATTTTCCTGTTGCGCGGTTTCGAAGGCCAGCAGTTGACCAGCGTGCTCAATACCCACTGCCCGCAGATCATCTTTCCCTATCTGCGCGAAACCGTCGACAGCGTCGTCAACAAGGGTACCTTCCCGGCGTTGATGCTGCCGCCCATCAATTTTGAGGCACTGTTCCAGCAGGCGCTGGCACAGGCTCAGGCCCAGCAATCGGCTCCGGAAACGGTCAACTGATGTGCCCTGGTAGGGGCAATTCATGAATTGCCCCTACAATTGACTCTCACTCATCGCCATTGTCAGCGCCGGCGATATCCAGTTCCTTCAACTTCCTTGTCAGGGTGTTTCGCCCCCAGCCCAGCAGCTCGGCGGCTTCCTTCTTGCGTCCGCCCGTGTAGCTCAGTGCTTCCTCGATCATGATCCGCTCGAAGGCCGGCAGTGCCACGTCGAGGATTCTTTCCTTGCCGCTGGCCAGCTCCATTTTCACCCAGTCGTGCAGATCGGTTTGCCAACTGGCGTGGCCGGAAACCGGCGTCGGTGGAGGTGGCGGGCTGCTTTCCTGCGGCGTATCCGCCAGCTCCGGCGGCAGGTCCGACAGCAATATCTCGCGGCCCGACGCCATTACCGTGAGCCAGCGGCAGGTGTTTTCCAGTTGCCGCACATTGCCGGGCCACGGCAGGTTGCAGAGATAGGCTTCCACTTCCGGCGACGCCACCTTGGCTTCCACGTCGAGATCCTTGGCGGATTGCTTGAGAAAGAACTGCACCAGCTTGGGGATGTCCTCCTTGCGGTCGCGCAGTCGTGGCAGGTGCACGCGAATCACGTTGAGGCGGTGAAACAGGTCTTCCCGGAAGCGGTGTTCCGCCACCAGGCTTTCGAGATTCTGGTGGGTGGCGGCGATGATGCGCACGTTGACCTTGACGGGGGTATGGCCACCGACCCGGTAGAACTCGCCGTCCGCCAGTACCCGCAACAGGCGGGTTTGGGCTTCGGCGGGCATGTCGCCGATTTCGTCGAGAAACAGGGTGCCGCCATCGGCCTGTTCGAAGCGCCCCGGACGGCGCTGTGCGGCACCGGTGAAGGCGCCCTTTTCATGCCCGAACAGTTCCGACTCGATCAGATCGCGGGGAATCGCCGCCATGTTGAGCGCAATGAAGGGGTGCTGCGCGCGCGGGCTATGGCGGTGCAGGGCGCGTGCCACCAGCTCCTTGCCGGTGCCGGACTCACCGTTGATCAACACGGTGATATTGGATTTGGACAGCCGCCCGATGGCGCGGAAGACTTCCTGCATGGCGGGCGCCTCGCCGATGATGTCGGCCCTGACCAGGGCGTCGTGCACTTCCGGCGGGTTTTTCTGCTCGCGAGAGAAAGTGACGGCGCGCCGGGTGACGGAAATCAGCTCATCGATATCGAAGGGCTTGGGCAGATACTCGAAGGCGCCGCCCTGGTAGGCGGATACCGCACTGTCGAGGTCGGAATGGGCGGTGGTGATGATCACCGGGATGTGCGGGCACTCGCCGTGGATGGTTCTCAGCAATTCCAGACCGTTGAGTCCCGGCATGCGGATGTCGCTGATGATTACCTCCGGCTGGTCGGCGCCGAGGTTGTCGAGCAGCGCTCCGGCGTCTTCGAAGCTGCGTACCTCGTACTCCTGTTTCGACAGGGCTTTTTCCATTACCCAGCGGATTGAGCGATCGTCGTCGACGATCCAGATGGTGGCGGTATCTGTCATGGCAACATCATTCGCTGTCGGGTTCGATGGGAAGGTAGATGGAGAACTGGGTGTGGCCGCGGCGGCTGTCGCATTCGATCAAGCCGTGATGGAGATTGATGGCGGACTGGGCGATGGACAGGCCCAGGCCGGTGCCCTCGGCGCGGCCGCTGATCATCGGGTAGAAAATCCGCTCCGCGATGTCGGGTGAAATGCCGGGGCCGTTGTCGATCACGTCGAGGCGGCACACCACGCGGTGATAGTTCTTGCCGATGGTGACGTGGCGCTGGATGCGGGTGCGCAGGCGAATCGCGCCGCCCTTGCCGAGCATGCCGGCGCCGTTGAGCGATTGCATGGCATTGCGCACCACGTTGAGCACGGCCTGAATCAGCTGCTCGCGGTCGCCGAGGATTTCCGGGATGCTGGGGTCGTAATCGCGGATGACGTGCAATTCTCCCTGGGTTTCCGCCTTGACCAGCGCGGCGACCTTTTCGGTGACGACATGAATGTTGACGGGCACCATGCGGCCGGGCTTGTTGGGGCCCAGCATGCGGTCCACGAGCTTGCTCAGGCGCTCCACTTCGGAGGTGATGATGTCGGTGTATTCGCGCAGCTCCGGGTCGTTGCCCTCCAGCTCCGACGCCAGCAACTGGGCGGCTCCGCGGATGCCGCCCAGGGGATTCTTGATTTCGTGGGCGAGATTGCGAATCAGGTTCTTCGAGGTCTTGTGAGCCGACAGCATGGCTTCTTCCTTGTTGATGCGCATGATGCGGTCCATGCCCTGCAGCTCGAGGATCAACATTTTTTCACCGCCCAGCTGTATGGGTGTCACCGTGTAATCGACGACGATCTGGTTGTGGTCGGGGAGAAAGATGGTCACCTTGCGCTCGGTGAACGGACGGCCACTGCTCATGGCCTTGCGCAGGGCGCCCAGATGCATGTCGGAGCCGGCAAAAAACGCTTCCGCCGACGAGCCGCAGATGCGGTTGGCGCTCACGGTCAGCAGGTTTTCGGCCGAGGCGTTGAGGTAGGTGACAGTCAGATTGCTGTCGAGCAGGAGCACGGACGTGCTCAGGTTCTCGAGCAAATGCAGACCCAGTGGCGGGCTGACTAGCGTCTCGGTATCCAAAATGACCTTTTCCATACTTGCGTTGGCGGTGCAGCGTTCATGAGCGGGTGCTCTTGCCTGTGTGTGCGACGTTCACGCTGGTTGAAGCAAATATCAGGCCAGTGGAGCATGTCACCCACGCGGGGCGTATGGTGCGTGATATAGGCTGGAGTGTAGAGAATGGGCGCGGGTATTGCACCATCTTGGTGCTTCGCTCAGGGATTGAAACGCACCGAACCCCGTTTCACGTGAATGGTGACGGCGGCGCTCTCGCGGAGCAGATGGCCATCCCGGTCGAGTATCTGTGCCCGGAGCTGGTGCGATCCCCGGTTGAGTTCATCGATGACCAGGCTGGTGCCCGATATGGGTGCACCCACCGCCTGCTCGTTCAGCAGGAAGCGCACGCGATGACCCGCCTGGAGGGTGGGTGTCGTGCTGACCTGGACGACGACGTTCAACTGCCCGGGCGGAATGGTGCTGTCGTCGGCGGGCTGCACGATTTCCACATTGCGATAGACGATCTCTTCCGCTTCCCGTTCACTGGCGGATGGCGGCTGCGGGGCGGGGGTATGCTGCTGGGTATTGACGGGCGGCAGGTCGAGACTGATGGCGTCGCCCTGGCCCGCGGTGGGCGGGGTGTCCGTGTAGGTGACCTTGCCGGTCCTGGGATCGACTATCTTGTAGATTTCGCCGGCGCCACAGGGCATTGCCAGAAGCAGGGCGATGGCGATTGTGCGTATGACGGAGGTTTTCATGGCTGGCGTCACCGGGCTCTGAGGCGAGCTTAGCGCGTTGCTCGCAAAATAAGAAGCCTGGAAACAAGTCGCTGCAAACAAAAGGCCCGCCGTGGCGGCGGGCCCTGTGCGTCGGCAGATGGAGATCAGACGCTGTAGTAGAGGTCGAACTCCACCGGGTGGGTGGTGTGTTCCACGCGGTAGACTTCCTGCATCTTCAGCTCGATGTAGGCGTCGATCATGTCGTCGGTGAACACGTTGCCGCGGGTCAGGAATTCGCGATCCTGGTCGAGATTCGCGAGGGCTTCGCGCAGGCTGCCGGCAACTTGCGGGATGGCCTTGGCTTCTTCCGCGGGCAGATCGTAGAGATCCTTGTCGGCGGCATCGCCGGGATGGATCTTGTTCTGTACGCCGTCGAGTCCCGCCATCAGCAGCGCCGCGAACGACAGGTAGGGGTTGCCGATGGGGTCGGGGAAACGCGCTTCGATGCGCTTGCCCTTGGGAGACGCGACATAGGGAATGCGGATGGAGGCCGAGCGGTTGCGGGCGGAATAAGCCAGCATCACCGGCGCCTCGAAGCCGGGGATCAGGCGCTTGTAGGAGTTGGTGCCCGGGTTGGTGAACGCGTTCAGGGCCTTGGCGTGCTTGATGATGCCGCCGATGTAGTAGAGGGCGGTCTCGGACAGGCCGGCGTAGCCGTCGCCCGCAAACTGGTTGACGCCGTCTTTCCAGTAGGACTGGTGGACGTGCATGCCGGAACCGTTGTCGCCGACGATCGGCTTGGGCATGAAGGTGGCGGTTTTGCCGTAGGCGTGGGCGACGTTGTGCACACAGTACTTGAGGATCTGCACTTCGTCGGCCTTCTTCACCAGGGTGTTGAACTTGACGCCGATTTCACATTGACCGGCGGTGGCCACTTCATGGTGATGCACTTCCACATCGAGGCCCATTTCGGTCATGGCGTCACACATGGCGGCGCGCAGGTCGTGCAGGGAGTCGATGGGTGGCACGGGGAAGTAGCCGCCCTTGACGCGGGGGCGGTGACCCAGGTTGCCGTCGGCAAAATCCTGTCCCGATGACCAGGCGGCCTCTTCGGACGAAATCTTGACGAAGCTGCCGCTCATGTCGGCGCCCCACTTGATGTCATCGAACACGAAAAATTCGGGCTCGGGACCGAAGAACGCGGTGTCGCCGAGGCCGGTGGATTTCAGGTACTCTTCGGCGCGCTTGGCGACGGAGCGCGGATCGCGCTCGTAGCCGACCATGGTGTTGGGCTCGAGAATATCGCAGCGCAGAATGACGGTGGGGGCGTCCGAAAAGGGATCCATTACCGCGGTGGCGTCATCGGGCATCAACACCATGTCCGATTCGTTGATGCCTTTCCAGCCCGCGATGGATGAGCCGTCGAACATGTGTCCGGTTTCGAAGAAGTCTTCGTCCACATACTTGGCGGGAACGGTAACGTGTTGCTCTTTGCCTTTGGTATCGGTGAAGCGCAAATCCACCCAGCGGGCTTCGCTTTCTTTGATGAGGCTCAGGGTTTTTTCGGACATTGAATTTCTCCAAAAAGGATCCGGTTGTGAGGTTGGCCTTACCTTATCTGCCATCGGGAGATAAGAGGTTCCCAATGAGCAAGGCAAATAATATGCCATCGCTGAGTGGGGAAAATGCGCCATAAATGGGTCACTCGGGCGACCGAGGCGGGGAAGGTGTGCACGATATTGGTGCATGACCCCTTGCGGGTGATCCGTTTTGGTGCCGCCCGTTCGGTGGCGGCTTATTGTGCCTGATGGCAGTGGTTTCGTATAGATAGTTGGTGGGAGCAGGGTGGTCAGCGTGCGCTGGTCTGGGTAAGACACATGGGCCAAAAATTTGGGCTCCGGGCTTGTAGGTCTATTATCTTCAATATGCCGAATCCCGCTTTTTCCAGCATGTGTAGGGGCAATTCATGAATTGCCCCTCCGGTAGGTAGAGGGAAATCAAGCACTGCTTATGCAATCGGTGTCGACGACCGCGGCGAGACAGAATCCGAGATCGGGGCGTCGCGGTATATAATGGCAGGCCCACTGCTTTCATCAGATTTCCATGCAACACCATTACATCGTCAGGCTCTTTCCAGAAATCACCATCAAAAGCCAGCCGGTGCGCAAGCGCCTGACCCGCATGGTGCGGGAAAACCTGCGCAAGCTGCTGCGTCGCCTGGACCCAAACATCGTCGTGAGCCGCGACTGGGAGAAGATCGATGTCTGGTTGCCGGAGGATGGCGAAGCGCTTTGTCCGCTGGTGGAGGACGTGCTCGCCAACACGCCCGGCGTAGCCAAATTCTCGCGCGTGCGCACGTACCCGCTGGTGGGTCTCGATGATATGGCTGCCAAGGTCATGGCAGCCTGGAGTCAGCAACTGAAGGGCAAAACATTCTGCGTGCGTGTGCGGCGCCGCGGCGAGCAGGCGTTCAGCTCGATGGAAGCCGAGCGCTTCATCGGTGCGGCGCTGCTTGCCAGTGGCGATACCGGCAAGGTGAATCTGCGCAATCCCGAGGTGACGGTTACACTGGAAGTGCAGGGTGAAGAATTCCACCTCGTGGAGGAGGCGCGCTCCGGTCTCGGCGGTTTCCCGATCGGTTCCCAGGACGGCGTGCTGTCACTGATCTCGGGGGGATTCGATTCGACGGTTGCCAGCTATCTGACCATGAAGCGCGGCTTGCTGACGCATTTCTGTTTTTTCAATCTCGGCGGGCGCGCCCACGAACTCGGCGTCAAGGAAGTGGCCTACTACCTGTGGCAGAAGTACGGCGCGTCACACCGTGTACGCTTCATCACGGTACCGTTCGAGGGCGTGGTGGCTGAAATTCTCACCAAGGTGGACGATGCCCACATGGGCGTGGTGCTCAAACGCATGATGTTTCGCGCCGCGGAGCAGGTGGGGCGGGGGCTCAGCGTCAACGCGCTGGTGTCCGGCGAGAGTGTGGCCCAGGTGTCGAGCCAGACGCTGGTCAATCTGCGGGTCATCGATGAGGCGACCGAGATGCTGACACTGCGCCCTCTGGCGGTGATGGACAAGGGCGACATCATTGCCACGGCGCGCGCCATCGGCACCGAAAAGTTCGCCGCCAACATGCCGGAATATTGCGGGGTGATCTCGGTGCGGCCCACGACGCGGGCGCGCCGCGAGCGGGTGCTGGCCGAGGAGGCCGCGTTCGACATGGCGGTGCTCGACAAGGCCATCGCCGAGCGGCGCGAGGAAAACATCGATGCGCTGGTCATGGATCCGGGCACAGCCGGGCCGGGCGTGGCCATTCACGGTTTGCCGCGCCCCGGTATGATCATCGTCGATATTCGTCACCCGGACGAGATTCAGCGCAGTCCGCTGCGCGCCGGCAGTGCGCAGATCATCGAAATTCCCTTTTTTGAACTGGACAAGGCGGTCGCCGACCTCGATGGTGCCAAGGAGTACCTGCTCTACTGCGACCGCGGCGTGATGAGCCGCCTGCACGCGGAGCTGCTGCGGGAAAAAGGCATCGCCAATATCGGCGTCTATCGGCCTGCCAATTGAGGGTTTGTGAGCGTTCGAGTAGGAAGCTTCCCTCTCGAACGGCGATGCTCCCACGTCGTCCATTGCGCCTTCGCAACGGCGGGTTTCCGTGGGCAAAAAAAAGTCTGCTATAATCCGCGACCATTTTTCCTCTCTCCTCCCGATCAGGGGCCTTTAAATGCACGCGCACCGCGGTGTGCGGATTCTCATGAGCCTACCCATGACCCAAAGAAATATGTCTGACGAAACACGGAAGCTGCGCAATGTGGCCATCATCGCGCACGTCGACCACGGCAAGACCACGCTCGTGGACAAGCTGCTGCGCCTGTCCGGCACCCTGGATCGCAAGGAACTCGAGAACGAGCGGGTCATGGACAGCAACGACCAGGAAAAGGAACGCGGCATCACCATCCTGGCCAAGAACACCGCCCTGAAGTGGAACGGCTACGACATCAACATCGTCGATACCCCCGGCCACGCCGACTTTGGTGGCGAAGTCGAGCGGGTGATGAGCATGGTCGACTGTGTGCTGCTGGTGGTCGATTCCATCGACGGCCCCATGCCCCAGACCCGTTTCGTGACCCAGAAGGCCTTCCAGGCCGGCCTCAATCCGATCGTGGTGGTGAACAAGATCGACCGCCCCGGCGCGCGCCCCGACTGGGTGGTGGATCAGGTGTTCGACCTGTTCGACAACCTCGGCGCCACCGATGAGCAGCTGGATTTCCCCATTGTCTATGCCAGCGCCCTCAACGGTATCGCCGGTCTCGACCATGAGAAACTCGATGACAACATGGATGCGTTGTTTCAGGCCATCGTCGATTACGTGCCGCCGCCCAGCGTGGATCTGGACGGCCCCTTCCAGATGCAGATTTCGCAGCTGGATTACAACAGCTTCCTCGGCGTGATCGGTGTCGGCCGCATCGCCCGCGGCAAGGTCAAGACGAACACGCCGGTGGTCGCCATCGGCGCCGATGGCAGCAAGCGCCAGGGCCGCATTCTCAAGATCATGGGCCACTCCGGCCTGCAGCGTGTCGAAGTGGAGCAGGCCGAAGCCGGCGACATCGTCTGCGTCAGCGGCATGGACGAACTGTTCATCTCCGATACTCTGTGCGATATCAACAAGGTCGAGGCACTGCCGCCCCTGACGGTGGACGAGCCCACCGTGTCCATGACCTTCCAGGTCAACGATTCGCCGTTTGCCGGCAAGGAAGGCAAGTTCGTCACCAGCCGCAACATCAAGGACCGCCTCGAAAGAGAGTTGCTTTACAACGTGGCGCTGCGCGTCGAACAGGGTGACAGCCCCGAGAAGTTCAAGGTCTCCGGGCGCGGTGAACTGCACCTGTCGGTTCTCATCGAGAACATGCGCCGCGAAGGTTTCGAGCTCGCGGTCGGTCGTCCCGAAGTGGTCATACGGGAAATCGATGGCAAGCAGCAGGAACCCTACGAGAACGTCATCATCGACATCGAGGAACAGCACCAGGGTGCGCTGATGGAGCAGATGGGCCTGCGCAAGGGCGATCTCACCAACATGACGCCGGACGGCAAGGGCCGCATCCGCCTCGAATACACCATTCCCGCACGCGGTCTCATCGGCTTTCGCAACAACTTCCTGACCATGACCTCGGGCACCGGCATTCTGACCTCCACCTTCAGCCACTACGGGCCGATCAAGGGCGGAGAGGTCAACCACCGGCTCAACGGCGTGTTGGTCTCCATGGCCACCGGCAAGGCCCTGACCTACTCGCTGGAAACCCTGCAAAGCCGCGGCAAGCTGTTTCTCGAGCCGGGTCAGGAGATCTATGAAGGGCAGCTGGCGGGTATCCACAGCCGCGACAACGACCTGGTGATCAACCCCACCAAGGGCAAGAAGC
The DNA here is from genome assembly GCA_964469165.1 of uncultured Porticoccaceae bacterium. GTDB lineage: Bacteria > Pseudomonadota > Gammaproteobacteria > Pseudomonadales > Porticoccaceae > CAYXXZ01. The sequence continues at coordinate 10,271 of CAYXXZ010000009.1, forward strand.
TCGACAACATGCGCGCCTCGGGCAAGGATGAAGTCATCGGCCTGGTGCCGCCGATCAAGTTCACCCTGGAGCAAGCGCTGGAATTCATCGATGACGATGAATTGGTCGAGGTGACGCCCAAGTCGATCCGTCTGCGCAAAAAACTTCTGACCGAAAACGAGAGAAAGCGCAGCCAGAAAACTGCCGGCAGTGCCTGAGTCGAAAGGCCGGGCTGCGGGCTTGCTCAAGGAATAACAAAGTGAGGCCGCAGCCTGGGGGTGCGGCCACTGTGCCGAAGTGATGTGTCTGCCTCCACGCCTGGGTCGAGGCAGACGATCCCGCGAGCCCTGCCATGTCACTGCGGCCAGGTTGGGTTACACTTCGCCGTCCAAACTTACATGCCAGCACTTGTAGGGTTCGGGGCCAGCGCGCCTGGGCCACGCAATTTCATGGAGAGCTACAGTGACGGATCCGAGCCAAGCCGAAGGCGCTCGCCCACATGTCGTGGAGCCCAGCGACGGCGAACTGAACGCAGAGGCGCGGGAAAGCCGCTTCGTTTTTTACGCCATGTTGTCTTTTGCCGGATTGACGGCAATTTTCTCCGCGTTCAATTTCAGCCTCGGCCAGATGCAGACGGCCTCCGTACTGGCCTGTGTCGGCATGCTGGTGCTTGTCGGTGTTCTGGCGCAGATATTGTCGGGCCTGCGCCCCTGGGTGCGGCGCTACTACGGCTTCTGCGGTCTCGCCCCCTATATCTATCTGATCCTGCGCGGCGACATCGAACAGATGGGGCTGCTCGGCGCGCTGGTTCTGGTGCCCGGCTTTCCCATCGTGCTGCGCTGGCGTCTCGGCGCAGCCTTTCTCGGCCCCATGCTGGTGTTCACCGGCGTGGTATTCATCGCGGATTGGTATCTCGACCCGGCCCAGGCCTTTCCCACCATGGCCGAACTGAAGTTCATCATCAGTTTTGCGGGTCTTGCCGGTCTCTCGCTGGGCGTGGTGTACAACTTCGAAATGGCATTCGCCCAGGTAGTGCAATCCAGGCGCCGGATCCGCGAACTGGCGTACCGGGATCCGCTCACGGATCTGCCCAACCGCAAGGCGGTGGAGGATCTACTTGACCACCGCTGGGACGAATTTCGCCGCAGCGGCCACAAATTCGCGATTCTGATATGCAACCTGGACAATTTTCGCGAGATCAACGAGCAGTTCGGCAGGGATTTCGGTGACGGTGTGCTGGTACGTGTGGCCAATGTGCTTACCAAGGGACTGCGCGGTCAGGATGTGATCACGCGCTGGAGCGGTGACGAGTTTCTCATCATGCTGCCGGGGCAATCGCTGCTGTCGGCAGAAAAAGTGGCGCAGCGCCTGTGCCGCCGGATCGAAGATATCCAACTGGCCATGTTCGGCGTGCCGGTGCCCGTCACCGCCAGTATCGGCGTCGCGGCGGTGGAAGGCGCTCCCAATCAACAGGACATGATGCGACAGCTCAAGACGGGCTTGGCGCGTGCGAAAAGCCGCGGCAAGAACCGGGTGGCGATGGCTTGATTCTGGGTCGGACGTCTGACGCTTGACGTCTGACGCTTTAAAAAGAGTGGCTTCACCATGGGCCGGCTTCGATCGGCTCCCGATGCGTAGTTAGCTCCGCAATAAATTGTGGCACGCTCCCGTCTTGGCGTCAGACGTCAGACGTCAAGCGTCAGACACTCCACCCACTTCCAAATGCCGAAAGCAGTCCACCACATGATCATTGACCATGCCCATCGCCTGCATGTGGGCATAGCACACCGTCGAGCCCATGAAGCGGAAGCCGCGCTTTTTCAGATCCTTGCTGATAGTGTCCGACAGGGGTGTCGTTGCCGGCACTTCGCTGAGATCCTGCCAGCGGTTGACGATGGGCTGCCCGTCGCTGAAAGTCCAGAAGTAATCACTGAAGCTGCCGTATTGGGCCTGGATGTCGAGAAAGCTGCGCGCGTTGCCGATGGTCGCTTCGATTTTCATGCGGTTCCTGACGATACCGGCGTCATTCATCAGGCGTGCAACACTGCGGCTGTTGTAACGCGCGATTTTTTCGGCATTGAAGCCGTCGAAGGCGCGCCGATAGTTTTCCCGTTTTCGCAGGATGGTGATCCAGGACAGCCCGGCCTGGGCGCTTTCCAGCACGATGAACTCGAAAAGCTTGGCGTCGTCCCGGCAGGGCAGGCCCCACTCCTTGTCGTGGTAGTCCATGTAGAGTTCGCTGCCCAGGCACCAGCCGCAACGGGCGGGCTGGGGCTGAGGGGGGGTGCCGGCTTTCATCGCTGTCTCCTGGCGGTTTTTGTCGCTACTATAGGCGGCTGGGAGCCAGTGGATCAATCGATCCGTCGCTGGCGGGTACGGAGAACGATACGGTAACAACCATGCGCACGCTTTATCCGCAGATACGCCCGAACACCACCCTGATGCTGGACGTTGGTGATGGCCACAGGTTGTATGTGGAGGAATGCGGCAAACCCGACGGCCTGCCCGTGCTGTTCGTGCACGGCGGCCCCGGCGGTGGCTGCCGGGAAGCGGACCGCTGTTTTTTCGATCCGGAAAAATATCGCATCATTCTCTTCGATCAGCGCGGTTGTGGCCGCTCCACGCCACACGGTGCGCTCGATGCCAACACCACGGAGCATCTGCTCGCCGATATTGAATTGCTGCGCAGCCATCTCGCTGTCGAGCGCTGGCTGGTGTTCGGCGGCTCCTGGGGTTCGACCCTGTCGCTGCTGTATGCGCAGGCGCACCCGGAGCGTGTGCTGGGGCTGGTCCTGCGCGGTATTTTTCTGTGTCGCGAGCGGGACATCCAGTGGTTCTACCAATCCGGCGCCGGTTACATTTTTCCGGATTACTGGAAGGATTTCGTGGCCCAGATTCCTCCCCATGAGCGCGACGACATGGTATCGGCCTACTATCGCCAGCTCACCAGCGACAACGAGATCGAACGCATGGGCGCCGCCAAGGCCTGGTCGCTGTGGGAAGGGCGCTGCGCGACGCTGCATCCCAACGCTGCGGTGGTCAACCATTTCGCCAGCCCCCGTTTCGCGCTGGCGCTGGCACGTATCGAGGCTCACTATTTCATCAACGGTTGCTTCATTCGCGCCAACCAGATTCTGGAGGATGCGGACAAGCTCAAGGATATCCCCGGCGTCATGGTTCATGGTCGCTACGACATCGTGTGCCCCGTCGAGCAGGCGCTGGCACTGGCCGATGTCTGGCCCGGTGCCCAGCTGGACATCATCCGCGACGCCGGACATGCGTCGTCCGAACCGGGAATCGTCGATGCCCTTGTCAGGGCCACCGACGCCATGGCGCTACGTTTCGCCTGATGCGTGCCCTGATCCAGCGGGTGAGCGAGGCATCGGTCACCGTCGAGGGCGAGATTGTCGGTCGTATCGGGCGCGGCATTCTGGTATTGCTGGGCGTCGAGAAGGGAGACGACCTGGCCGCCTGCCATCGTCTCGCGGAAAAAGTCATCAGCTACCGGATTTTTCCCGATGAAGCAGGGCGCATGAACAGAAGCGTCAAGGGCATCGGTGGCGGTGTACTGGTAGTGTCGCAGTTCACATTGGTGGCAGACACCCGCAAAGGTCTGCGCCCCAGTTTCACCCCGGCGGCCGACCCCGGCGATGCCGAGGCGCTGTATCGCGCCTTCGTCGCTCACATCGAACCTCAGTTGACGGAAACTGCCACCGGACGCTTCGGTGCAGATATGCAGGTGGCGCTGATCAACGACGGACCGGTAACGTTTTTGGTTGATGTTTGAAGCTGGACGTCTGACGCTGGACGCTTTTGGAGCGTGATTGCATATGAGTTGTAAGCCGGGGTTGCGCGTGTAGGGGCAATTCATGAATTGCCCCTACGGTATGCAGCGAGAACCAGCGGTCAGAGTTATGGCTTATAGCTTTCTTCGCCTCACGCACGTTAATAGCAGCAATTCCCAACTATGTAACGCACCCGCGATCCAAAGCGTCAGACGTCAGACGTCCAGCATCAGACATCAAACCTCTGCGCCAGCTTTTTTTCCAATAGCTGCAATTTCAGCCGCGCGTATGCCGGCACGCCGTTGTGGTAGGGGGGGTAGTCTTCGCCCTGGATCAGGGGCGCGAGATAGGCGCGGCCTCGTTCGCTGATGCCGTAGCCGTCCTCGCTGATGTAGTCGGCGGGCATCATTTTTTCCACGTTTGCGACCTGGTCGAGCGGCGCTTCGCCGAGGCTCCAGCGGTAGTCGCTGCCGGCGGCGCGTTCGATGGTGACCATGACCGCGTTCTTGCCCGCCAGCGCGTATTCCACGGCAGCCTGGCCGACAGCATAGGCTTGCTCAACATCGGTTGCCGACGCGATATGGCGTGCAGAGCGCTGCAGATAATCGGCGAGAGCCCAGTGATACTTGTAGCCCAGCTGTTCCTTGACCATCGCCGCCAGGGTTGGTGCAACGCCGCCCAGTTGCTTGTGGCCAAAGGCGTCGGTGGTGCCGGAGTCGGCAAGGAAGGTGCCGTCCCCGTACTGCGTGCCCTCGGAGGCGACGATCACGCAATAACCCTTGTCTTCCACGGTCTGCTTGACCCTGGCCAGGAACCGCTCGCGCTCGAAGGGCACTTCGGGAAACAGAATGATGTGCGGCGGGTCGCCGGCGCGTTGCGCAGCAAGCCCGCCCGCAGCGGCGATCCATCCGGCGTGGCGGCCCATCACTTCGAGAATGAATACCTTTGTAGAGGTTTCACACATGGACGCTACGTCGAGGCTCGCCTCCATGGTGGACACGGCCACATATTTGGCAACGGAACCAAACCCAGGGCAGTTGTCGGTAAACGGCAGGTCGTTGTCCACGGTCTTGGGTACGTGGATGGCCTGAATGGGGTAGCCCATTGTTTCCGACAGCTGTGAAACCTTGAGGCAGGTATCGGCGGAATCGCCGCCACCGTTGTAGAAAAAATAGCCGATGTTGTGCGCGCGAAACACCTGGATCAGGCGCTCGTACTCGGCGCGGTTCTGCTCCAGGCTTTTCAGTTTGTAGCGGCACGAGCCGAATGCGCCCGCAGGGGTGTGGCGCAGGGCGGCGATGGCTTCGGCGGATTCCAGGCTCGTGTCGATCAGCTCTTCCCGCAGTGCTCCGATAATACCGTTCTTGCCCGCATAGACTGTGCCGATCCTGTCGCCGTGGCGGCGCGCCGTTTCGATGACGCCGCAGGCGCTGGCGTTGATGACGGCGGTGACACCACCGGACTGGGCGTAAAAGGCGTTTTTGATGGGCATGAGGAGGGATCTTGGCCTGGAAATGTCGCGGGCATGATACTCGAATACTGTTACCAATGCACAAACGGGAGGCGGGTGCTAGGGGTGCTTGTAGGAGCCTGCCCGCAGGCGACCGTATGCCGTGCGCTCCGATGGTTGTGTCGCCTGCAGGCAGGCTCCTACAGGTTACGGATGATGCGTCGGTTGGAGATTGGGGTCAGAGTAAAAACTCGCTGTCAAACCGTGCGAATCGTTGGAATCGCCATGCGAGTTTTTACTCTGACCCCAATCTCCTATAATCCGCCAAACGTTCCGGTACTGATGTTGTATGCACATTCATATTCTCGGCATTTGCGGCACTTTCATGGGCAGTCTCGCACAGCTGGCCAAGGCTGCGGGGCACCGCGTTTCCGGTTGTGATGCCAATGTCTATCCGCCCATGAGCACGCAGCTGGCCAATGCGGGGATCGAATTGATCGAGGGTTTCGATCCGGCACAGCTCGAGCCCGCGCCCGATCTGGTGGTGGTGGGCAATGCCATGAGCCGCGGCAATCCGTGCGTCGAATACATGCTCGACAAGGGCCTGGCCTACACCTCTGGCCCTCAGTGGCTGGGAGATTTTTTTCTGCGCGACAAATGGGTGCTGGCGGTGGCCGGCACCCACGGCAAGACCACGACCGCGTCCATGCTGGCGTGGATTCTCGAGTATGCGGGGATGGCGCCGGGTTACCTGATCGGCGGCGTGCCGGGCAATTTCGCGACGTCGGCGCGGGTTGGTGATACTCCGTTTTTCGTGGTGGAGGCGGATGAATACGACACGGCGTTTTTCGACAAGCGCTCCAAGTTTCTCCACTACCATGCGCGCACGGTGATTCTCAACAACCTGGAATACGACCACGCCGACATCTTTCCCGATCTCGCCGCGATCCAGACCCAGTTCCATCATCTGATACGTACCGTGCCGAGCCAGGGGTTGATCATTCACCCACAGGCGGACGCGAATTTGCAGGCGGTGCTGGAAAAGGGTTGCTGGACAGCCACGGAAACCCTCGGCCCGGACGGCTGGCGGGCGCGTGTCGTGGAAGCCGACGGCAGTGTCTTCCAGGTGTTTCTTGGCGACGAGGATTGTGGCGAGGTGCGCTGGCCGCTCAGCGGGGCGCACAACGTCGACAACGCCCTGGCGGCCATCGCCGCCGCGCGCCATGCCGGGGTGAGGCCGCAAACGGCCTGTGCGGCGCTGTGCGAATTTGCCGGCGTGAAGCGGCGCATGGAAGTGTTGGGCGATATCGGCAATATCCGCGTCTACGACGATTTCGCACATCACCCCACCGCCATTGCCAGCACCCTGGAGGGGCTGCGCAACCGAGTGGGCGCCGAGAAGATCATCGCCGTGCTCGAGCCGCGTTCGAACACCATGAAACTCGGGATTCATCGCGACTCTCTGGCCGCCTCCACCAAGGCTGCAGACCAGGTGTTGTGGTTTCAGCCCGATACCATTGCCTGGTCGCTGGAAGAGGCCATCGCTGATGGTGCCCGCTCGCGGGTGATTGCCGATCTTTCCCACCTGGTGGCGGAAACCGTCGCCGCGGCTGGCGCCAGCGCGGAGCCCGCCCATGTGGTGATCATGAGCAACGGCGGTTTCATGGGCTTTCACGACAAACTGCTTGCGGCGTTGCGCGCGGAGAAGCGTTGACATGAAAAACTACGAGAAAACCATCACCCTGGCCATGACCGGCGCGTCCGGCGCCCAATACGGCCTCAAATTGCTGGAATACCTGGTGCAGGCGGGGTGTCGGGTTTATTTCATGATTTCCGGCGCGGCACGCATCGTGGTGGAAACGGAAACCGAACTGGAACTGCCGGGTGACGAGCACCTGGAGGATTTCCTGACGGATTACTTCGATGCGGATGCCGGCCAGATCCAGGTGTTTACCAAGGAAGACTGGTTCGCCCCGGTGGCCTCCGGCTCGTCAGCACCGACCTCGATGGTGATCTGTCCGGCCAGCGGCGGCTGCGTGTCCGCCATCGCCCACGGCGCCAGCAACAACCTGATCGAGCGCGCAGCCGATGTTGCCATCAAGGAGCGCCGCCAGCTGATCGTCGTGCCACGGGAGACGCCGGTGTCCGTCATCCATCTCGAAAACCAGTTGAAGCTCGCCAACATGGGGGTGACGGTAATGCCGGCCAGTCCCGGTTTCTATCAGAATCCGGAATCACTGGAAGACATGGTGGATTTTATGGTGGCACGCATTCTCGACCAGTTGGGTATCGAGCAAGGCCTGCTGCCGCGCTGGGGCGGCGAATAGATTCGGCTCTCACGGCGCTCCTGCCCGTGTAGGCGCTTGCCTGCAAGCGACCCTTGCATCGAATTGTCGCCTGTAGGCAGGCTCCTACAGGTCCAACTCCGGCTGCTGAAGAAACCGGCGCCTGGCTGCGGGGAGGGGGGGGGTGAACTCTGCGAAAGCCTCTGGTGCCAGCTCGCTGAGCGGACAGAAACGATGTTCGACGAGGAGAAGTCTCCGCTGGCCGATGAGCCGAGAGTAGCCTTTACTTCTCGTATCAGGATCTGTTTTTCGATGCGTGTTTTATTGATGTGGAGGGGTTTCAAAACACACAGGGATTGCGTATAAACTTCAATTACTTGGGCGGCTTGCGGCGTCTGTTGTCAAGGAATTGCCGGGTGATGAGCTCTTCGCCACAATGAGGAGCGGCCGTAGTTCCAGTGCTGATAAAGAAGGAGTCCTTATGCTCAATTCCGTAAAACTGAAAGACCACATGATAGGAACCCCCGTTACGGTGCTTCCCGACGTGGACCTGTTCGATGCTGTGGCGTTGATTCTGGATCACCGTATTTCCGGTCTTTGTGTGGTGGATGACGAGGGCAACCTGGTGGGTGTGCTGTCGGAGCTGGACTGCCTGAGGGCGACCTTGTCAGCCTCTTATGAAAACCGTACCAGGGTCGGCACCGTGGCGGACTATATGACGAAAGACGTCATAGCCTCGGATCTCGAAGACGATATTGTCGAGGTTGCTGCCGACATGCTGAAGAACCGCCACCGCCGCCGTCCCATCGTCAAGAACGGCAAGTTGGTGGGTCAGATCACCTGCCGCCAGCTGCTCGATGCCATGCGCGCTTTTTCCAGCAAGCCCTGAGCTGGCGGTGGGAAGGCTGTAGGTAAGCTGTAAGCCCCAAGCTGGACGCTGGTAGAACTCAGCTCTTCCAGTGCGCGTGCTTGGAGCTTATGGCTTACAGCTCCTGTCCAGGCACATCCTCATAACACTCGGGCCGGAAGCGGGGCGAGCAGATGGCGAGAAAGATCAGATCGTCCTCGCCTTCATTGGCGATGCGCTGCGCGCACAGCGGAGGAATCACGGCCACATCCCCAGGCCCCAGCGTCTGCGCCGCAAGCCCCTCGAGCTCGACGCGCCCGCGCCCCGACAGAATCACATAGCGCTCCGTCGTGTCGCGCAGCCGGTGCCAGCGGGTAGTGACCCCCGGCGCCACCCGCGCCCGCGCGATGGAAACGGCGGGATCCGCGTCACTGTTGGAGAGCTCCAGAATGTAGCAGCCTTCCTCGGCAAGAAAGTATTCACGGCTGGGGTTCATGGGCTTGATGGAGGGGGGCATGGTTGTAGCTCCTGGGTCTGACGTCTGACGCAATAGGATTTGTGGGGTCGGTGAAGTCAGAAGCCATTTTTGAGGGCAAGATACACGCCATAGGTTCTGCGATTGACGACCCCAAAAGCGTCAGACGTCAGACCAAAAAATCACTTCTTTCCCTTCATCGCCTCCCGCAGCAGCGCCCCCATGGTGCCGGTGGTGGCCGGGCGCGCTTGCTGGCGGTTGCGGTCGCCGCTGAAGGTGCGTTGCTCGCGCCGGCCAGTGTCGCGCGCGGGTGCGGTTTTCCTGGCGTTTTCCTGGCCCGGCTCGTCGCTGAGACGCATGCTCAGGGCGATGCGGTTGCGGGGGATGTCCACATCCATCACCTTGACCCGCACGATGTCGCCGGCCTTGACCACGTCGCGCGGGTCCTTGACGAATTTTTCTGCCAGCGCCGAGATATGTACCAGGCCATCCTGATGAACGCCGATATCCACGAACGCACCGAAGGCCGCCACATTGGTGACGGTGCCTTCCAGCACCATGCCTGGCGTCAGATCCTTGAGGGTTTCAACGCCCTCTGTGAAGGTGGCGGTCTTGAACTCGGGGCGCGGGTCGCGACCGGGCTTTTCCAGCTCCTTGATGATGTCGATCACCGTGGGCAGGCCGAAGCGCTCGTCGGTGTATTTTGCCGGGTTGAGCTTGCCGGTGACGGCCTTGTCGCTCAGCAATTTTTCCACCGTGAGCTGGGTGTCGGCGGCGATTTTTTCCACGATTGCATAGGATTCAGGGTGTACCGCCGACGCATCCAGCGGGTTGTCGCCGTCGCGGATGCGCAGGAAGCCGGCGGCCTGTTCAAAGGTTTTTTCTCCCAGGCGCGGTACGTCGAGCAGTTCGCGGCGGCTCTTGAACGGGCCGCGGCTGTCGCGCAGCGCGACGATGTTTTCAGCGACGCTCTGGCTGAGGCCCGAAACGCGGCGCAGCAGCGGTACGGAGGCGGTGTTCACCTCGACGCCGACACTGTTCACACAGTCCTCGATGACCACGTCGAGACTTTTCGCCAGCTGTGTTTGGCTGACGTCGTGCTGATACTGGCCGACGCCAATGGATTTGGGGTCGATCTTCACCAGTTCCGCCAGTGGATCCTGCAGGCGGCGACCGATCGACACCGCGCCGCGAATGGTCACGTCCAGGTCGGGCATTTCCCGCGCGGCGTCGGCGGAGGCGGAATAGACGGAGGCGCCGGCCTCGTTGACCATCACTTTCTGAACCTTGAGCTCGGGGTGGCGCTTGATGAGGTCGCCCGCCAGCTTGTCGGTTTCGCGTGAGGCGGTGCCGTTGCCGATGGCGATCAGTTCGATGGCATGCTGTTTGGCCAGCTGCGCCAGTTTGGCGATGGATTCGTCCCACTTGTGTTGCGGCGCATGGGGAAAGATGGCGCCGTGATCGACGACGCGACCGGTGCTGTCGATGACCGCGACCTTGACGCCGGTGCGAATGCCCGGGTCGAGGGCGATGGTGGATCTGGCGCCCGCGGGCGCGGCGAGCAGCAGGTCTTTCAGGTTGGCGGCGAACACGTCGATGGCGGCCTGCTCGGCGCGCTCGCGCAGATCGGAGAGCAGCTCGGTTTCAAGGTGCAGCTGCAGTTTGATGCGCCATGTCCAGCGTACCACTTCGCGCAGCCAGGCGTCGCCGGCGCGGCCCTCGTCGCGGATGGCGAAGGTCGCGGCGATCATGCTTTCACAGGGATGGGGCGCGCCTTCTTCCAGTGCGACATCGACCTTGAGGGCGAGAAAACCTTCGCGGCGACCGCGGAACATGGCAAGTGCCCGGTGCGACGGCACCTTGGCGACGGGCTCCGTGTGCTCGAAGTAATCGCGGTATTTCTCGCCTTCCTTTTCCTTGCCGCTGATTACCGTCGAGAAAAGCAGGGCGTTTTCGGTGAGATAGCTGCGGGTTTTGGCGAGCAGGTCGGCATGTTCCGCGAAGCGCTCCATGAGGATGTATTTGGCGCCATCCAGCACCGCCTTGCCATCGGCGAAACCGGCATCGGCATCGAGGTAACGCTGTGCTTCGACGTCCGGCGTCAGGTTGGCATCACCGAGCAGCGCATCGGCAAGAGGTTCGAGGCCGGCTTCGATGGCGATCTGGCCCTTGGTGCGGCGCTTGGGCTTGTAGGGCAGGTAGAGGTCTTCGAGGCGGGTCTTGGTGTCGGCGTTGAGTATTTCGCGCTTGAGCTCCGCGCTGAGCTTGCCCTGCTCATCGATGCTCTTGAGGATGGTGTCGCGGCGTTCTTCCAGATCGCGCAGGTAGACCAGACGCTCGCTCAGGTCACGCAACTGGGTGTCATCCAGGGATCCGGTGATTTCTTTGCGGTAGCGGGCGATGAATGGCACGGTGGCGCCACCGTCCAGCAATTCCACGGTCGCGGACACCTGTTTTTCATCGATGGAGAGTTCTTCGGCGATGCGCTGGAAAATCGAATTCATTGACGGCCTGCTCGGCTTGTTGCGAAGGGGCGGAATTATGGACCAGGCCGGGGAGGGGTTCAAAGGGTTGTCTGCGGTGGGGTTGTGCTTAAAACAATGCTCTGTCCCCGGCTTTGTTCCCGGCAGGGTCCTTTCGGGACCGTCAGCGCCATGGATGGCGCTGTCGAGCCCCCATGGATGGGTTCACGGCGTGTCCCGAAAGGACCCTGCCGGGAACAAAGCCTCCCAATGTTGCCAACTTAATGCATGTTGCGCGGCTGCTTAGGGGCCACCATCCTATCTGTCGCGCAGACTCTCGCCGCTACCAAAAGAGGGCATTGGAATAGGTGTGCGCAGCTTGGCGTCGAGCGTGTCGCGCGGGGTGTCGATGCGATAGGGCGGCTGTGGGCGCTGGGGATGGGGGCGGTGGTGGTGATAGGGGTAGCCGGGAATCAGGTAGACCTCGCGCTCCGGCGCAGGTGCGGAATAATGAGTCGTGGTAGCGGCGGGCAGGAGTTTTTCCCGGTCTTCTTCCCGTTTCAGACGATCGGCCTGAAGACGATCGGAGGTTGCCGTGATCTGTTCCAGCGTTGCTTCGTGGCGCTCCGGGTCGCCCGGCGCGTAGCCCGGCAGGGTGACTTGTTCATAGTCCGAGGCGTGGCGCGGCGGGGTGTCGCTGTAGGTAATGGCTCCCTTCTCGTTGCGGTATTTGTAGACAGTCTCCGCCGCCTGGCTCCCGATGCTGAATGTCAGCACGGCGCTGCACAGAAAGGCCAGGGCAGCGTTTTTTTTATGGGAGATGATCGTCACGATTCGGTTCCGTGCGCATGTGCCCCTTGGATCGTCGCCGTTGGGGGCGGTTCCGGAAGCCTTGAAAGGTCCACATATTCGTATCATCATCCTGTCAAGGAAACAATGAGTGATCGGCCGCAGGAGCAGGGTTTTGCAGCAGTCAGACTGGCAGCATGTGCCGCTTTTCCCCCTTTCGCAACCCCTGTATCCGGGGGTGTCCTTCCGTCTGCGAATCTTCGAGCAGCGCTACCTGCGCCTGGTGCGCGAATCGGTGAGCCGCGGCACGCCCTTTGCCGTGGTGCCCATCATCAGCGGGCGCGAGGTCGGCGCGCCGCCAGAGTTCTACCCCTGGGGTACATTGGTGAACATCATGGACTGGGAGCAGCAACCGGACGGCCTGCTCGGCATCACCATTCGCGGCGACCGGCGCGCCAGGGTGAGAGGCAGCGAAGTGGAAAAGGACGGGCTGATCGTGGCGCAGGCGCGGGTCAGCGAGGCGGATGACAGCGACCGCCCCGGGCGCCTCTACGACGACCTCCAGCAACTGCTGGAGGAACTGGTGGCAGGGCTGGAAATGGATAGCCTGTTTCCGGATGAGCCGCTCACGCTGGCGTCGCTGGGATGGCGCCTGGCAACCATTCTGCCGCTGCAGACGAGTATAAAGATGCGCCTCCTGGCGGAAGACGACGCCCGCGAACGGCTGGCGATGATTCGCCAGGGAATCGCCGATATGGTCGGCGAATGACAGGCACAGCCCGAAATTTACCCATCAGTGCGGGCGCAGCTATAATAGGCCCCTTTTTCGGGAAGTTGGCATGAACACAGCCGTGGACATCAAAAGCTATATGCAGACTCTGGGGCAGCGCGCCAGAGCCGCATCGCGCCTGGTCGCGAGTGCGGGCACCGGTGCCAAGAACCGCGCCCTTGTCGCCATCGCCGAGGCGCTCGACGCCGCGCGCGCGCCGTTGCTCGAAGCCAACGCACGGGATCTGGAGAATGGTCGCGCCAATGGCCTGGATGCCGCCTTGCTGGAACGCCTGGAAATCAACGACAGCCGCATCGACGCCATGATCGAAGGTCTCCATCAGGTGGCCGCGCTGGCGGATCCGGTGGGCGAGATCACGGATCTCAAATATCGTCCCAGTGGTATCCAGGTTGGCAAGATGCGGGTGCCCCTTGGCGTGGTGGGCATCATCTATGAATCGCGTCCCAACGTGACGCTGGATGCCGCCAGCCTGTGTCTGAAATCGGGCAACGCCTGCATTCTGCGCGGCGGCTCCGAAGCGCTGTATTCCAACCAGGCGCTCGCGAACTGTATCCGCACCGGCCTGCGCCATGCGGCGCTGCCCGAAACGGCGGTGCAGGTGATCGATATCACCGATCGCGCCGCCGTAGGCGAGCTGATAGCCATGCCGGAGTACGTGGATGTCATCGTGCCGCGCGGCGGCAAGGGCCTGATCGAACGCATCAGCCGCGACGCCCGCGTGCCGGTGATCAAACACCTCGACGGCAACTGTCATGTCTACATCGACGAAGACGCCGACCTGGAAAAGGCGTTCACCATCGCCATGAATGCCAAGACGCACCGCTACGGTGTATGCAATGCCATGGAAACGCTGCTCGTGGCAGAGCCGGTTGCGGCACGGATTCTGCCGCGCCTGGCGGCAGCGCTGGCGGAAGAGAACGTCGAGTTGCGTGGTTGCGACAAGACTGCCGCCATCATCGCCTGCAAGGCGGCCACGGAGGACGACTGGCACGAGGAGTATCTGGCGCCGGTGCTGGCGATTCGCGTGGTTGCTGGATTGGATGACGCCATTGCCCACATCAACCACTACAGCTCCGCGCATACGGAAGCAATCGTCACCGAAAACTACAGTCGCGCGCGGCGCTTCCTCGGCGAGGTGGATTCAAGCTCCGTGATGGTCAACGCCTCGACCCGTTTCGCGGACGGTTTTGAGTACGGCCTGGGGGCGGAAATCGGTATTTCGACCGACAAGATTCACGCCCGCGGCCCCGTCGGCCTCGACGGACTGACCAGCCAGAAATGGGTCGTGTTCGGAGACGGACAGGTACGCACCTAAGTGTCCACCGGCATTTTCGGAGGTACCTTCGACCCGATCCACATCGGCCATCTGCGCACGGCGCTGGAAATGCGCGGGCTCATCGGTCTCGACCGCATGTTGTTGATACCCTGCGGCGATCCGCCGCACCGGGAAAACCCCATGACGCCGGCGGCGGATCGTCTCGCGATGATCGAGCGCGCGGTTGCCGATGAGCCATCGCTGGTGGCGGACAGCCGTGAGATCGATCGCGGCGGCCTTTCCTACACCATCGACACCCTGTTGGAATTGCGCGCCGAGCTGGGTGCCGCCGAGCCCCTGTGCCTGTGTATCGGCATGGACTCCCTGGTGCATATTGACGGCTGGCGGCGCTGGCGCGAATTTCTCGATATCGCCCATATCGCGGTTGCCGCGCGGCCAGGCTGGCAGGTGCCGGAAGAGGGGGAAGTCGCCGAATGGCTGGCGTGCCACCGTGTGGCGGAGGCCGGTGTCTTGCTGCAAAAACCCTCGGGCGCGGTTTTCATCGAGGAAATGACGTTGCTGCCAGTGTCGGCTACCGCCCTGCGCGCCATGCTGGCGCGCGGCGAATCCATTCGTTACCTGACGCCCGACGGCGTCATCGACTACATCCACAATCAGCGGCTTTATGTACAATGACCGCTGCCATCCATGCCGGAGACATAATGAGCACATCTCTCAAAGACATCGTCGTCGACGCCCTCGAAGACATCAAAGGCCACAATATTGCGGTACTGGACGTCTCGGAACTGACGGACATCATGGATACCCTGGTGGTGGCCAGTGGTACCTCCAGCCGTCAGGTAAAGGCGCTGGCCGACAATGTGATCGAGAAGTGCAAGAAGGCTGGTTTTCCGCCCATCGGCACCGAAGGCGAAGGCTCCGACTGGGTGCTGGTGGACCTGGGTGACCTGGTGGTGCATATCATGCTGCCGGAAACCCGCGCTTTCTACGAGCTGGAAAAGCTCTGGTCGGTGCGTCCCGATGACGTGAAGAGGAAGTGAGGTTTTGGTTTTTAGTTCACAGTTGACAGTTCACAGTTGACAGTTTTCAGGGGTGGGTCACACTGATCCTGTGAACTGTGAACTGTGAACTGTGAACTGTGAACTGTGAACTGTGAACTGTGAACTGATAACGTAACCCATGCGTCTACGTATTCTTGCCGTGGGCACCCGCATGCCTTCCTGGGTAACGGAAGGCTTCACCGAGTACGCCAGGCGCATGCCGCCGGAAATGCGTATCGAACTTGTCGAGTTGCCGCTCGGGCCGCGCGCCAAGAATCAGCCGATGGATCGGGCCATTGCCCGGGAAGGCGAGGCGATGCTCAAGGCCATCGGCAACGACGAGGGCGTGATCGCGCTGGATGTGCCGGGAAAACCCTGGAGCACCGAGCAACTGGCCCGGCAGCTTGTGCAATGGCGCGACAGTGGCCGCAATTATTGTTTTCTCATCGGTGGCCCCGACGGGCTCGCGCCGCCCTGTCTCGCCAGGGCGGATCAGTCCTGGTCTCTCTCCCCCTTGACGCTGCCTCACCCTCTGGTGCGTATTCTCCTCGCCGAGCAGTTGTATCGGGCTTGGACTCTTAATGCGGGGCACCCGTATCACAAGTAGTTTGACTCTACGAGCTTGTTCACGATCTTTTTCTACCTTTGAGTTTCACGCAGGTGCCTGTTGCGATGGCATCACACTGACGACGCGCCCTGTACAGAGAGCCTCGACGACCCGCAGGCCCACCCTGTTCTTACGTGAAACGTGTAACTTGAAACGTGAAACTCAGTCGAACAGCCAAATTGCGAGATCGTGAACAGACTAACGAATGGCGATACTGTGGATGGCTATGGCCAGCTCGCGCGAGTCGACCGGGTCGGGCCTGTGCGCATCGGGCAGCTCGAAACTGAGTGTGTTGGTCTGACCGGGGAGCAGCAGCGTCGGATCGATGTGAAACGTCCTGGCGATTTTTACATCCGATGACACATAGCTGCCCAGCGGATGACTGTTGAGCTTGACCCTGACGCGCTGCTCGTCGAGATAGCGCGCGGCAATGGTGATGACGCCCTGCAATTGTTGTTCGTCCGGCAAGGTGAACGTCAGCGACGCGAAATTGCCGCTGCTCCAGCGCTGGTAGGGTTCCGGGTTGTACCAGTTCGTGAACAGAATGTTGCTGTCGTCGTGGCGCAGCACCACGACCGCGTCCGTCACGCCTGTCGCCCGCTCGTGGCGCGCATTTCTGGCCGCGTGGCGGGCCTGGTTGTGCAAAAAGGGCGGATAGCGCCAATCGAAAAGATAGGCAGGAAACACGTCGATATTGGGGTTGGCGTTCCAGCGCGCGGAGTAGGGGTTGTAGAGCCCCTGGCAGGCATTGGCGAACACCGAGATGACACAGCTCGCGGCGAGCAGTGCCACAGCCACTTTTGAGGTGCGCCGTACTTCAGCAAGATCGCGGGGCCAGGCGGCGAGCGTCAGCAGGTACAAACCGGGCAGGACGTCCATCGTGAGCCTGGCCCCGTACGACCAACCGCCCCACCAGTGTGGAAAGCGCGAAACGAAAACGAGATGAAGAAGCGGCCAGAGCAGGGCCGGCAACAGCCACCAGGGCTTGCTGAAAATTGACCTGCCGCGCGCCGACCACCGGTAGAGCCAGACCGCGGCAATGAAAGACGAGTAAATGAGCAGGCCGCGTCCGGGGCTGATCAGATTGCCCGCCAGTGCCGTCGGCAGATTGCCGCCAACGAGCCGTGCGGGCAGGTAGTAGTCCGGTAGTGGCTGGCCGAATTCTCCGTAACTCCAGAGTACAAAAATCCCCAGCCAGGAGGCCAGCGCGATGCCGGAAAGAATGGCCGCCTTGCGCGTGTGAAACAGCAGAAACAGCAGCAGGCACGGCGCCAGCAGGGCCAGGGTGGGGCGGCAGAGATAGGCAAGGAACAGCAGCGTGGCGATCAGCAACCAGGGAACCGTGTCCTGCCGGAGTACGGGTCGGACAGCGTAAAAAATTGCCATCAGCGCAAACAGCGTCGCGAAGTTGTGCGACCAAAGCGCGGTGCCGCCGGTACTGGACAGCGAGGTGCCCAGCCAGAATGTCAGCGCCAGCAGCAAGGCGTTGCGTGGCTCCAGAAAGAGCCCGGCAAATCGGTAAAGAAACAGCAGAATGAGTGCCGCTGCGATGGTGGCTGTGGCGATCTGAAGTGGCAGTTCATGCTCTTCGTGCGAGAAGCCCAGCAGCTTGCCGGCGATCACCACGGGAATGCTGACCAGGGATGTGCCGATGGGGAAAAAATAGTAATCGTGACCGTTTTTCTGGTGGATGGTGTAGCCGTAGCGGTCGAGCGTTTCTCTCTCGTAGTGATCCAGCTTGAAGGACTGGTGAAATGCCAGCGAGTCGCTCAACAGCAAGGCGCCGCGCGGATCCGACCCGGTGTAGCGAATTTCGCCAAAGACGACCAGGGCGCACACCAGCGCCATGGCGAGCAGCAGGCAAACAGCATCGGTCCAACTGCGGATTGGTCTCATGAGCGAATCTCGGGATGAAGTGCACGGCCAGCGATGACAGGATTGAAGCATGCGTCAATTTCATGGATATGGCCATGCCGTTTGCTGGCAAATCGGAAATGGGGCGTGGCGCCGCAAAATTCGCGCCCCCTGTGCAAGCAAGGATTGCCTGCCTGGCCCTCGTCCAGGGGTTTCGCGGCGCCGATTGCTGATAGAATACCGCGCCAAGCCACACGCCAGCGCGACTCCACAGGTTGCCTGCCACGTCATCAGCAGCGGTATGCAAGATTCAGCGTTCAAAGACACCCACAGGGAGTTCCGACTGTTCTTCATCAGGATCAGCGTCGCCCTGGGCGTGATGTTCGTGATGCTGATGATTCTCTTGTGGCGTTACTACTATCTGCAGATTCTCCATCACGATCGCTACGCGACCCGCTCCGAAAGCAACCGGGTGCACGTGCGTCCGGTATCGCCGACGCGGGGACTGATCTACGATCGCAACGGCGTCTTGCTTGCCGATAACAAGGCGGGCTTCAACCTCTCCATCGTCGTCGAGCGCAGCCCTGATCTGAACGCATTGCTGGAGGATCTCGACGCCTTGCTGGATCTTCAGGAAGAGGAGCTCAAGCGCTTCGAACGCCAGAAATCCCGCCGCAAGCCCTACGAGCCGGTGCCCCTGCGCATCAATCTCAGCGAACAGGAGCAGAGCGTGCTGGCGGTCAACGAATACCGCCTCGAAGGCGTGGAGATCACCGCGCAGCTGGTGCGCCATTACCCGCACGGCTCGCTGCTTTCCCATGTGCTGGGTTATGTGGGACGCATCAACGAACAGGAACTGGAGGTGCTCGACCCGGTGCGCTACAGCGGCACCTACGTGATCGGCAAGACCGGCATCGAGAATTCCTACGAGGACACCCTGCTTGGCGAGGTCGGGTACGAATACGTCGAAACCAATGCCCGCGGTCGCGTGATGCGCATGCTCGAACGTATCGCACCCGCCGTCGGCAAGGACATCTACCTGCACCTCGATATTCGCCTTCAGGAAATTGCCTACGAGGCGCTGGGCGATCATCTGGGCGCCGTGGTGATGATGGATGTGCGTACCGGCGGTGTTCTCGCCATGGTGAGCAAGCCTGGTTTCGACAACAATCTGTTCGTGACGGGCATCAGCGTGAAGGATTACAACGAGTTGCTCAATTCACCCGACCGACCGCTGTTCGATCGCGTGACGCAAGGGCAGTACCCGCCCGGTTCCACCATAAAGCCGGCGTTCGGCCTGGCGGCGCTTGAAACCGGCGTCATGGCCATGGATTCCGTCATCTACGACCCGGGCTTTTTTCGCCTTCCCAATCACGATCACAAGTACCGCGACTGGAAGCGGGGTGGCCACGGCCGCGTCGACCTCCATACCGCCATCGTTCAGTCCTGCGACACCTACTTCTACAGTGCGGGGGTGAAAATGGGCATCGATGAGCTGTATTACTTTGGCACCCGTTTCGGCTTTGGCGAAAAAACGGGTATCGATCTGCCCTCCGAGCGCGCCGGGCTGATGCCATCGCGGGACTGGAAGCGGGGTGTGCGCGGCGTGCCCTGGTATCCGGGCGATACCGTCAATACCAGCATCGGTCAGGGGTTCATGCTGTCCACCCCTTTGCAACTCGCGGTGCTCGCGACCCGCCTTGCCGCCCGTGGCGATATGATCGTGCCGCGCATGGTCAAGTCGGTGGCGAATAATGGCGGCGACGGCGATCCGCCCGTTTCTCTCGGTCGGATTCAGGGCAGCGAGGAGCACTGGGACTATGTCATCGATGCCATGAAGGATGTGGTGCACGGCGCGCGCGGCACGGCCAAGGGCATCGCCAGAGGTCTCGATTACACCATCGCCGGCAAGACCGGCACGGCTCAGGTGGTGGGCATACGCCAGGGTGAAACCTACAATGCGGCGGCGCTTTCCAAGCGCAACCGCGACCATGCGCTGTTCATTGCCTTCGCGCCCGTCGACGAGCCGCAAGTGGCCATCGGCGTGATCGCCGAGAATGGCGAACACGGCAGCAGTACGGCGGCGCCCATGGCGCGTGCCGTATTCGACGCCTACATGAAACTCAGCGAGGCGGACGGCCATGAAACACCAGCACAGTGACTTCGTCCGCCGTCTCGATCTCGACGGCGCCATGATTCAGGGGCCCAGCGGCTGGCAGAGGGTACACCTGGACTTGCCGCTCTTGCTGCTGCTCATGGGCCTGTGTGCGGCGGGGCTTTTCATTCTCGCCAGTGCCGCTGGCGAACATCAGGATTATGTGCGCCGCCAGGCCGCCTTCATGGGCATCGGGCTGGTGGTCATGGTGGCCGCGGCCCAGCTTCCGCCGCGTTTTCTGCAGCGCTGGGCTTTCGTGCCCTATCTGGGGGGCGTGCTGCTGCTGGTGGCCGTCATCCTGGTCGGTTCCGGTGCGAAGGGCGCGCAGCGCTGGCTGGATTTTGGCTTCATGCGCTTCCAGCCCTCGGAAATTCTCAAGATCGGCGGCCCCCTGATGCTGGCCAGTTACCTGGGGCAGCGCCACCTGCCGCCCCGTTTCCTCGACGTGGTGGTCGCCGTCATCCTGCTGGTGGTGCCGGCACTGCTGGTCGGGTTGCAGCCCGATCTGGGCACGGCGTTGCTGATTTTCGCAGCGGGATTTTTCGTGATCTTCCTCGCCGGCCTTGGCAAGCGCTATCTGTTCAGCGCCGTGCTCACTGGCCTGGCGCTGGCACCCGTGTTCTGGTTCTTCCTGCTCCACGATTATCAGAAAACCCGCATTCTGACCCTGCTCGATCCGCAGGCGGACAAGCTGGGAGCGGGCTGGAACATCATCCAATCCACTACCGCCATAGGCTCCGGCGGCCTGTACGGCAAGGGCTGGCGCGAGGGCACGCAGTCGCAGCTCGACTTCCTGCCGGAAAGCCACACCGACTTCATCATCGCCGTGCTCGCCGAGGACTTCGGCCTGGTGGGCGTGGCGCTGCTCACGGGGTTGTATCTGCTGATTATGTTCCGCGGCCTGATGATCGCCATCAATGCCCAGACCATGTTCGGCAAACTGCTGGCAGGCAGCCTGACGTTGACCTTCTTTGTCTATATCTTCGTCAACATGGGCATGGTTTCTGGTATTCTGCCGGTCGTCGGGGTGCCCCTGCCGTTCGTGAGTTACGGAGGAACGGCGATTGTGACCTTGATGCTGGGCTTTGGTATGCTCATGTCCATCAGCACGGAAAAACAGCGGACCTGAGTGTCCCCGATAAAATCTGAAGAACCTGAGGAAGCGGTGATTATGCGCAAATGGTTGTTGACCCCTGCGATGCTTGTCGTTGCAGGTTTCCTGTCAGGCGCTGCCATGGCGGAGAGTTATGAGCGCCACCCGCTGGCTCTCGCCTTTGTGGACAGGATGGTCGATAGCCACGGTTTCGAGCGCGGCGAGCTGCTGGCGCTGATGGCCCAGGCCGAGCGCAAGCAGGGCATCATCGATGCCATGAACCGCCCCGCCGAGAAGGTCAAACCCTGGTACGAATACCGCAAGATCTTCATTCACGAACAGCGCATCAGCCTCGGTACGTCCTTCTGGCGCGAGCACCGCGCGGCGCTCGAGCGGGTCGAGCAACAGTATGGCGTCGATCCCGCCATCATCGTCGCCATCATCGGTGTCGAAACCAATTATGGCCGCAACACCGGCAGTTATCGCGTCATCGACGCGCTCACCACACTGGCGTTCGATTACCCCAAGCGCAGTCCGTTTTTCACCAGCGAGCTGGAAAACTATCTGCTCCTGATCCGCGAGCAGCAACAAGATCCGCTGGCCCACAAGGGCTCCTACGCCGGTGCCATGGGCTACGGCCAGTTCATGCCGAGCAGTTACCGCAACTACGCGGCGGATTACGACGGCGATGGTTTCATCGACATCTGGAACAATCCCCGGGATGCCATTGCCAGCGTCGCGAATTATTTCAAGGCCCATGGCTGGCAGGCGGGGCAGCCGGTGGTGGCGCGCGCCCATGCCGCCAAGGGTTATGATTCCGAGTTGATCAACGTGCTCAAGAAGCCGGACATCAGTGTCGCGCGCCATCGCGCGGACGGTCTGAGTGTCGAAGGCGATTATCCCGACACGCTGCCCGCCATGCCCCTGCGCCTGGAGCAGAGCAGCGGTGATGAGTACTGGCTCGGCTTCAACAATTTCTACGCCATCACCCGTTACAATCACAGCCATCGGTATGCGATGGCGGTTTACGAATTGAGCGAACTGATCCGTGAGAGGGTTGGGCGTGGCTAGGCGCATTCTGTGGCTCGCCGCGGTGCTGCTGCTGGCGTCCTGCGGCGGTGGCGTCAAACACGATGGCCCGCCGCGCCGCGATGTGGATGTCAGCAAGATTCCCGACGCCGTGCCGCGCTTCGAGCCCATCACCAAGGCGGGCAACAAGAGCCCGTATGTGGTGTTGGGCAAGAAATATTACGTCATGCCCACGTTCGAGAATTACCAGGCTCGGGGGCTGGCATCCTGGTATGGCACCAAGTTTCACGGCCGCACCACGTCCAACGGCGAAGTCTATGACATGTACGCCATGACCGCCGCCCACAAGACGCTCCCCATTCCCTGTTATGTTCAGGTCACCAACCTGGACAATGGCCGCAAGATCATCGTGCGCATCAATGACCGCGGACCGTTCATGGATGACCGCATCATCGATCTGTCCTACGCGGCGGCGAAGAAGCTTGGCATCGACCAGACGGGCACGGGCCGCGTTCATGTTGCAGCCATCACGCCCGGAGATTACCAGCGCAACGCGGTGGAGGCGCCGACGATGGCTCGCGCCGAGACCCCGCGCCGCGCGCCTGTGCCAAGCGCCGCTGGCAATGGCAGCGCTTTCCTGCAGGTGGGCGCATTCTCTTCTTCCTCGGCAGCCGAAGATTATCGCCGCCGCGCTTCACGCAATACCGGTTATCCCGTGCTGGTGAATGAAGTGTATGCATCGGGAAAAACCCTTTTCAAAGTGCTGGTCGGCCCTTTTGCCGATCATGGCAATCTGCTCGCCGCCAAGGATATTCTGCAAAGCCGTGAGAATTTGCCGTCCTTCGTGGTCTACCACTAGGGTCGGTCGAGGTTTCATGAACGTGTCTGTTGCGCCCGGGAAAGCACCCATTCAGGCGCGGGCTGGCACACCATTGCCGGGCTTGATCCCGCATACGGGGCGGCCTTGATCGCCTCGCCGCTACAGCTTACGTGATAGAATTGCCACCATTTGGCGCTTCGTTTTGCCACCAGGTTTTCGTCACCCAGGCTTTTGTTACATAGAAAACAGGAATTTCAGGCATGTTGAAAAAAATGATGCACACTGGGCTCTTGCTGATCGTCGCCCTTGCGGGCGCCATGGCGCAGGCGGAGTTGCTGATGCCGGCGCCACCGCAGATCTCCGGCACCGCATGGGTGCTGATGGATGCGGACACGGGCCAGATACTGGTCGAGCACAATGCGCGGGAAAAAGTGCCGCCCGCGAGCCTGACCAAGATGATGACCAGCTATATCGTTTCGAAGGAAATCGACAGCGGTCGCATCAAGGAAGACGACATGGCGCGCGTCAGCGAATACGCTTGGCGCACCGGCGGCTGGGCCAGTGGCAGCTCGGTCATGTCGCTGTTGCCCAAGACCGAAGCGAGAATCATCGATCTGTTGCGCGGCGTGATCATCCAGTCGGGCAACGACGCCTCGATCGTACTGGCCGAGCACATCGCCGGTTCCGAAGCGGCATTTGCCGACATCATGAATCAGCAGGCCGAACTTCTGGGCATGAAGGACAGCCACTTCGAGAATGCCACCGGCCTGCCGGGCCCGACGCATCTGACCACCGCCTATGACATGGCGCTGATGGCGCGGGCGCTGATCCAGGACTATCCCGAGCACTACAAGATCTACGCGGAAAAATACTTCGAGTACGACAACCATCGTCAGGCCAACCGCAACCGCCTGCTGTGGCGGGATTCGAGCGTCGACGGCGTGAAGACCGGGCACACCCAGGAGGCGGGTTATTGTCTGGTGGCTTCGGCGGTGCGCGACGGCATGCGTCTCATCTCCGTGGTCATGGGCACCGCTGGCGAAGAGGCCCGAGCCCGTGATTCCCAGACCTTGCTGGCCTATGGCTTCCGTTATTATGAGACCGCCAAGCTGTTCAGCGCGGGCCAGGTGCTGGTTGAAAATGCCCGCGTCTGGTACGGCGAGAAGGATGCGGTCAATCTGGTCGCCGCCAGTGATGTCTTTGCCACCATTCCGCGCGGAGCAAAGGAGCAACTGGAAACCGAGGTTCAGGTCGAGCCGGTTCTCAAGGCTCCCCTCGAACAGGGGCAGGAGCTGGGCCGCGCCAAGGTGGTGTTCGACGGCAAGACCCTGACGGACATTTCCGTCATCACGGGTGATGCCGTGCCGGAGGCGGGCTTCTTCAGCCGCCTCTGGGATGCCATCATGCTGTTTTTCATGAACATGTTCGCCTCCAAAGATGAGTGATATCGACGCCCCGAAAATCGTCTTTCCCTGTGCCTACCCGATCAAGGTAATGGGCAACGCCACCAGTGAGCTCCACGACCATGTCATTGCCGTCATGGAGCGCCATGCTCCGGGATTCGACCGGGCGGCCATCAGTATTCGCGACAGTCGCAACGGCAGGTTTCAGGCTGTCACGGTGACGATTACCGCGACGGGGCCGGCGCAGTTGCAGGCCATTTTCGAAGACCTGAAAACCAGCGCGCACGTGCAGATGGTGCTGTGAACGCGGTGCTCGAACAAACCCTGCATATCCGCGATCTCGGGCGCCAGCCCTACGAGCCGGTGTTCGAAGCCATGAAAAGATTCACCGAGACGCGCGGTGAATCGACGCCCGACGAACTCTGGTGGGTGGAGCACGACCCGGTATTCACGCAGGGCCAGGCCGGCAAGGAAGAACACTTGCTGTTCCCCGGCGATATTCCCGTGGTGCAGGTGGATCGCGGCGGTCAGGTCACCTACCACGGTCCCGGCCAGATCGTCGGCTATCCGATGCTGGACATCCGGCGCCGCCACATAGGTGTGCGGGAGCTGGTGACGGCCATGGAGAACGCCATGATCGATGCCCTGGCGAGTCATGACATCAACGCCTATGCGCGCCCCGATGCGCCGGGTGTCTATGTCGCCGGTGGCGGGGAGGGCAGGCACCTCAAGATCGGCTCGCTGGGGGTGCGCATTCGCCGCGGGTGCTCCTATCACGGATTGTCTCTCAATGTGGACATGGATCTGTCGCCGTTCCTGCGCATCAATCCCTGCGGCTATCAGGGCCTGGAGATGACCCAGGTGGCGCAACTAGTCAGGGGCGCGCCGCCAACCATGAGCGAGGTGCGCAACCGGATTCAGGCGGCGTTGATGGCGTCGCTGGGTTACAATTCGTGCCAGGCCGTGGTCGATCCCGGCAATATTTTTCAGGACACATAAGATGACAAGCCTCACTCCCGAAAAGCGCTCACGGCGCAATGTCGCCGGCGAAAAACTGCGCGGCGCCGACAAGGTGGAAAAGATCCCCGTCAAGGTCATTCCCGTGGAGACGGTGCAACGCAAACCCGACTGGTTGCGTGTCAGGCTTCATCCTTCGGCCAGGGTCGATCAGATCAAGGCCATTCTGCGCAAGAACAAGCTCGCCACGGTCTGTGAGGAGGCATCCTGCCCCAACCTGTCGGAATGCTTCAGCGGCGGCACCGCCACCTTCATGATCATGGGCGAGATATGCACCCGGCGCTGCCCGTTCTGCGATGTGGGGCATGGCAAGCCTCTGCCACTGGATGCCGAGGAGCCCCGCCACCTGGCGCAGGCAATCGCCGAGATGGGGCTGCGTTACGTGGTGATCACCTCGGTGGATCGCGACGACCTGCGCGACGGCGGCGCGCAACATTTTGCCGATTGCATCCGAGAGTCGCGCGCCTTGAGCCCGTCATTGCAGATCGAGGTGTTGGTGCCCGATTTTCGCGGCCGCATGGAGCCGGCGCTGGAGATTCTCAGTGAGACACCGCCCGACGTGTTCAATCACAATATGGAAACAGTGCCGCGCCTCTACCGGGAGGCGCGTCCCGGCGCCAATTATCAGTGGTCTCTGAAATTGATGCAGGAGTACAAGGCCCGCAACCCGGCGGTGCCCACCAAGTCGGGTTTGATGGTGGGGCTTGGGGAAAGCAAGGATGAGTTGTTGCGCACACTCGACGACCTGCGGGCCCACGACGTGGAGATGCTCACCGTCGGCCAGTATCTGGCGCCCTCGCGTGAACACCTGCCGGTAGCGCGTTTCGTCCACCCGGATGAGTTCGCCGAATATGCCGAATATGCGTACAGCATCGGTTTCCGCCACGTGGCGTCGGGGCCGCTGGTGCGCTCGTCCTACCACGCCGACAAGCAGGCGCGGGGAGAGGAGGTGAAATGATGGATGACGATGCCCGAACCCGGATCGAAGCCGCGCGGGAAATCGTCTACGGGATGCCCTACGCCGAGTGGTCGGTGTGAGCACCCACGTGAAACATGCAACTTGAAACGTGCAACTCAGTAACCCTTACACGTCCTTCATCATCAGGTGCATTTATGTCAGTGAGTAATTTCGCCGCCGTGCTGGCGCAGTGGCAAGAACATGCTGCCCAGGAAAATGCCAAGGTCACCAGGGAAATCAGCTATTTCGCCCAGGATGAAGCCAAGCTGAAAGCACTGGCGGACGTTTACCGCCTGCCGTTCGACGAGGTCGTCGCCACCCTGATTCACCACGCGCTACTGGCCGTGGAAGAGAAAATGCCCTATGTGCAGGGTGACAAGGTGATCCGGGTGGAAGAGGGGGCCAACATCTACGAGGACGTGGGCCCCATGGCGGGTTATCTCAAAATGCTGGAAAAATACAGGATCTCCCAGGCCTGAGGGTCAATCCGCACCACTGACGCTGGCGCGCAGGCTCAGCAATTCACTGTTGACGCTGCGGCGAAAGGCGTCGATGGCGCGAATGGCTTCTTCGGTGGCGGCCACACGCTGGTCCGTGCGGGTCTGCCATTGCTTGGTGGAACTCTCTACCTGATTGGCCTTGTTCAGGGCACTGGTGGCATTGTTGCGCAGGCTTTCCGTCGAGCTTTTCACCGCTGCCACATCCTTGCTCAGACTGGCAAGCTCGGCCTTGCTGGCGGCGTCGGCGGTTTTCTTGTCGATGGCGCCGATTCTCTGATCGAAGCTGCTGGTTTTCTTGTCCACCGCGGCCAGTTGTTTCTCCAGGTTGGTGAAACCTTCATTGAGCTTGTTGCGCGCCGCCCAGAGTTTGTCGATTTCCGAGAAATGGCCGGCCAGTTTCTGCTCCTGCGCCTTGAGGGTCTCGCTCTGTTCCTGGATGCGCAGCGACAAGGTGGTGCCCGACTCGCTCAGAGACTCGTCTGTGGATGCGATCCGCGACTGAAGCTCATCGAAACGGGCCTGGAGGCTGTCGAGGGCCATCTTCTGCACCGCCGCAAAGCCGGTGAGCGCAATACTGATTGCGAACAGCGCGGCGATGGCAAGTTTGCCCCCTCCGCCGCCGCCCTGCGAGCCGCCGTTGCTGCTTTTGCGAGGCGGTGCTTCCGGCTCGGGCTCCGCGGGTGGCGGGGGAGGAGGGGCCATGGGCTTGCCGATCCGTTCATCTCTTTCGGGGACAAAAGGCTCCATCATGCGAATCCGTTATCAGGTGAATACGAAGGCGGCCATTGTACACTTATCCGCGGTGCCCCTTGTAGCTCTGCCCCGACGGCAGTCGGCCCGCAGGGTGGACAACGCCGTTGCCGGGATTGCGCCGCGCATACGGGTGGTCTTTGCGCGTGGCGGCGATTAAAATTGCGCCCAATCACGGTTCCCGCCTTCGATCAGCATCAATCTCCCAGGTTCCCCCATGACTGCCAGTTCAAAGAAAGTCGGCTTCATCTCTCTCGGTTGTCCCAAGGCGCTGGTGGATTCCGAGCGCATTCTCAGCCAGTTGCGCCTCGACGGTTACCAGGTGGTGCCGAGCTACGAGGATGCCGACGTGGTGGTGGTCAACACCTGCGGCTTCCTGGACAGCGCCAAGCAGGAGTCGCTGGATGCCATCGGCGAAGCCATGGCGGAAAACGGTCGCGTGATCGTCACCGGTTGCATGGGCAACGAAGAGGAGCGTATTCGCCAGACTCACCCAGGGGTATTGGCGGTGTCCGGCGCGCACCAATACGAGGCGGTGGTCAGCGCAGTCCACGAATGGGCGCCGCAGGAACGGATTCACGACCCCTACACCGATCTGATACCGCCCAGTGACGTCAAGCTCACGCCGCGCCATTACTCTTACCTGAAGATTTCCGAGGGCTGCAACCATCGATGCAGCTTCTGCATCATCCCGTCCATCCGCGGCGACCTGGTGAGTCGTCCCATCGGCGAGGTCATGGACGAGGCCGAGCGCCTGGTGAAGGCAGGTACCCGCGAACTGCTGGTGATCTCCCAGGACACCAGCGCCTACGGCATCGACACCAAGTTCCGCACCGGCTTCTGGCAGGGCCGCCCAATCAAGACCCACATGCAACAGTTGTGCGAGGCCCTCGGCGAACTGGGCGTGTGGGTGCGCCTGCACTATGTGTATCCCTACCCCCACGTGGACAACGTGCTGCCCCTGATGGCGGAGGGCAAGATCCTGCCGTATCTGGACATCCCCTTCCAGCACGCCCACCCCGACGTGCTGCGCGCCATGAAGCGTCCCGCCAATGAAGAGAAAGTGCTCAACCGCATCCGCCAGTGGCGCGACATCTGCCCGGACCTGACCATCCGCAGCACCTTCATCACTGGCTTTCCCGGCGAAACGGAAGAGCATTTCCAGTACCTGCTCGACTGGCTGGAAGAAGCCCAGTTGGACCGGGTGGGCTGCTTCAAGTACGAAGCGGTGGCGGGTGCGCCCGCCAACGACCTGCCAGGCGCGGTCCCGGAGGACGTCAAGCACGAGCGCTGGGAGCGCTTCATGGAAACCCAGCAAGCCATCAGCGCTGCCCGCCTCGAAGCGAGAATCGGCAAGACCGTGGATGTCATCATCGACGAGATCGCCGAGGAAGGCGCCGTGGGCCGCACGGCCGCGGATGCGCCGGAGATCGACGGCAATATCTTTCTCGATGGCCAGACGCACCTCAAGCCCGGCGATATCGTCCGGGCCGTGGTGGAGGATGCGGATGAGTATGATGTGTGGGGAAGGTTGGCCGATCACTGATCTCGCGAATCGGTAATTTCGCCAGTTCGGGCTTTCCCCGGCGCCGAGGGCAGCCAGCGGAGCTCGGCGCGCAAAAAACCTCCCTTGCCGGACAAAATTCGAAGCCGACCCTTGACTTTTACGCTTGTCGAAGTCTCCCGTCGTTATCTCATTTCGATGCCGCAGCGACCTTCGCAAAACCGTCGAGGTATCAATGACTTTGATACGGGGCCTAATTTATCCACCACAATACTTGATATTTATTTTTTTCATGGCCACTATATATTGTGTTTTCAGGGCTTGGAGGCCGCCAGGGCCACAAGATACATTCCTCCCCACCGGAACGCAAAAACGCCATGTCCATAGAAGCGATCAAAACCGCAAAAACTCCCGCCCATGTCGACGTCAGGCTACAGCCTGCCTCCGAGGATATCTGGGATAAAAAGTACCGTCTCAAGGATAAGCACGGTACCCCCGTGGACCCGGATATCGACGGTACCTACAAGAGGGTCGCGCGCGCGCTGGCGGACACCGAGAAGGAGGACAGCCGCGAGAAGTGGTACGAGCGCTTTCTGTGGGCCCTGCGCAACGGTGCCATCCCCGCCGGGCGCATCATTTCCAATGCCGGCGCCCAGGAACACAAGCCTGCCACCTCCACCATCAATTGCACCGTGTCCGGCACCATTCCGGATTCGATGCAGGGCATTCTGGAAAAGAACCTGGAAGCGGGCCTGACCCTCAAGGCCGGCTGCGGCATCGGCTACGAATTCTCCACCCTGAGACCGCGCGGTGCCTACGTGTCCGGCGCCGGTGCCTATACCTCGGGGCCGCTGTCCTTCATGGACATCTTCGACAAGATGTGTTTTACCGTGTCCTCCGCTGGCGGTCGCCGCGGCGCCCAGATGGGCACTTTTGACGTCAGCCATCCGGACGTGGTCGATTTCATCCGCGCCAAGCGCGAAGACGGCCGCCTGCGCCAGTTCAACCTGTCTCTTCTGGTCACGCGGGAATTCATGGAAGCCGTGAAGAGCGACGGCGACTGGCCCCTGTGTTTCCCCATTACCGAGAAGGAAGCACAAAGCAGCAAGATCGACCTGAACGACGAAGGCCAGGTGGTGTGGCGCGATGTGCCGGACAACAGCACGTACGTGAAGGACGAGCAGGGCCGGGCGGCTTGCCGGGTGTTCAAGACGGTGCAGGCGCGCAAGTTGTGGAACGTGATCATGACGTCCACCTACGATTACGCCGAGCCCGGCTTCATCCTCATCGACAAGGTCAACGACGAGAACAACAACTGGTTCTGCGAAAATATCCGTGCAACCAACCCCTGTGGCGAGCAACCCCTGCCGCCCTACGGCAGCTGTCTGCTGGGTTCCATCAACCTCACCAAGTTCGTTCACAACCCCTTTACCGATCGGGCGCGCTTCGACTGGGATACCTTCCGCGAAGTCACAGCGGTGTTCACCCGCATGCTCGACAATGTGGTGGAGATCAACGGTCTGCCGCTTGCCGAGCAGCGCGACGAAATCACCAGCAAGCGCCGCCACGGCATGGGCTTCCTGGGCCTTGGCTCCACCATGACCATGCTGGGCATGCCCTACGGCAGCCCCCGGTCGCTGGAATTCACCGAAGACGTGAGCCGCGAAATGGCTCTGGCGGGATGGCGCACCGGCGTCGAACTGGCCAGGGAAAAAGGCCCGGCGCCCATCATGGAGGAAGAGTTCGAAATTACCCCTCATATGCTGGCCATACGCCCGCAGCTGGCCGAGGATGGCTACAAACCCGGCGACAAGGTCAAGGGCAAGGTGCTGCACGCCAAATACAGCCGCTACATGCAGCGCATCGCGTCCGTGGATGCCAAACTGGTGGACGACATGGCGCAGACCGGCTGCCGCTTTACGCACCACACCTCCATTGCGCCTACCGGTACCATCTCCCTGTCGCTGGCCAACAACGCCAGCAACGGCATCGAGCCCAGTTTTGCCCATCACTATTCCCGCAACGTGATCCGCGAGGGCAAGAAGAGCAAGGAAAAAGTCGATGTTTTTTCCTATGAGCTGCTTGCCTACCGTGAACTGATCAATGCTCACGCCATGCCCTATTCGCAAAATCCGGGCGAGGAACTGCCGCCCTACTTTGTGACCTCGGAAGACATCAAGCCTCTGGAGCACGTCGAGGTGCAGGCAGCGGCGCAGAAGTGGGTCGACTCCTCCATCTCCAAGACCATCAATATTCCCACCGATTTTCCCTTCGAGGAATTCAAGGATGTCTATCTGCACGCCTACGAAAAAGGCCTCAAGGGCTGCACCACGTTCCGCTTCAACCCCGAGGCGTTCCAGGGCGTGCTGGTGAAGGAGAAGGATCTGGAAAACACCAAGTATCAGTTCAAGCTGGAAGATGGCACCGTCGTTGAACTGAAGGGCAATGAGGAAGTGGAATACGACGGCGAAATCCACACCGCCGCCAATCTTTTCGACGCTCTCAAAGAAGGCTATTACGGGAAATTCTGATCATGACTGTCAAACTGGAAAAGAAAATCGTCTCATACAAGGTAATAACGCCGTCGCTCGAAACCGAAGTGCAGACGGCGGCGCCCGCGAAGGTGCTCGATCAGGCCGTGCAGGAAATGGACGAAAATGTCAGCCGCCCGGAAACCCTGCAAGGCACCACCTACAAGGTCAAGACGCCACTGTCGGAGCATGCGCTGTACATCACCATCAACGATATCGTGCTCAACATGGGCACGGACCACGAGCAACGCCGCCCCTTCGAAGTGTTCATCAACTCCAAAAACATGGACAATTTTCAATGGGTGGTGGCGCTCACCCGCGTACTGTCCGCGGTATTCCGCAAGGGTGGTGACTGCACCTTCCTGGTGGAAGAAATGAAAGCCGTGTTCGACCCCAAGGGCGGCTACTTCAAGAAAGGCGGCAAGTTCATGCCCTCGCTGGTGGCGGAGATTGGTGAATGCCTCGAAACCCACATGAAGAGTATCGGCCTCATCAAGGATGAAGCCATCCCCGAGCATCAGCAGAAAATCATGGATGAGAAGCGCGTCGAATTCGAAGCGAGGGCCAATGCGCCGGGAAAGGCTGAAAGCTCCTTTCCCGAAGGAGCGCAGCTCTGCAACAAGTGTATGACCAAAGCCATGATTCTGATGGACGGCTGCATGACGTGCCTGAGCTGTGGCGAATCGAAGTGCGGCTAGGGCAGCTCGATGTCGTAGGTTGGGCTGAGGAACGAAGCCCAACATCACAATTTCACGTTGCAGGGTTATGTTGCCCGCGGTTTGGCGGCACCGGATTGGGGTGGTGAGGGAGCAGACCCCGGTGCTGCTGGGGAGCGGAGACAGGTGTTGGGCTTCGTTCCTCAGCCCAACCTACGGTGGGCAGCTCGATGTTGTAGGTTGGGCTGACGCAGGAAGCCCAACATCACAATTCCACGCTGCGGGATTATGTTGCCCGCGGTTTGGTGGTACCGGATTGGGGTGGTGAGGGAGTAGACCCCGGTGCCGCTGGGGAGCGGTGACAGCTGTTGGGCTTCGTTCCTCAGCCCAACCTACGGTTGGCTGTTCGATGTTGTAGGTTGGGCTGACGCAGGAAGCCCAACATCACAAGGAGGTGATTGCGCTCATGTATTACCGACGAGCCCGGAGCGAAGGTGGAACCTATTTCTTTACTGTCAATCTGGAAAACCGTGACTCTGACCTGTTGGTGCGCCACATCGATAATCTTCGGGCAGTCATAAAACAGGTCAAGCTTCGTCATCCTTTCTCGCTGATCGCGATGTCGGTCATGCCGGAGCATCTGCATGCAGTGTGGCGTTTACCACCGGGCGATGCGGATTATCCGATGCGATGGGCATTGATCAAAGCAGGTTTTTCACGCACGCTGCCGCAGCGCGAAATGATTCGCGACAGCCGTCGGAGAAGACGCGAACGCGGTATTTGGCAGCGACGCTACTGGGAACACCAGATTCGTGACGAAGTGGATTTACAGCGTCACGTCGATTACATCCACTTCAATCCGGTGAAACATGGTTTGGTGTCAGAGGCGGCGGATTGGCCGCACTCCACGCTGCATGGGTATGTCGCCCGCGGTTTGGTGGCACCGGATTGGGGTGGTGAGAGGGTAGACCTCGGTGCCGCTGGGGAGCGGTGACAGCTGTTGGGCTTCGTTCCTCAGCCCAACCTGCGGTGGGCAGCTCGATGTCGTAGGTTGGGCTGACGCAGGAAGCCCAACATCACAATTCCACGCTGCGGGATTATGTTGCCCGCGGTTTGGTGGTACCGGATTGGGGTGGTGAGGGAGTAGACCCCGGTGCCGCTGGGGAGCGGTGACAGCTGTTGGGCTTCGTTCCTCAGCCCAACCTACGGTGGGCTGTTCGATGTCGTAGGTTGGGCTGACGCAGGAAGCCCAACATCACAATTCCACGCTGTATGGGTTATGTTACCTGCGGTTTGGTGGCGCCGGATTGGAATGGTGAGGGAGTATACCTCGGTGCCGCTGGGGAGCGGTGATAGATGTTGGGCTTCGTTCCTCAGCCCAACCTGCGGTTGGCGGCTCGATATCGTAGGTTGGGCTGACGCAGGAAGCCCAACATCACAATTCCACGCTGTATGGGTTATGTTGCCCGCGGTTTGGTGGCGCCGGATTGGAATGGTGAGGGAGTAGACTTCGGTGCCGCTGGGGAGCGGTGACAGGTGTTGGGCTTCGTTCCTCAGCCCAACCTACGGTGGGCAGCTCGATGTCGTAGGTTGGGCTGACGCAGGAAGCCCAACATCACAATTCCACGCTGCGGGATTATGTTGCCCGCGGTTTGGTGGCGCCGGATTGGGGTGGTGAGGGAGTAGACCTCGGTGCCGCTGGGGAGCGGTGACAGGTGTTGGGCTTCGTTCCTCAGCCCAACCTACGGTGGGCTGTTCGAGGTTTGTCCCCGGACGCCTGAAAACAGGCGTCCGGAGTGCGGTTTACAGTGCTTCGATCTCCGCGCGTTGCGCTTCCAGACGCGTCAATGCAGAGCCGTGATCGGCCAGTTTTTCCCGCTCTTTCTGCACCACGGCTTCCGGCGCCTTGTCGACGAAGCCGGGGTTGGCGAGCTTCCCGCGGATACGCTCAGCCTCCTTGGTGATGCGCTCGATTTCCTTGGCGAGGCGCGCCAGTTCCGCATTTTTGTCGATAAGTCCGGCCATGGGTACCAGGATTTCCATATCGCCGGCAAGTGCGGTGGCGGAAGCCGGCGCGCTGGCACCGGTGTCGAGCCAGGTGGCGGACTCCAGGTTGGCGAGGCGCATCAGGAATTGGCGGTTGGCATCGAGTTTTTGCCGGTCTGCGTCAGAGCCGTTGCGCAACAGCGCGGGAATCTGCTTGCCGGGGGCGATGTTCATTTCCCCGCGGATATTGCGGATGCCGATGATGACCTGCTTGAGCCATTCGATGCTGGCACTTGCGTCGCTGTCCACCTTGTCTTGCTCGCCAGCGGGGAAGGGTTGCAGCATGATGGTGTCGCCACTCTTGCCTGCGAGGCTTTTCACTTGCTGCCAGATCTCTTCGCTGATGTAGGGCATTATGGGATGCGCCATGCGCAGGATCGCTTCGAGCACGCGGATCAGGGTGCGGCGAGTACCTTTTTTCAGCGCTGCTGATGCGCTTTCGTCCCAGAGCACGGGCTTGGACAGCTCCAGATACCAATCGCAGTACTGGTTCCACACGAATTCATACAGAGTCTGTGAGGCCAGGTCGAAACGGTAGCTTTCGATGGCCTGGGAAACAGCCTGCGCGGTACGCTGCAATTCACTGATGATCCA
This sequence comes from uncultured Porticoccaceae bacterium, assembly GCA_964469165.1. GTDB lineage: Bacteria > Pseudomonadota > Gammaproteobacteria > Pseudomonadales > Porticoccaceae > CAYXXZ01. Next base: position 44,966 of record CAYXXZ010000009.1, read on the forward strand.
GCGGTCGGCCACCGACAGCGCATAATCCGCGTCGTCCTGCTGACCACAATCCTGGCCTTCGCAATTCATCAGCACATAGCGGGTGGCATTCCAGATCTTGTTGCAGAAGTTGCGGAAGCCCTCGATACGACCGATGTCGAACTTGATGTCGCGACCGGTTGCGGCCAGGGAGCAAAACGTGAAGCGCAGGGCGTCGGTGCCGTAGGCGGCGATGCCGTCCGGGAACTCGGCGCGGGTCTGCTTCTCGATTTTCTTTGCCAACTGTGGCTGCATCATGCCGCTGGTGCGCTTGTCCACCAGGGTTTCCAGGTCGATGCCGTCGATCAGATCGATGGGGTCGAGAACGTTGCCCTTGGATTTGGACATCTTCTGGCCCTGGGAATCGCGCACCAGGCCGTGAACGTAAACGGTCTTGAAGGGGATCTGCGCGCTGCCATCGTCATTTTTCACGAAGTGCATGGTCATCATGATCATGCGCGCCACCCAGAAGAAAATGATGTCAAAACCCGTCACCAACACGTCGGTGGGGTGGAAGGTCTTGAGTTCCGGCGTCTGCTCCGGCCAGCCCAGGGTGGAGAAGGTCCACAGCGCGGAGCTGAACCAGGTGTCCAGAACATCATCGTCCTGCTGCAGTGCGACATCCGCGGCCAGATTGTATTTCGTGCGTACCTCGGCCTCGTCGCGGCCCACGTAGACCTTGCCCTGGCTGTCGTACCAGGCGGGAATGCGGTGGCCCCACCACAGCTGGCGCGAAATGCACCAGTCCTGAATGTCGCGCATCCACGCGAAGTACATGTTCTCGTACTGTTTGGGAACAAACTTGATGCGACCGTCCTCGACGGCCTCTATGGCAGGGCGGGCGAGGTCGGCGGTCTTTACGTACCACTGGTCGGTGAGCCAGGGCTCCACGACGGCGCCCGAACGGTCGCCGCGCGGTACTTTCAATGCGTGTGGCTCGATCTTTTCCAGCAGGCCGAGCTCTTCAAACTCCGCGACGATCTGCTTGCGCGCCTCGAAACGGTCGAGACCGGCATATTGCTCAGGCCCTTTCTCGCCGTGCTGGGTGGCGTAGCCCTCGAAGGTGAGGACTGTGAATTCGCCAAGGATTTTTGCATTGCGGTCCAGCACGTTGATCAGCGGCAAATTGTGGCGCTTGCCCACCTCGTAGTCGTTGAAATCGTGTGCCGGTGTGATCTTCACACAGCCGGTGCCGAATTCCTTGTCCACGTACTCGTCGGCAATGACGGGGATGAGACGGTTGGTAATGGGCAGCTTTACCCGCTTGCCGATCAGATGACGATAGCGCTCGTCCTCCGGATGCACGGCCACGGCGCTATCGCCGAGCATGGTTTCCGGACGGGTGGTGGCGACCACCAGGTGGCCTGAACCGTCCTCGAGGGGATAGCGGAAATGCCACATCGAGCCTTGTTCTTCTTCGTTCAACACTTCCAGGTCGGAAATGGCCGTGTTGAATACGGGATCCCAGTTCACCAGGCGCTTGCCGCGGTAGATGAGGCCTTCGTCGTAGAGGCGCACGAACACTTCGCGGACCGCGTTGGAGAGGCCCGGGTCCATGGTGAAGCGCTCGCGCGACCAGTCCACCGATGAACCGAGGCGGCGAATCTGGCGCGTGATGTTACCGCCGGACTCGGCCTTCCAGTCCCAGACTTTCTCCAGGAATTTCTCCCGACCCAAATCGTGGCGATTGATACCGTCGGCGCCGAGCTGGCGTTCGACCACCATCTGCGTGGCGATGCCGGCGTGGTCGGTGCCCACTTGCCACAGGGTATTGCGGCCCTTCATGCGGTGATAGCGGATCAGGGTATCCATGATCGCGTTGTTGAAGCCGTGCCCCATGTGCAGGCTGCCGGTGACGTTGGGCGGCGGAATCATGATGCAGTAGGGATCGCCCTCGCCCTGGGGCTTGAAATAGCCGCGTGTTTCCCAGGTCTGATACCAGTGCTGCTCGATGGCTTGGGGATTGAAGGTTTTTTCCATGTGACAACGCTCTTGCTGCCGCTCGGTGCCCCGGCGGGATGAAATCGAAAGGGGCTGATTATACGAGCTGTGTGTGGGGCTCACCAATCAGGGGTGATTCGGAGTTTTCAGTTCACAGTTCACAGTTCACAGTTTGCAGTTTGCAGTATGAGCGTGGCACCCCCTGCTAACTGTCAACTGCAAACTGTCTGTGAACTGACAACACTAGCGCACTTGTTGCGCAATATACTCCACCAACAGACTCACCGGGCGCCCCGTGGCGCCTTTGCGTTCGCCGGAGTGCCAGGCGGTGCCGGCGATATCCAGGTGGGCCCAGCGCATTTCCTTGGTGAAGCGCGCGAGGAAGCAGGCCGCGGTGATGCTGCCCCCATTGCGTCCGCCCACGTTGGCCATGTCGGCGAAATTGCTTTTCAACTGCTTGTCGTATTCTTCCCACAGGGGCAGGCGCCAGGCCCGGTCGCCGCTTTGTTCGCCGGCGGCAGTGAGCTCGGCGGCCAGCTCGTCATCGTTGCTGAACAGTCCCGAGGCGTGGTTGCCGAGCGCGATCACGCAGGCGCCGGTAAGGGTCGCGATGTCGATCACGGTTTTGGGCTTGAAGCGCTCCACATAGGTGAGGGCGTCGCACAGGATCAGTCGGCCTTCGGCGTCGGTGTTGAGAATCTCGATGGTTTGACCGCTCATGGAGGTGACGATGTCGCCCGGGCGGGTCGCGGTGCCGCTGGGCATGTTTTCCACGGCGGGAATCACGCCAACCAGGTTGACCGGCAGGCCGAGCTTGACCACGGCGGTGAACGCGCCGATCACACTCGCGGCACCACACATGTCGTATTTCATTTCGTCCATGCCCGCGCCGGGCTTCAGGCTGATGCCGCCGCTGTCGAACGTGACACCCTTGCCCACCAGCGCAATGGGGGCGTCGCCCTTCTTGCCGCCCTTGTAGTCCAGAACGATGAGCTTGGCAGGCGTGTCGCTGCCGGCAGTCACGGACAGCAGGGAGCCCATCTTGAGCTGCTGCATCTGCTGCTCGCTGAGCACCTTGACCGAAAACTTGGCATTGCCCTTGGCGAGGGCCTGGGCGGTTTCTCCGAGATGCGTCGGGGTACAGAGGTTGGGCGGCAGATCGCCGAGTTCGCGGGCCGCGTTGACGCCTTCGGCAATGGTCATGCCGCGGGCGATACCGGCGCTGAGCTTGCGCGCCGCCGCGGTGCTGGAGGCCTGCAGGTCGAGGCGCGTCAGTTTGGCGCGATCGGCTTTCTTGGATTTGCACTGGTCGAAGACGTAGAGGCCTTCGCCGATTTTCTGGCCCAGCGCCTGTGCGGCCCAGTCATCGTCGCGCTCGCTGACCACCAGGTCGGCAAAATGGATGGCGGCGGATTTCACGGGCAGGGCGGCGAGGGTACTGATGATCCTGGCTGCCAGCTTGCCGAACTGGGCCGGGGTGAGGTCTTCGTCGCCGCTGCTGATCAGCACCAGACGCTTGGCGGCAAGGCCCACGGGGGCATACAGGCTCAGTGTATCGAGAAACTTCTTGAGTTCTCCCTGGCTGCGGGCACTGCCGATCAGGCCGCCGGTGGCATTGTCGAGACCCGCCGCGGCGTTGTCGGCCTTGCCGGACACTACGGCCACAAGACAATCGGTTTTTACACTGACGGGGTCGAATACACGGGCTTTGAATTCCATGGCGTTCTCTCAAGACGTTGGGGATTGATTGCGTGCTAAGATAGCGGCGGTCAGTTTAAGTCATGGGCGTGGACAGACCAAGTGCCCCACCGGTTATTCAAACAGTGTGAACAGACCTTGTGATCATATTCCGCTATCTCGCCCGCAACGTGCTGTTGAACACCATAGGTGTTGCATCCGTGTTGATGATCGTTGTCGTCAGCAGCCGCTTTGCCAAGTACCTGGAAGTGGCCGCGACCGGCAAGATCGACGCCAGCGTGTTGTTTGCCATCATCGGGTTTCGGCTGCCGGGCTTTTTCGAGCTGGTACTGCCGTTGGCTTTTTTCCTATCCATTCTGCTTGCCTACGGGCAGCTGTATGTGGATAGTGAAATGACGGTACTTCACGCTTGTGGCATCAGTCCCAAAAAGCTTGTTGCCTTCACGGTGCCGGTGGCGGTCGCGGTCGCGTTGATTGTAGCCTGCCTCAGTCTTTATATCAGTCCCGCGGGTTTTCAGCGGGTGGAAGAACTGGGTAATGCCCAGAAACTGCGCGGTGAGGTGGAGGCCCTCACGCCGGGCCGTTTCTATGCGCTGCGTGACGACAAGGGCGTTACCTACGCGGAGAGGATCAGTGCCGAAGGCATCATGTCCGACGTATTTCTTGCGCAGTCCAGCGATACTCGGGACGGCACGAGTGTGGTGGTGGTGGCTGATAATGGCTTTTCACGCCGGTCGGCGCAGACCGGTGAAAATTATCTGGTGCTGACCGATGGTTTGCGTGTACAGGGCAATGCGGGACGCGCGGAATATCAGATTACCTGGTTTGAGGAATTCGGACAGCGGCTTGATCCTGTGCATCTCAATGAGGCAGGTGAGATCGACGCCGTCCCCACAGTGGAGCTGCTTGGTTCGACGGACCCTGAATATCAGGCCATGCTGCAATGGCGTCTGGCTCTGCCAGTGATGGTGTTGGTGGTCGCTCTGTTGGCGGTACCGCTGAGCAAGACCAACCCACGCCAGGGACGTTTCATCACCTTGTTCCCCGCTGTGTTGCTCTATGTGATTTATCTGATGTCATTAAACGCGGTACGGAGCGCCATTGAAGAGCAGAAACCCTTTGCAGCCTGGGGCATGTCGATAGTCCACCTGGTGTTCCTCGCCATCGCCTTTGCGTTGCAGGCCTATGTCAGTGGCTGGCGCTCGGGGCAGCGAAAAATTTCCGGCACGGAGGCGGGTGCGTGAGCCGACTTTCCCTGTATGTGTCCCGTACGGTTTTTTTTGCCATTTTCGCGGTGCTCGCCGTGGTGGTGGCTTTTGACGTGATGGCGGCTATCATCGACGGAGCAACCGATCTCAAGGGTGACTACCGGTTTCCAGATGTGCTGGCCTACGTATTCACGACCCTGCCGAGGCGCATTTACGAGAACATTCCGTTTGCGGCTTTGATCGGCTGTCTGCTGGGGCTGGGCCTGCTTGCCAGCAGTTCTGAGCTGGTGGTAATGCGCGCAGCGGGCGTCTCGCTGTTGCGTATTGTGACCTTTGTGTTGCAGCCAGTGCTGCTTTTCATTCTCGTCGGCGTCCTGCTCGGGGAATACGCTGTCCCCTACACGGAGCAACTCGCGGAAGGACGCAGGGCCATGTTGCAAGGCAGCCAGAAGCGGCTTGCCGCCGGGGGGATATGGAGTCGGGAGGGGGATGAGTTCATCCACGTCAATGTCGTTTTTCCCGGCGGCGATCTAGCCGGGGTGTCGCGCTACCGGTTCAGTGAAGATAAAGAGCGCATGCTGGAGGAGGCAAGTTTCGCCGAGTCGGCGAATTTTCTCGGGGACCGTTGGGAGGAACGCGACGTTGCAGTGACCGTATTCTCGGAAGAGGGCACAGAGGTGGAGCACATGGCAACGAGGATATGGCACTCCAACCTCTCGCCGGGATTGATGCGTCTTGGACTGATGGAAGCGGATTCGCTGTCCATTTCCGAGTTGTATCAGTACGCGAACTATCTGGAACATCAAGAACAGAGGCCCGACAGACATTGGCTGGCTTTTTGGAACAAGGTATTGCAGCCGCTGACAACGCTGTCTCTCGTACTTATTGCGGTGTCCTTTATTTTTGGTCCTCTGCGGGAGTCCACCACCGGTTTGAGGATTTTTTCAGGTGTGATTACGGGGATCGTGTTCAGCACCTGCCAGGATTTACTGGGCCCTGCCAGTCTGGTGTACGGCTTTTCCGCCTTCTGGGCAGTAGTGGTTCCTATCCTGTTCAGTACGGCCTTTGGCTTGTTTTTGTTGCGACGCGCAGGCTGAGAAGATGGCAAGGCGGAAAATTCCTGCTTTTTGACGTTATCAGGTGGTCATCGGGCATCCAGAATTCCGTCAACGGTTCGCGCTGTTTGCCTGAACAAGGACGACGCTGTAGATCAAGGAGGATTTCTGCTAGTATTTCCTGCTCGGGACTTGGCTATTTATCCCTTCGAGTACACTCGTTTCAGTTTTTCGGACAGTAGAACAGACCTTCCTGGACTCGCCATTGGTATAAGCCGTCCACCCTTGACCTTTGCAAAAATACTCCGTACCAGACCAGGCCTGTACTTCTTCACGGGCGGTAACGGTTTTGGTGCGGAATGCGTTGACATGTCTCGGTAAAGCCGTTCCACAGGAGAACAGTGTATATGGAAAAACCTGCTGCCAGAATAATGTATGCGGTTGGCGAGTCTTTTTTTCTTGCGCTGTGTACACTGCTGCCAACGCTTTTTATTTTTGTTGACGTTGTCGTCATGGGCCATCAAGTCTCGGAGAGTTCGTTAACCGAGCATGCCCAGGTGATACTGCTTTTCGTATCCGCCCTGCTGTTTTTGCTCCACTCGTGGCGCCACTTGGGCTCGCGGGGGTTCTGCTTGCTTGTCTCCGGATTCTTTGGCTGCATGCTGATACGGGAGGTGGACGGTTATCTGGATCTTGTCTGGCATGGTTTCTGGGTGTGGCCCGCAAATCTTTTGGCGATTGTAACCATTCTCTATGTGGCTCTGTGTTGCAGGAATACAGTGCTGGTGCCAATGGCGGCCTTCATCAATACGAAGCCCTACTTTCACATTGTATTCGGCTTGCTCATTGTCATGGTTTTTAGTCGGACTTTTGGCAGCGGGACATTGCTTTGGGAGCCTTTGCTTGGTGAAGACTACGAGTACATTTTCAAGAGCGCCTTGCAGGAGGGCCTGGAACTGCTCGGCTATATTTTCATCAGTTATGGGTCTTACTGCTTTCTTCGGCGGGCAGAATCGGAGACGTTTGTTGCGGAGTGAAGTGGACTCCGAGAATGCACGGTTTATTTGCCAGTGACGTTTTGTTGTTGGATCAGTCACCTGATCTCTTTCGCCTGGCTTTTTCATCCTTGGGCAAGACCACCACCCGCGTTGCCGTCCAGCGGTCGTGCCAGCAGCCGTGGCGCTTGTCGAACCAGCACCAGATGTAGCCGATCCCGGCAGCGGCCGCTGATACCGGTGCCAGCAGGCAGCGCAACCAGGCTTGCCAGGGCGCGGGATGGCCGCCGTCGACGGATTCCACGCGCAAGCGCCAGGATTTCATGCCCAGGGTCTGGCCTCTTTTCGTCCAGCACAAGACGTAGTAGCCGGCCAGCACGGCCCACAGCCCCATCAGCTCGACGATGCCGGCGAGCCCCGCGGGCGGCTCGTTGAGGTCGGCTCCCGCCGCTTTGCGCAATGCCCACACCACCACACCGTAGGCAAAGGCAACGCCGAACAGGAGCAGGGTATCGTAGGCCATGGCGAGAAGGCGCCGGATCAGCCCGGCGGTGGGCAAGGGGGTGGCGGACATGGCAATGGCTTTGTGGATTTGGGTCCGGGATTTTAGCAGACCCGTTCAGAATTCGTAGACGATACCGATCACCAGGCGGTTGGAATGCACCTCGACGCCGTAGTCCACGCTTTTGATGAAGCCGTCGCCGTCGGGCATCAACAGATTCCGGAACCAGCGGCTGGTGTCCAGATTATCCAGATAGGACTTGAGTTGCCTTTCGATGAGGCGCGCTACCGCGTAATCGCCTTCCACCATGCTCGATGAACCGGTTTGCGTGGACAGCCACTGGTGGTTCAGAGTGCGCTGAAAGGCACTGCTTTCGCTCGCGTCAGGGCCGGGGCGAAGTTGCAGCTCGGGGCCGGAGGGCGGTGAATAGGGAGTGGCCACGACGCCGGCGTGGTAAAGGTTGATGTTGAAAAGCTGGAGAGGGTCTGGAGTGTTCTCTGCCAGAAGGTGAGTGCTCCACAGCAGAAGCCCCGCCAGGGCGGCGGAGACACGAATCCCTGTGAGCAGCCCGTGCTTCACGAAAAGAGTCTCCAGTTGATGGTCATTTCAATCTAGCACGCTTTCATGACAGCGCAACCGCTTTCTTGTGCGGAAGACGGGTTTGCGGCGGTATACTCAACGAATCGAGACTTATGAAGGCAATGTGATGAGCAAGATTTCCATTCGCAGAAAACACAGCATGAACCCGCAGGCGCTGGCGCAACAGGTGGAACAACTGGCGGAGAAGATCGCCACCCGATACGGCGGCTGCTATGGCTGGCAGGGTGACGCGCTCATGTTCCAGCACGACGGCGGCGTCGATGTGTGCATTCAGTGCACGGGGGAAGAGGTGGCTGTGGATGCCAGGCTCGGCATGCTGGCGTCGATGATGAAGGGCAAGTTGACCAGCGAAATCGAGGATTACCTCGACAAGCACATCAGCTAGTTTCTTCACCGCTGTCGCGGCTTTTCGCCGCGAGGCGGCCGAACACCACACCCAATTCGAACAACATCCACATGGGCACCGCCAGCAGGGTTTGCGAGAGCACGTCCGGCGGCGTCAGCAGCATGCCGATCACGAAGCACCCGACGATGATGTAGGGGCGTTTGGCGGCGAGGCTGTCGGCGTCGGTGATGCCGATCCAGCACAGCAACACCACGGCGATGGGAATCTGGAAGGCGAAACCAAACGCGAAGAACAGCGTCAGCACGAAGTCCAGGTAGCTGCTGATGTCGGTCATGACCTGGATCTCTTCGGGGCCGACCGCGGTAAAGAAGCCGAAAATAAGGGGAAACACCACAAAATAGGCAAACAGGATACCGCTGTAGAACAGCACGACACTCGCGCACATCAGCGGCAACACCACGCGTTTTTCCCGCTGATAAAGGCCCGGCGCGATGAATGCCCAGATCTGATAGAGCAGCGCGGGCATCGCCAACAGCACCGAGACCACCATGGTCAGCTTGAAGGGGGCGAGGAAGGGCGAAGCCACATCGGTGGCGATCATGGAGCTGCTCTCCGGCAGCAGCGCCTGCAATGGCTGGGAAACCAGGCTGTAGATGTCGTTGCTGAAGTAGAACAGGCAAAGAAAGATTGCCAGCACCCAGAGAATCATACGCAACAGGCGCGAGCGAAGTTCGATGAGATGGCTTACCAGCGGCTGGCCGTCGTCAGGATTCTGGCTTGTCACGCTTTACATCATCCTCTGAGGGCTGCCTGTCGTCGGATACCGGGGGCTCGGGCTTGTTGTCGAACGCGCGCAGAATTTCCTCGTTGTGGAGCTGGCGGCGCACGTCGTCCATGCCCATCTCCTGCTCCACCTCGCGGTACAGGCGGCTCGCCATGCGGCGCAGGCGGCCAATCCACAGCGCGATGTTGCGCACGGTTTCCGGTAGCCGCTCGGGGCCGATGACCACCAGGGCGACCACCGCCACCACCAGCAGCTCCATGAAGCTGACGTCGAACACGGACGCGGCGCCTCAGTTGCCGTTGCCGGAGTCCGTGCCTGTTTTGGCCTTTTCGTTCTCGTCTTCTTTGAGAGTCTTCTTCTGGTCCAGGGGTTGGCTGGTGTCATCCTCGTTGATCGCTTTCTTGAAGCTTTTTACCGCGTCGCCGAGATCGCCGCCCAGGCCCTTGAGTTTCTTGGTGCCGAACAACAGCACCACGATGAGAAGGACAATGAGAAGTTGCCAGATGCTGATGCCGCCGAGACCCATGATGGTCCTCCGTTAGTCTTTGTGTCGGTTGGCCTTTTCTTCAAGGCCGGATAGGTTGAACCTGCGCTCCAGCTCGCTGAGCACGGCGCCTGCATCGCTGCCCAGGTGGGAGAGCATGACCAATGTGTGGAACCACAGGTCAGCCGTTTCGTGGATCACTTCCTCGAGGCTGCCGCCGGCGTTGGCATCCTTGGCGGCGATGATGGTTTCCACCGCCTCCTCGCCGACTTTCTCGAGAATCTTGTTCAAGCCCTTGGCGTGCAGGCTGGCCACGTAGGAGTTGTCGGCGCTGGCCTGCTTGCGGGCTTCGAGAACGCGGGTCAACTGTTGCAGCGTGTCGTTCATGGGCACCTTACTTGTAGATCAGTTCCGGGTCTTTCAGCACCGCGTCTGTAACCTGCCACTGGCCGTCCTTCAGCGAACGGTAAAAACAGGATTCGCGACCGGTGTGGCAGGCGATGCCGCCGAGCTGTTGAATCTTGAGGAGAATCACGTCGCCGTCGCAGTCGAGGCGAATATCCTGAACCTTCTGGACGTGGCCGGATTCTTCACCCTTGTGCCACAGGCGCTGCCGCGAGCGCGACCAGTACACCGCCTCGCCCCGCGCCACGGTCAGCCTGAATGCTTCGCGGTTCATCCACGCGACCATGAGGATGCGGCCACTCTCGGCATCCTGTGCAATGGCCGGCACGAGGCCGTCACTGTTCCAGGCAATGTCGTTGCTGATGTCTTCGTTCATGGCGCGATTATGCCAGCATCAGCGCAGGAGCAACAGCGAAGCTCCTGCCGCGCAAAGTACAAGGGAGACCGGGGGGAGTGTGGACAGCGCCGTTGCCCAGGCGGGTGCCGCGCTGGCGATACCGGCAACGACCAGAACGGTGCCCGCGATGCGCCAGCGCCGCGGGCGTGGCGGCGGCGTCCGCGTGGCCTGGAGCGTGCGGCCCAGATGATTGATCTGCTCCAGTGCCCGAAAGGCCAGATGGGGCACCTGGGGGAATTGCTCCAGCCACTCCGGTGCCTGCCGCTTCACGCGTTCCGCAAGGGCCGTGGGGCGCACGCGGTTTTTCAGCCATTTTTCCAGATAGGGGTGTGCTGTGGTCCACAGGTCCAGGTCGGGGTAGAGCTGGCGGCCCAGGCCCTCGATGTTGATCAGGGTTTTCTGCAGCAGCACCAGCGGCGGCTGCACTTCCATGTCGAAGCGCTGCGCGGTGC
>CAYXXZ010000010.1:0-54231 GCA_964469165.1 uncultured Porticoccaceae bacterium
ACTGTCGACGAGAGGAACCGGATAATCGCGGCGCATGACGAACGCGCCGTTCAGCTCGCGGCCCTGCACCTCGAACAGATAAGTCTGCTTGCCGAAGCCACCAGGCAGCGCCTGAAATGAGGTGACGTCCAGCGCGGCATCATGAAAGCGGTCGCGCAGATAGTCGCTCAACGATGTGCGCGTGACAGCGCTGTCGGAATCGGCTGTTTCTTTTTTTTCTTCGAGTTGGGCTGTCAGATCCTGCGTTTCCCATGCCGCAACGATGTCGATGATGTCTGCCCGCGTTCGCGCGCTCAGAGAAGGTTCCTGGCGCAGATCATGAAGCACCGTTTCAAGATCGAGCAAAGCCTGCCTGTAGGTCGCTTCCAGGTGCGTCAGCGTCTCTTTTCGGGCAACGACGAGTGATTCCGCAATGGCGGCGAGAGCCTGGATCGCGCTCGAGGCAGTCGCCGGAAGCCGCCTGCGTATATCGAGCAGCAGTGCGGAAAATCCGTCGTACTGTGCCAGCATTGCGGCAGTGCCGCCGCGCTCACGCGAGAGAAGCAAGCGCAGCGCAACCAGCGCGGACTTCAAGCCGGATACTTCCGCATTGGACGCATCGGTAGCCGCAAGCTGGAAAATCTCCCTTTCCAGCAGTTCCAGTAAACGATCAGCAGGAAGAATCATGTTTCATCGATGTCCGACAAGTAAAAAGGGCGTTTCTTGCTCATACGCCAGAAGTTTGGGCTGCGGGTGTTGTTGAGCCATAAGCCACGATCTTCAAACTGCCAAAGCCCGTTTTTTCCTGCGCGTGTAGGGGCAATTGCGCGAACCGATAAAGCTGGTTTCATGAATTGCCCCTACCGTATTCGGCGGGGGCGTAGCCGAAATTCCTGACCACGGTATAAAGCTGGTGACTTACAGCTCGCATAAAACCCAGCGCTCACCTCAAAATGGCACACATTTGATTTTTGTGCCAACATATTGGCACATCTTCCGGCTTTGTGCAATGTTCAAATAATTGTTTTTAAGGCTTGCGTGCAAAGCGCGCGCAAGCCAGCGGTAAACAACAGAGGATTTGTTGGGGAAATGTCGCGGTGTCAGGGGAGTGTGGCGATGTATTTCTGAATGGTCCGGCACATGCCGCCGATCAGCTTCTTGAACGCTGCCTGCAGCAGTGGCGCCAAAGGCTTGCCGGGGCCGCGCAGGTCGTAGTGGATGCTCCAGATGAGGCGCGTGCGATCGGCGCTGATCGGCTCGAACCAGATGTGGCCCTGATAATTGTGCACCAGCCAGTCCATGGGTTTACCGAAGGTGTAAATCGCGTAAACCATGCCCTGCGGCTTGTTGGTTTGAACGATATGCTCGCGCAGCGTATTTCCCGACGTTTGGGTCACCAGACGGCTGGAGCCCGGCCCGTAGGGAATCTGGGCGCCGCTTTGGTCGTAGACCACGGATTTGTGACGCGGCACCCAGTGAGCCATGTGCTCTTCGCGGTAACAGGCTTCGTAACAGGTTTCGATGGGCGCTTCCAGGTCGAGAACGATATCGAATCTGTGTTTGCCGCACGTATTGGTCATCCCTTCTCCTCGCTTATTGTCTCTCGGCGCGCGGTCAATTGAGCAGGTAGCCACCGTCCACGTTGAGCGTCTGGCCCACCACGTAGTCGCTCTCGTCCGAAGCCAAATAGATGGCGGCGCCCACATAGTCCGCCGGCACGGAGATGCGCCCCGACGGATTGGTGTCCACCGTGGCTTTGTCGGGATCGGCGCCTTCACCGAGAATTTTTCCGTAGGTATCGCGAACCTGTTCCCACATGGGCGTCATCACGCTGCCGGGTGCAATGGCGTTGACGCGAATTCCCTGGCCCACCAGTTCCAGACCCGCCGACTGGGTGATGCTGATCACCGCGGCCTTGCTCAACGCGTAGACCGTGGCGCCGGGCTGGCCGCGCCGCCCTGCGCCCGAGGCGATGTTGACCACTGCACCGCGGCTGCCGCCGGCCAGCATGCGCCGCACCACCGCCTGCGTCATGAACAGCAAGCCCTTGCTGTTGACGGCGACGACACGGTCGAACTCCTCGGCGGTGATGTCGGCAAACATCTGCATACCAAACACCCCCGCGCAGTTCACCAAGGTGTTCACTGCACCGAATTTTTCCACCACCGCATCCACACAGGTATCGATGGACGCCTGCTGGCACACGTCCAGCGCATGGCCCATGGCGCCAAGGCCGATTTCCCGTGCCACCTGGTCGCATTTTTCCTGGGAAATATCCGCCACGCACACTTTCGCGCCCGCCTTGGCGAAGCCTTCCGCGACGGCCCTGCCGATGCCGCTCGCACCGCCGGTTACGATTGCTATCTTGCCTTCAAGTCTTGCCATTGGTGGGTCTCTCTTATGAATTCAATGTTCATGCGCCGTTCGCGTTTCCGGCTGCATTAGCTGTAAGCCATAAGCTTTAAGCGGGAGCCCTGGAAGAGCTGAGTTCTGCCAGAGTCCAACTTAGAGCTTACAGCTTATAACTCTCCTTCAAACAACTCGCGCGCAGCGGTGGCCGTCGTGCATGGCGGCGAGCAGGTCGCGGGGCGACAGGCTGTCGCCTACCAGATGACAGGATGGAATCTGTTCGCGCAACTCGTCGAACAGATTGCGCACCGGCACCTGTGAGGTCACCATCACCGCGACATCGGCGGCGATTTTCTCGCTCTCCCTGGCGCCGCGGGCGCGCACATGGGCGGCGCCTTTCTCGATGGCGGTGATGTTGGCATTGACCATCAGGTGGAAATCGCCCTTCTCGCTCAGGCGCATGAAGGATTCCGTATCGCGGCTGGTGCCGAGCATTTTCGGTGCGAAGCTGGCGAGGCTGGTGACGAAGGTCACCGCGGCGCCGCGCTGCTGAAGGTATTCGGCGGCGGCGATGGCGTCGTAGCGGCCCACGTCGTCGAACACCAGGGCGCTTTGGCCGCTGAAATCCCGCTCGCTGGCGGTGAGCAGCGTGATCGGATCATGGACATGGGGTAGATCCATGCCCGGCGGCAGTTCGCCAGGCATGATGGTCTGGCGGCCATCGCCGGTGTGCATGCCGCCGGTGGCGACGATCAGCACATCGGGATTTTCCGCCAGTACTTCCGCGGCTTCCACATAGGTGTTGAGGCGCACATCCACCCCCAGGTTGAACACCTGGCGCTCGAGCCAGTCGAGCAGGTCACCAAGCGTGTTGAGGTTGGGCGCCCGCTTCGCCACCTGCACGGCGCCGCCAAGCCTGGGGCCCGCTTCGGCGAGAATCACCTTGTGGCCGCGCAGAGCGCAGATGCGCGCCGCTTCCATGCCGGCCGGGCCGCCACCCACGATCATCACTTTCCTGGGGGTTTCTTCCTTGACGATCAGGGTCTCATCCAGCATTCGCTCGTAGCCGGCTGCCGGATTCACGGTGCACTGCATGCGGCCGATCTGCAGCAGCCCGCCCACGCAGCCCTGGTTGCAGGCGATGCAGGGGCGCACGTCGTCGACGCGGCCTTCCTGGGTTTTCACCACGATATCCGGATCGGCGATATGGGCGCGCACCAGCGACACCATATCGGCATGGCCTTCCTTCAGTACCTGCTCGGCCTCTTCCAGGGTGCGGTAGCGCCCGGTCACCAGGCGCGGCACCGTCACGGCTTTCGAAATCGGTTCGTTGACGGCCAGCTGGTAACCGCTGGGGAAGGCCATGGTGTGGGACATGCCCGCCATCAGGAAGTAGTCGCTGTAGGTGATGTCGAGGAAATCGATCATTCCCTCGCTCTCCAGATGGGCGGCCACGGTAGCCACGTCCTCGGCGCTCAGGCCACCCTTGGCACTGCTCGCACCCATCCGCACCCCCACGGGATAATCGGGGCCCACCGCGGCGCGCACACTGACGAGAACTTCCTTGAGGAAGCGCGCGCGATTCATCAGGCTGCCGCCGTAACCGTCTTCGCGGTAGTTGGTGAGCGGCGACAGGAACTGCTGGATGATGTAGCCGTGGCCGGCGTGGATTTCCACGCCGTCGATACCCGCATCGCGGCACTTGCGCGCCGCTTCACCGAACGCCGCCACCAGTTCGTCGATTTCGGGCTGCCCCATGGGCACACCGATGATGCCGGTCAGCGGGCTCGGCGTGGCGGACGACGACCAGGGAATCGTGCCGTCCTTGCCGCCCAGGTTGTGGCCGCCGTGCCAGAGCTGCTGGAAGATCTTCATATCGTAGGGGCGCACGGCCTTCATGAGCTTTTCGTAGCCCTGCACCGTGTGATCGTCGATCAAATAGGCGATCTGCGAGTTCGGGTGCACGGAGCCCGCTTCGAGGATCGAGAGCCCCACCCCGCCACGGGCGCGCGCCAGGTGGTAGGCGACGAAGTCGTCATTGACGGAATTGGGAAACATGGTGGTGGTGTTGGCGGCACGCACCACGCGGTTCTTGATTTCGACAGTACCGATCTTGAGGGGCTGCCAAACCCGTTCGAGGTTCATACGTTATCCTTTTCGACGTTATTGAGAGCAAGAGGATTGAGGCGGTAGAGCGGGTCTTGCGGGCGCGGTGCGCCGCGGGTTTTTACCTCGGCAAGGATGCCGCTTTCCCAGTGCGACGTGGCGGGAACCTTGGTATAGGCATCGACCGCCACGGTGCGCTGCAGCATCTTCCATTCACCATTGCGTTTCTGGAAGTGATCCAGGTAGCGGCCCAGCAGCGTGAAGTCCTCCTTGCCGCCGCCTTCCGCGTCCATGTTGTGGTACGCCTGATAGTAGGTTTCGCTGTAGGCGTTGCTGTCGTCCGCCACTTCGATCAGTACATTGCCGAGGAAATGGTGGGTGGCCATGCCGACGGTGAATTCCATGCAGAAGTCCACCAGCCCGGGGATGTCGCCGTCGTAGATGAGATGGTCATCGGTGGCTTCCGGCCAATAAAGGGAGCTCAGCAACTGCGGATCCTTGCGGTCGATGGAGCGCGAATAGCGCATCAGCACCTCGGTGATGGCCTGTTTGTCGAGCAGCGCCTGCATGGCTTTGGTATCGATAGTGGTCACAGCAACCTCCTCAGGCTTGTTCAACCGGATAGCGGGGCATCTCCTCCGCGAACCAGATAATGGAGCGCTCGATGTCCACAAATTGGCGTTCGTCCTCGAGAATGGCCTGCGCCACGTCCTCCGGGGTGGAGGCACCGCCCGCGAGCATATCGTCGAAGCTGTCCCACCAGGCCTCTGCAACGCCGTCGAAATCACCCATCACACAGCCGCGGCTCTGCTGGAAGAGATCGCCGGCCTCGTGTTCGCGGCGGTGGTTTTGCACATAGCGCTTCATGCGCATCAATGGCGCGTTGGCGATCGCCAGGGTGGCGTGCTTGTCGGCCCAATACGCGAAGAATTCTTCGCGGCTCAAATGGGGCGCGCGGTAAACGAACATCATGCACTTGATCACATCAGTGTCCTCTCGGGTTCCGCCGTCAGGCATCGGGGTAGTCGGCACTGGCGGCAATGGCCTCACCCTTGGCGACCTCCTCGCTCCAGGAGGCGATCTTCATCTTCGCCAGCTTGACCGCATCGCTGCCCAGCATCAGGCGCAGCGGCGGCTCGGGCGCGTTGACCGTCTCGTAGATCGCCGCCACGCCACGTTTGGGGTCGCCCTTGTGGGTCGCGGCGTTTTCCACCAGATTGCCGATCACGGAGTCCGCCGTGGCCGCGTAATCGGTGATGGTGCTGGCAGTGGCTTGCAGCGAGCGCACCGTGAAATCGGTGCGAAACGCGCTCGGCTCGACAATGGTCACAGCGATGCCGAACGGCTTGACCTCCGCCGCCAGCGACTCGGAAATTCCCTCCACCGCGAACTTGGTGCCCGCGTAGAAGCCGCTCGATGCAAAGCCGACGAAACCTGCCACCGACGACAGATTGATGATGTGGCCGCGGCGCCGCTCGCGCATGCCCGGCAGCGCGGCGCGGGTCAGTGCAATCAGGCCGAACACATTGGTTTCGAACACTTTGCGGTACTCCGCCTCGTCGCCCTCCTCGATGGGCGCGAGATAGCCGTAACCGGCGTTGTTGACCAGCACGTCGATGTGGCCGAATTTGTCGAGCGCCGCCGCGACCACCGCCTCAATCTGGTCGCCGCGGGTCACATCCAGAGGCAGCACCAGGCAGCGCGCTTCGTGGCCCTCCGCCAGATGGGCGATAGTGTCCGGGTTGCGGGCAGTGGCGACGACTTTCTCACCCTTTGCCAGCACCAGTTCGGCCAGATCGCGACCGAAACCGGTGGAGCACCCGCTGATCAGCCACACCCGCTCTTTGTTTGATTCTGTCATCTCTCGTCCTTTGTCTTTTCGTCTCGTTGGTGTAGGGTCTGGTGTAGGGGCAATTGCGCGAACCGATAAAGCCGGTTTCATGAATTGCCCCTACGAAAAGCTTCAGCCCGCGTTAATACCCCGCGCCGCCATATGCCCTTCGCGGATTGCGAGCTGCAGATCGCCGGGCGATTCCGCGTCGCCGGCGATGGCGCGGTACGCGACCTTGCCGTCCAGGTCGTTGTACAGATCCCGCAGGGCGTCCCGCGTCATCACCAGCACCACGGTGTCGGCGGGCACGGTTTCGACGGCCTCGCCCACCAGCGACTGCAGGTCGCACTCGCCATCGCGCACCTCGAGCAGCAGCATGCGGGTCATGAGCTGGAATTTGCCGGGCCCCTTGAGCAGACGGCGCAGGGCCGGGTCGTTGCGCATGGTCATCTCCATACTCGGCGCAAAGCTGCTGAAACGGGTGGCAAAGGTCACATCCACGCCGTTGGCCACCAGGAATTCCGCGGCGGCAACCGCCTCGTAATGACCCAGGTCATCGAGCACCAGGGCGCTCTTGCCCGGGGTCACGGCGCCGGACAGCAGGTCGACCGAGGACACCACATGGGGCTTGTCCACGCCCCGCGCCACGGCGCCCGGCCGCGCGGTCTGGATACCGTCCAGGCGCGGCAGGCCCCCGGTCGCGACGATCACCGCATCCGGCGTCTCGGCCAGCACGTCGTCCGCTTCCACGTAGGTGTTGAGGCGCACATCGACGCCGAGACGGTAGATCTCGGCCTGCTGCCAGGTGGTGTAGTCACCCAGGGTGTAGAGGTTGGGGGCGCGCGTCGCCACGTTGACCAGGCCGCCAAGGTTGGGGCTCGCTTCCATCAGGGTGACGCGGTGACCGGCAGTGGCGGCGATGCGCGCCGCTTCCATGCCCGCCGGGCCGCCGCCCACGACCACCACCCGCTGCGGCTTGGCGGCCGGTGTGATCAGGGTTTCCGAATGGGTGGCCTCCATGCCGATCACCGGGTTGACGGTGCAGCCGACCGGATACCCGGCCGCCGCCGCCGCGACACAGCCCTGGTTGCAGGAAATACAGGGCCGTACCTGCTCGGCGCGGCCCTCGCGGGTTTTGCGCACCAGGTCCGGGTCGGCGATCATGGCGCGCACCATCGACACCATGTCGGCGGTGCCGTCGCGGATGATCTGATCGGCCTCTTCCAGGGTGCGCACCCTGCCCGGCGTGATCAGGCGCGGCAGGTTGCTGGCCGCAGCCACCATGGTGGCTGCCGAGGGCAGCAGCGAGCCCATCGGCTTGTCCATGGCGGGCAGAATATTTTCCAGCGCGAAATAGGTGGACTGGGCGCCGTTGACGAAATCGATGAGACCCTCGCTCTCCAGTTGCCTGACCACCTCGGCGCATTCCTCGGCGTTGATGCCGCCGGGCGTCAGTTCGTCGCTGATGCGGATGCCCACCGGGAAGTCCGGCCCCACCGTGGCGCGCACCAGGCGCAGGATCGAGCGCCCCAGGCGCATGCGGTTTTCCAGCGAGCCGCCGTATTCGTCCGTGCGGTGATTGGTCAGCGGCGACAGGAACTGGTGGATCAGGTAGCCGTGGCCGAACTGCACCTCACAGCCGTCGAGGCCGCCCTCGACGCAGCGTCGCGCGGTCTCGCCGTAGGCGGCGATGATTTCCTCGATCTCCCCTTTCGTCATGGGGCGCGGGCGCCGCGTCGAAAACGGCGTGGCGACATCCGAGGCCGACCAGGAAGCGCCGCCGTAGGTGGTGGGGTAGACACTGCCGCCGTGCCAGATCTGCTGAAACACCTTCATGCCCAGGGGGCGAATGGTTTTCATCATTCGCTCGTAGTCGGCAATGATGCTGTCGTCCCAGGCGTGGATACCCATGCACATGCTTGACGGATGCACCGAGGCGATTTCCAGAAAGCTCAGGCCGACACCGCTCTTTGCCCGCTCGGCGTGGTAGGCGATCAACTGGTCGCTGATCTTGCCCGGAATGAAATGCGTGCCATGGGCGGCGCGAAAAATGCGGTTGCGGATTTCGACCGTGTTGAGTTTGATGGGCTCAAAGATTCGCTGCATGGTGGACCTCTTCCTTTGTCAGACCCGCGGCCCGCGCCGCACTGCGGCCAGCGCGGCGGCCACTGAAAATACAATCGGCAAGCGACAGGCCACTGATGAAACCACCGGAACACACCCCCACCGCGGCGCGTCCCGCCGCGTACAGACCGGCAACGTCGCTGTCGTCGCTGCGCTGCGCGGCGCCGTTCTCTTCGTTCACCTTGATGCCGCCTATCGTCATGGTCTGGGCCGGCAGGAACTTGTTGTCGAGGGACAGGTTGACCGCATAGAAAGGGCCGTCACGCAGCGGCTTGATCAGTTCGCCGAGCTTGTTCAGCGGGTCCGGCGCGCCGCTGTCCGCCATGGCGTTGACCTCGGCGACCGTGGCGGTGACACCGGCGGGGTCGACGTGGATCTTGCGCGCCAGCTCTTCCAGGCTACCCGCCCGGCGCGTGCCGCCGAAGGCGACATTGAGCAGTGCCGGCGCGCCCCAGATCAGGAAGTTCTTGCCGGTCAGGAAGGAATCCTTGACGCCGCGCCAGAAGGTCTTGCCCTCCAGCAGCAGCCAGGCCTTGCCGCCGCCCGGTTGCCGGGTGATGGCATTGCCCACGTTGAAACCGTAGGCCGCCTCGTTGACGAAGCGTTTGCCGTCCTGGTTGACGACGATGCCGTGGGCGAACACATTGGGGGGCACCAGGGTGCGTGCCACGCTGACCCTCTCCATCAGCGCCGTGACGCCGCCCGCCGACTCCGCCAGTTTCATGCCGCCACCGTCGTCGCCCATGGAGCCCAGGCGCAACAGGATCTTGTAGACATCCCCCAGTTCCGGGCGATGTTGTTTGATCATCTCCCGGTTGTGGTTGAAACCGCCGGTGGTGATCACCACGCCGCCGCGGGCGCGGATCAGGCGCGGCTGTTCGACGCTGCGCTCGATGGCCTTGGCCTCGGTGATGGCCCGCTCGGCGCGGTCGCCGTTGAACGGTCGCCACGGGTGAACCACCTTGTACAGCGACTGGTGTTTGGCGTGCAGGGATTCGGGCAGAACATTGGCCTCGACACCGATCACGGCGCCGCTGGCATCGGTCACCAGGCGGCGCACCGGCGCGTGGCGCAACAGCTTGACCTGCTTGGCCAGGGCGGAATCCCGCAGTTTGTCGAACAGCACGCGGCCGCCGAAACCATTGATGGCCACCCGGTGTCCGCGCGGCGCAGGGCGCGCCAGGGCCGCGAATTCCGGCATCTTCTCGTTGCCGGAATAGTAGAGAAAGTGATTGTCGGGCGGGAATGACGTTTTGTCCTCGAAGGGATTGCCGCCGTGGGGCACGCCCTGCTGGTCGAGCCACTCCATGTCGCCGCTGCTGCCTTCGCAGAAGCGCCGCAACGTTTCCGGGCCGACGGCGTTTTTCTCCGCATCCAGATATTTGTACATTTCTTCCGGGGTGTCGTCGTAGCCGCTCTCCTTCAGATAGCGGGTGGCGCCGGCATAGACCACGCCGCCGCTGTAGGCGGTGGCGCCGCCCCCGTCGAAGCGGTCGACGGCGATCACCGACGCGCCGGTTTCACGGGCCTCGATGGCGGCGGCAGCGCCGGCGCCGCCGAAGCCCACCACGACCACGTCCGCTTCGTCATCCCATTTCAGTTCATCGGCACTGTTCACTACCAATGACGGTAGATAATCGGCTTTATTTACAGTTGTCATCGCCGTCTCGCTTGTCTCGTTTGTCGGTCACTGTGTTATCAGCATTGTTTTGGTCAGCATCGTGTTGATCAGCGCTTTTGCGCATCCAGGGCCGCGTTCTTGCCCGCCACCCGACCATACACGAAATTGTTGAGCAGCGAGTTTCCGCCGCCAACGTAGTAGCGCATGATGCCGCCGGCACACTCGCCCGCGCAGTAGAGGCCCTCGATGGTCCGCCCATGGGTGCCGATGACCCGCGCCTCGCGGTCGATGCGCAGCCCGGTGTTGGTGGTGCCAACACCGGCAGCGCGCAGTTCGATGGCATAGAACGGCGGCTTCACCATGGGAATCAGGTTGTAGGCGGGCTTCAGATAATGGCTGTCCTCCTTGCGGGCGGCATCCCTGTTGTATTCGGCCAGGGTCGCGGCCAGGGCGTCCGGATTGATGCCGAGCTTCGCACCCAGTTCCTCGGGCGTGTCGGCGGAAACCACGGTACCCTCTTCATGGTGACGGGCCAGCGCATCCGGCAGCCAGTTGGGCGTGGGGAAGTCGAGAAAGCCCTTGCTTTTGTAGGTGGGGTCATTCTCGCTGCGCGTAAAGGCCGCATGGTCCATGATGGCCCAGCAAACGCTGTCGGGCTGGGCGTTCACCGCGAGGTCCATGACGACGTAGCCGGCCGTCTCGTCGATGAAGCGGAAGCCGTCCTTGTTCACGTAGATCAGCCAACCGGGAATGTAGGGCTCGACCTCCTTGCTGAAGCTGGCGGTGATCATGGCGTTGCCGCGATCAGTGCCGCCATCGACGATGCTCGCGCCGACCTGTTGGCCGAGCACGATGCCATCGCCCAGGTTTTCGTCGATGCCCACATAGAAATGCCAGTCCTTGCCGTGCTTGGTCACATCCGTGTAGTACTTGCTCAGCATATCGAAATTGTTGCCGAAGCCGCCGGTGGTAATCACCACGCTGGGCGCGCTGACATCCGCGCCATCGGCATGAATGCCACATATCGCGCCGCTGTCATCGGTGAGCAGGCGTTCCACTCTGGTGTTGAGCACCACTTCGAGGCCGCGCGATCTAGCCGCGCCCTCCAGCGCCGTCATGATGGCCAGGCCCTGACCGTCCGCCGGGTGGCCGCGAGGTGTATTGGGGCTTTCGACGCCAGCGACGTAGAGGGCGTCCGGGTTGAAGGTGACGCCGAAGGAGCGCAGCCAGTCGAGGGTCGGCACGCCGCCTTCGCACAGGCGCCGCACCAGCGCGGGCTCGACCTTGTACTGATTGACCGCCATGTACCAGTTGTACAACTCGTCGACGGAATCCTCGATGCCCTTGGCTTTCTGGATATCGCTGCCGGCGGCGAGAATCACCCCGCCCGAGTTGGCGGCACTGCCGCCGATGCGCTGCGCCGCTTCGCACAGCAGCACCCGGGCACCGGCGTCGAGCGCTTCGATGGCCGCGGCGATACCGGCACCGCCACCCCCGATGATGATG
This sequence comes from uncultured Porticoccaceae bacterium, assembly GCA_964469165.1. GTDB lineage: Bacteria > Pseudomonadota > Gammaproteobacteria > Pseudomonadales > Porticoccaceae > CAYXXZ01. The sequence continues at coordinate 11,517 of CAYXXZ010000010.1, forward strand.
ACGTCGTAATCCCATGCTTGCTTGGACATGTTCTTATCACCCCTTGTGTTTATGTTGATCTGTAAAAGTCGTTTGTGGCCTGTGGAGCGTTATCTTGTGTAGGGGCAGTTCATGAACTGCCCCTACGATGATCATGAAATCAACTGTGCCAATTCGCGCAATTCCCCCTCACGACCTCATCCGTTGCGCATCCAGATCATGGGCTTCGCCCACCAGGCCCGGATCCCATTCGTAATCTCCCATCACGTCTGCCTTGTCGAAACTGCGAATATCGCCGTAGCGACCGTCCCGCACTTTCATCAGCCAATCGGCGTCGCCGATGATGGCGCGGCCCACCGCCATCAGATCGAATTCACCGCGCGCGAACTGATCGGCGAGTATCTGCAGCTGCTCCTGCCCGGCAAACTCGAAGGTCTTTTTCTCGGCCAGAAAGCCGCCGAACAGATCGATCTTGAGGCCCAGGCTGCCCACGGACACTACCGGCACATCGGTGAACTTTTTCGCCCAGCCCGCCAGATTGAGCGGCGCCTGGTCGTTTTCCGGCTTCCAGAAATAGCGCGATGAGCAGTTGAACAAGTCGACGCCGGCACTTTTGAACGCGGCGAGAAAGCCTTCGAGCTCGCTCGGCACATCCATGATGCGGGCATCAAAATCCACTTCCTTCCACTGGGAAAAGCGGAAACTGATCGGGTAATCCGGCCCCACCGCGGCGCGAATGGCGCGCACCACTTCGAGGGGATAGGCAGCACGCTCGAGCACGGTGTCACCGCCGTATTCATCGCGGCGCAAATTGGTTTCCGGCCACAGGAACTGGTCGAGGAAATAACCGTGCGCGCCGTGCACCTCGACACCGGAAAAGCCGCTGGCCTTGGCCACTCGGGCGGCCTCGGCGAAGGCTTCCTTGATCTCATCGAGCTCGCCGAGGGTGGCGGCGCGGCCGTTGGGACGGTTCTTCTGCGCCAGCCCCGACGGGCTCAGGGTTGGCGCATCCGGATAGGGCCCCTTGCCTTCGACGCGAATGGCGCCCTCGTGCCAGAGCTGCTGGAACATATGGCCGCCGGCCGCCCGCACCGCCGCCGTGGCCTTGGCCCAGGCCTCCCCGGAACGCGGGTTGATGAGCGGGTCGATCAGCGCCGACGAGGACGGGTGATCCACCGGGCAGGCGCCGGTGATCACCAGCGCGACACCGCGCTCGACGCGTGACGCGTAATAGGGCCCGTATTTGTCGGAAGGCAGGCCGTCGACGATCCAGCCCCGGTTCATCGCCGGCATGATGAAGCGGGTTTTCAACTCGATGTTTCTGAGCCGCAAGGGCTGGAAGAGAGCTGACAGATCCACCGTGGCCATGATCAGGTGCCGCCGCCCAAGCGCTGCGCCAGGTTCACCATGCGCGGCAGCACAGCCTGCGGATCTTCGGGGCGCAGGCTCGGCGGCGGCATCTGCAGCATGCCGCCATCGACCACCATGTGCTGGCCAGTGACGAAGCGCGCGTCATCGCTGGCGAGAAACAGCGCCATGCGCGCTACATCATCCACCTGACCCGCCTGGCGCAAGGGCTGCGCGTCCTGAAAAATCGCGTCGATGTCCTGGCGATGATTATCGAAGGTGCCCCTGGCGAGACCGAACTCGCGCTCGTAGGCCGGCGTGGGAATGGTGCCGGGACAAATGGCGTTGACGCGGATGCCGTGGGGCGCAAACTCCGCCGCCGCCATGCGCGTCAGGTGGATGAGACCGGCCTTGGCGACGGAATAGGCCACCGTGGAAATACCCACCCCCATGCCGGCAATGGAGGCCGTGTTGATCACCGCACCGCCGCCGCGCACGCGCAACGCCGGCAATGCGTGTTTCATGCCCATCACCGCGGCGCGCAGGTTGAGTGCCAGTGTCCAGTCCCACACGGTCTCGTCCATCTCGGCAATGGTCAGGTGCTCCGGGTCGTTGCCACCCGCGTTGTTGAAGAGAATGTCGAGGCCGCCGAAGCTGTCCACCGCCGTCTGCACGGCGTTGCGCAACTGCTCCTCGCTCGTCACATCGCACTGTACGAAGCGCAGCTTGCCGGGGAAGCGCGCTTCCTGCTCGGCACCGGCCTGCGCCTGCAGATCGGCCACCACTACCCGCGCACCCTGCGCGACGAACAACGCCGCCGTGGCTGCCCCGAAACCGGAGCAGCCACCCGTGATCAATGCCACCTTGTCTTGCAATCTGTTCATGTTCCACCCTGCTTTATGATTATGTGCGCTACCGGGAAGGTCACCTGCCGTCAGTACAGCGTGTTGAGTGACTCGTTCGAGAAATCCTTGAGTTCGTCGAGACGGCGCTCCTTGACCTTCACCACCCAACCGGGGTCATTGAGCAAGGCGCGACCAACCGCGACCAGATCGAATTCGCCGCGCGCCAGTTGCTCGAGCACGCCGTCGAGGGACGCCGGTGTCGAGGTCTTGCCGGACACCATGTTTTCCATGTACTCGCTGTTGAGGCCCACGGAGCCGACCGCGATGGTGGGCCTGCCGGTGATTTTCTTGGCCCAGCCGGCAAAGTTGAGGGTGGAGCCCGCGAACTCCGCTTCCCAGATGCGGCGCTGGGAACAATGGAAACAGTCCACGCCGGCATCCGCCAGGGGTTGCAGCCAGGTCTCCATTTCCTGTGGTGTTTCCGCAACCTTGGCACTGTAGTCGACGGACTTCCACTGGGAAACGCGCAGGATCAGCGGATAATCTTCACCCACCGCGGCCCGCACCGCCTTGACCACCTCGACACCGAAGCGCACCCGGTTGCTCAGGTCGCCGCCGTAGCGGTCGCTGCGCAGGTTGGTGCGATGCCAGAAAAACTGATCGATCAGGTAACCGTGCGCGCCGTGCAATTCGACGGCATCGAAGCCGAGCGCCTTGCTGGCGCGGGCGGCGTCGGCAAAGGCCGCGATCGTGTCGGCAATGGCTTCCTCGGTCATGGGCTCGTCGCGCCGCGCGGAAGGATCATCCGGCAGGAATATGCCCGACGGGCTGTCGATCAAACCGGGCAGCACCTCATTGGTGAACGGGTGCATGGATGCGCCCGCATGCCACAGCTGAGGAGCGATCACGCCGCCTGCGGCGTGCACTTCCTCGACCACCTTCTTCCATGCCGCCAACGCTTCGTCACCCCAGAAATGAGGCACCTGGCGATCGTAGGTCGGCACCGGGCGCTCGATGACGGTACCTTCGGTGATGATCAGGCCCACCTGGTTATCGGCGCGGCGCCGGTAATAACTGGCGACATCGTCGGTAACCACGCCTTGCGGCGACATCAGCCGCGTCATGGGCGCCATGACGATACGGTTTGGCAAACGCAATGATTTCAGTTGGAACGGCTCGAACAAGGTGTCAATTTTTGTCATGGGTATCCCGCTGGTCCGGACTTCGCAAGGCGCTTGCGCCGGTCGATTCGCCGCTGGTTCGGCACTGGATTATCTGAATGTTGAAGCATTCAACATTGCGAAATATACTGACCACGTTTTTGCATGTCAACCATTTCTCGTCGTGGCCAGCTGCAGGCGTGACAGGTTACACATGTGGTCGAAAATTTGGATTACAGGGGAGGAAGCTGTAAGCCATAAGCTTTAAGCAAGAGCGCCGGAATAACCGGGTTCTACCAGAGTTCAACTTAGAGCTTACAGCTTATAGCTCAACGGCAACCCATAGCCTGAATTCCCGACTGCTGTGTTACCACCCCTGCCGGCGCGGCGAACGACGAGAGAGGGACGACCTGAAATACATAAGCACACGAATCAAGAAGAGTCATTTATGAGTTATCACCACGGCGATCTCAAGTCCGCATTGCTGACGCGGGCCGAAGACGTCATTGCCGAACATGGATTGGAAGCCGTCAAGCTCAGCTCACTGGCGAGAGATCTCGGCGTGTCCCACAGTGCGCCGGGGCGCCACTTCAAGGATCGCATGGCGCTCCTTGTGGAGTTGGCGATTCGCGCCCTGGAAATGCTGATGCAAGACATCCAGGAGGCCAAGGGCATGGCTGACCCCAGCCCCCGGGTGCGCCTCAACACACTGCTCAAGGTCCAGCTGGAAAGCATCATCCGACGGCCCGCCCATTATTATCTGCTGGGCAATGCCGAAATTTCTCTCGCCGCCGGGCAGCGCTACGACAAGATGATCGCGGTCTACACCGCGCTCCACGAGCGCTGTACCCGAGATGCCCAGGCGGATGGCTGGCGCGCCGAGGAAGATCCCGAAGACGTCGCCATCCTGGCGCTGGCACTGGCGATCGGCCTGCAAACCAACGCACACTTTTCCCGCAAGGCAAAAGGCAAACTGACCAGGAACACCCTGGTCAGAGGAACCAAGAACGTCAGCAACGCCCTGCGGGCAATCGATTTGTTCATCCCTTGCGAGCGGCTATAAAACTTGAGCTTTAAGCCGAAGCACTGAACGAACGGCGAGCTTGGCTTAGATCACCCTGTAGGAGCCTGCCCGCAGGCGACACACAACCTCAAAGCACAACAAGGGTCGCCTGCAGGCAGGTTCCTACAAAGCTCGACCACAGCCCGCCGCCACATCAACCATCAAAGTATGATGCCGATGCTGCCTTGCGGCTGGAGCAGGTCGTTGTCGAGACAGGCGCGCTTTTCCTGGATGCGGAAGCTGTCGCCCTCGCGGATCAACTTGTAGAAGTACTGCCCCACATAGATGGTGACCATACCGCGCCGCGCCCGGTAGATAAGAAATGTCGCGCGGGCGCGAAGCTTTTCACCGTCGTCTTCGAGAAGGCGCACGTTGCTGACCATGTGGCGCACATTGGAGCGGGGCGATTCCACGTAGGCCGACTTCTTGAGCAGGCGTTCGACACGGCCGCGGATCATGCGGATGTCATCGTGGGCGAGAAACACCACCGCGCCCTGCTCGATGGTGTCCGGATTTTTGACATTGAGGGGCGGAATCAGATATCTGCCATCTTCGGTGAACAATTCCTGCCACTTGTCCAGCTGCCAGCTGTCCAGCAGGTCCACCTCGTCGAGGATGAAGGTTTCCACGTCCCTCAACAATTCGTCATTTCTCAGCATTGATTATTCTCCAGCCCTATTCCAGCGTTTCCGCGCCGGCGATGATTCGATCCCACTGACTCCACCAGGCGCGCTGCTGGGCCTCGTCAAAAATGTTGCCCCGTGCGGTGAGGAAATCCGCACCTTCTTCCACCTTACTCATGCCCTTGGAGTAGTCGAACCACATCTCCGGAGAGTTCTCGCTGCCCTCGCGGATGCGCTCGAAAATCTCGTAATCATCGGGATGGGCAAAGCCTGCCGGGCCGGTGAACGTCAGGTGATTGTCGAGGCGCACGTTGCGCAGGTTGGCGGGCTCATCCGCCGGCGCCATCGCCCAGATGTTCATGCTGAGGCTGCCCGTGGTTTCGGGATACATGGTTCTGATGGAAATACCCACGTTGTCGACGATCACCATGTTGGGGAAGATGCTCAGGTTGCGCGACGTGGTCGCGATGCGATCGGCGCGCTCCTGGCCGAAACGCTCGACCAGTTCCTGTTTCTTCTTCTCGATGATCGGCTTGGTCTCTTCGCCAAAGGCGGGGATCCAGAACGCGATGGGCCTGCCCACCGCATAGCTGTTTTCCCACACGTTGTGGCCGTTGCCCAAACCACCGGCAAAGCCCTGGAACAGGGTGTCGTTGGTTTTCGGGTTCTTGGTGCGGCTCAGCACGAACTCGAAGTAGGTGGAGTGCAGCACGAAACCGTGATAGACATCCGTCAGGTTGTCGGTGAGCAGCTTCCAGTTGCCGCCATTTACCAGGTGCTGGCTGCCACCGATCACTTCCATCCCCGCTTCCGACTGGTCGGCGATCAGGTCGAGATACTCCTTGGTGCCACCCAGGTAGGTCGGCAGATCCACCGCCTTGGGATTGAAATTGACGAAATACCAGCCGCGATAGTTTTCGAGACGCGGCACGGAATTGAGGTTGTAGCGGCCATCCTCGTTGAAGCATTCATCGTAACCGCCGACCGGGTCGGCCTGATCGCGCAGCGTGCCCTCGCCATCGAACACCCAGCCGTGATAGGGGCAGGTGAAAACATTCTGCGTACCGCTGGTTTTGACTTCGAGCATCGAGCCGCGGTGGGTGCACACGTTGTAGAAAGCGTGTACCTCGCCTTTCCTGTCGCGATTGAAGATCAGGTTGCGGCCACCAACCTTGCGGGTGACGAAGTCTCTGGGGTTCTTGATTTCGGATTCGTGACCGATATAGAGCCAGCACTTGCTGAAAATCAGATCGCGCTCCTTCCGGAACACCTCCTCGTCTGTAAATGCCCGCTTGTCGACCTCGAAGCGGCCTTTGGCCTCGTCGATTCTGAGATATTCGGTCAGCGCGCGGCGCGGACGCAGGGCGGCGGGATGCCTGGCAACCTGGTTGGACATTGTCAACTACCTCCAATGGGTATGTGCGGTCGGAATTGACGCGATGCTGTGGCCTTGAATTGAATGCGATTTTTTACATCGAGCATTTTATATCAGATGATAAAATACTAGCCACTCCACCCAAGGCTGTCAATAACGACAGCGCGCCGAGAGGTGGAGAAAAACCAACACTTGCCAAAGCGCCCGGGGTTTACAACAATCCCCGGCCAACGCACTGTTCGTGCGCTTACTTTACATGAGGTCTATCCGATGTCCGATGCCCGTGAACGCATCCTGGAATCCGCCGTGAAAATCTTCGCCGACAATGGTTTCAACGGCGCCAGTACACGAGCCATCGCAGGAGCCGCCGGCGTTCATCAACCGGCCATCGCCTACCATTTCAAGAACAAGGACGAGTTGTGGAAATGCGCGGTATCGTCCGTGTGGAACGATTTCATGGCCGCCCTCAACGAAAAGATGGCGACAATGCCCGAGGATGCCGACCGCACCTACGAATTCGTGAAATTCTACCTGCGCTACAACGCCGAGGTACCCGAGACCATCATTTTCGTCATTCAGGAAAGCGCACGCAGCGATGAACGCAGCCAGTGGTTCATCCACAACCTGCTGTCGCCCCAGGCGGGCAAGCTCTACCACGCCATGACCGGGCGCGAATGGCCGGAGCGTGGCAGCGAAGAGTCTCTGCGCGCGATCAGCATGCTCAGCCTGCTCACCGGCTCGACGCGAATTTTCTTCCAGCGCGCCGCCGCCGCCGAAGCCAGCGGCGTCGACCCGCGCTCCAAGGCCTTCATCCGCATTCACGCCGAAACGGTGACGACGGCCGTCAAGGCGTTGCTGCAGGGCTGACCTTCATGGCTTCGCGACAGCGCACCGCTGCCGGGTTTCCGCTACCGCGTCAGCCCAGTCTACGGACTGATCGATTTGTGGATGGTGATTAGAAGCGATACTCAGCTGTCAATGTCGCGTTGCGCGGCGCACCGAACACGTTGCCACCAGTGGACCAGCCGACGTTGGAGTAGTAGTACTTGTCGAACAGGTTGTTGACCGCCAACCGCAGGTCGAGTTGATCAGTCGGACGATAGCCGACCTGCAGGCCGAAGAGGGCGTAATCCTTCTGTTCGGCCTGGCCGCCCCATGAGCCCTTGACACTATTTTGCGCGTAGACATTGCCGCCGATGCGCCAACGCGACAAGTCGCCGGGCAGTTTGTACATGGTGGACAGCTTGAACTGATTGCGCGGCAGTTCCGGGCTGTACTGCGTGCCGATCAGGTTCTTGTCCGTGTCCTTAGTGTATTCAGCGATGAGGTGGGTGAAGCCGGCCGCGATCTGCCAGTTGGGCGTCAGCGCGCCGCTGATTTCGAACTCCACGCCTTCGCTCTCTATCTCGCCCGAAGCGCGCTGGCAGTACCCCCAACCGACACCGGGGCAGGGGTTGGGGCCGGTGAGATCATCCACGGCGCGATTCTGTTGCTTGATCTGGAACGCTGCGAGGCTAACATTCAGGCGCTTGTTGAAATATTCACCTTTGATGCCGGCCTCGTAGTTCACGCCGGTGATCGGCTCCAGATAGTTGCCGTTGCGGTCGACGTTGCTCTGCGGTTCGAAAATTTCCGTCCAGCTTGCGTAGACCGTATGCCGTGAGTCAATGTCGTACACCAAGCCAACGTAAGGCGTGATCTCGTTGCGCACCTTGTAGGAAACGCCGCTGAGGTGATTGTCGAATTTGTAGTCGTGTGAGCGCGCGCCGACGATCAGCTTGAGCCGCTCGGCCAGATGCCAGCGGCTGACCGCGTAGAAACTGCTTTGCCTGATGTGTATGTCCTGTACGTACAGCGTCATGTCGATGAAGGGGCGGGAAACGGTGTTCGGATCCCAGTTGTAAGGATCGACCACCAGGCCATTGGCCGTCCAGGCGTTGGCATCCCAGCCCCCTTTGGTTTCGTGTTCGTGCGTGCGGGTACTGGCGCCGAATGCCAGTTCGTGGCGACGCTGGAACAGCGTGAAGGAGCCTTTTACCGTCAGGTCGTAGCTGTCCTGCTCGCTATCGACCACATAGCGCTGGCTGTTCTGATACAGGAAATCGCCGGAGCGGCTGTGGCCAGTATACAAGTTGTCCAGTTCGGGTCGTTTCCAGAGCGCCGCCAGTTTGGCGCTCCAGTCGCCGCCGAGTTGCTGGGTGATTTCGGCAAAGGCGGTGTTGTCGGTCTGCTCCCAGTAGTCGAAGGCATTCACCAGATTGGTGCTGCGCGACAGGCCGGGATAGAAACTGTTGTCGGCTCGCACGGGAAGGCTGGGCGGATTGCCGTCGTTGTCGACGCGGCGATGGTGGAATCCGACTGCGACCAGGGTAGCGGACGTGAGGTCCGCTTCAATGATGCCGTAGAACTGACGGTTACGATCATACGCGGTGTCGTAGAACCGCTGGGCGTCCTGCGCGCTGACGACAACGCGGCCGCGCAGCGTGCCGGCATCGTTGAGCGGTGTGCCGGCATCCACCATGGCGCGGTAGTTGTCCCAGCTTCCGGCGCTCAGGGTGATGCTGGCCTGCGGGTCGGCGGTTGGGTGCTTGCGCACCAGGTTGATGGACGCCGACGGTGTGCCCGCACCGCTCATCAGGCCGGTGGCGCCGCGCACCACTTCGATGCGGTCGTAGATATCGAGCGAATCGTTGTCGGTGTTGATGTCGGTCAAGGTACCGGTGCTGGTCGGCAGGCCGTCGAGCATCAGATTGGAGATCTGGAAGCCGCGTGCACGGAAGTCGCCGGTATCGCCCGCATGGTCGCCTTTCCTGACGACGATGCCGGTGACATTGCGCAGCGCATCGTCGAGCGTGGTCATGGCCTGATTGTCGATGCGCTCGCGCGTCAGCACGCTGACCGACTGCGGCGTCTCGCGCAGCGTCAAGGCCAGTGGGGTGGCGCTGCTCTGGGGGCCTGTGGCGGTGTAGCTGCCCGTGCCTTCGGTGGTTCCGCTGCCGCCGATAGCCGTATCAGTGACGGTCACCGTCCCCAGCCTTACGGCCTCGCCTTCAGCTGCCGCTCGCAAGCGGTATTGCCCGCCGGAATCCCGCACTGCCCGCAACCCGGTGCCGGCCAGCAACGCATCCAGTGCGGCCTGGTGGCTACTGTAACTGCCGCTTACGCCACGGCTTTGCCTGCCCTGTACCAGTTGCGGCGTGGCGGCCAGCGGCACACCCGACTCGCTGATGAAGCGCGCCAATACCGCATCCAGCGGCCCGGCGGGAATACCGTAGGTGCGCGCCGTGTTCACCTGCTGCGTCTGGCTCGCCGCGGGCGCGGTGGTTTGCGCCTGCACCACGGGCTGCCAAGCAACCAGCAGGCCGCCGACCAGGACCAGGTGAATAGCTGCGGTGATCAGTGGGGGGCGGAATATTCTTCCGACTTGAACGGATGAGCCGGAAACACCGGCAGCGGGCGCGCTATGTGCTGGATGACTGGACATGGTGGACGTATTTCCTCATACGAATGCAAAGTGATGAACGAAACGGAGCCACCCCGCTTCGTTCACAGGCCATGGCTGCAATGTCCAGCGGCTGGCGCCGGCCCGGGGCCGGGTTGTGAACGACTTTGATGGTCTCTCACCTGTTAATCGAATGAGCGGCGAAAATGTAGAAGTGATTTTGGAAAAAAGTTTTGGGCGTGATCTCGCCATTGAAACCATCGACAAGCAGATCATGCTCCGCTTCGACGCGACCTGCCTTACGCACGCCCTTCCCATGCCGCCGGAGCGGATTCGCGCCCTGCGCAAGCGCGAAAACATGTCACAGCCGGTGTTTGCCCGCTACCTGAACGTGAGCAAGAATCTGGTTTCGGACTGGGAGCGCGACTTGAAGAAACCCGGCAGACAGGCCTAGCGGCTACTGACCCTGGTGGGGAAAAAGGGCATCCAGGCGCTTGTCTGACCACGGGGTATCAGCCAATCGTGGCTTGTCATCAGAGCCTGCCTGGGGCAACATTTGCGATATTTGCACCCTTTTGTGCGACAACTTGGTATTCGAGTACCCAGGAGGCTCTCATGTCCCAACGCATCAATGCCCGTCTTTCCCAACCCCTGGCGGAATTCGTCGACCGCATGGTGGGTGATGGAGGTCTCTACGAAACCCCGAGCGAATATGTACGCGACCTGATTCGCCGCGACATGGAACGGCGCGAAGGACAGCTCATGCAGGATGCCATCCTCACCGGCTACCGCGATCTGGCAGCGGGCCGCGCCTTTGTCTCCAGTGGGAACTTCAAGGCCGACATGGCTACGCTGGATATCAAAGAAGCCGAAGGCTGGCAATGACGACGGATGTTCGTTTTTTCCTGACGCGCAACGCCGCCCTCGACTTGCGCAGAATCCATGAGCAGTCGTGCCGCAAGTGGGGCGATAGCACCGCCGATAATTATGTTGCCGACCTGTATGCCGCCATGCGGCGAGCGGCGGCCGAGCCTGAGATTGGTCGCCTGCGTCAACAGCGTTCCATGCCCTTTCTGATGGTGCCAGCACGACAGCATTTCGTGATTTATGATCTTGCCCCTCAAGGAATCTTTGTGCTGACGATCCAGCACCAGATGCGCGACATCGAAACCCTGATCGCCGAGTTGACGCCGTCGTTCTTTGCGGAGGTCGAGCGCTTGAAAGGATAACAGCCGCGCTAGCGTACCGCGTCGTCCCTGGGCTCGATGCTGATCCACCATGGCAGGGTGCGGCGCACACGGATGGGCATCACGGATTCGAGCATGGCCAGCGCCCGCTCGGGGTCGTTGACAGGATAGCCGCCGAAGACGCGCAGGCCAGCCACTTCCGGGGCCAGACCCAGGTAGCCGCGATGGTGGCGGCGCAGTTCCCGCACCACATCGGATAGCGGGATGTCGCGGGCGACGAGCAGGCCCTGCGTCCAGCTTTCGCGGGATGGATCGGCCTCTTCCGTGGCCGCCAGCGAGAGGCCGGTGAAGCGGGTCTGTTGGCCGGCGGAAACGATGGCGGTGGCGTCGGTGGCGGCGGTGCGTACCTCCACCGCGCCACCGTAAACGGTGACGGTGGTTTCGGCCTCGTCCAGCCGCACGGAGAAACGGGTGCCCAACGCCTGCAAGCGGCCCTGGGATGTTGCCACGTAGAAAGGGCGTTGCAGCGGGTCAGCAGCGGTGTCGATGAGGATTTCGCCCCGCACCAGGCGCAGCTGGCGCTGGTCTGGCCGGTAGTTCTGGTTGAAAGCACTGAGGACGTTGAGCCAGACGCGGGTGCCGTCGGACAATGCAATCTCGCGTATTTCACCGGTGGCAGTGCGGTGATCGGCCAGCCAGGCCTCGGTCATGCCCGGCAGCGGTGTATGGCGCCAGGTAATCGCGCCGAGCAGGCCGCTGCCGGCAAAGGCCGCGATGCCCGCCAGCACCTGGCGGCGCCGTACGCGGGTGCCGCTGGCGCGCTGGTAGGCGGTGAGTGCTGTATTGCGTTCGGGACTGACCTTGATGGGCTCGAAGCGACGGCTGATGCGCTCCACATAGCGCCACGCCTCCCTGTGTTCGGCGGATTCGGCCAGCCAGCCCTCCCAGCGCTGGTGGTCGGCAGCCGTCGCTTCGCCCGAGTCCAGCACCGCGAACCACCCGGCAGCCTGCTCCAGCACCGGGTGCGAAGGCTCGGGCGGGGTCGAGGTGAACCGGGCAGTGGTCACGCGGGGTGCCGAAACGGGGGCCGCGCCATCAAGAGACGGTAGCCGCCGGCGTGGCGATGGCCGGGAGCTGGTCGCCGCCGTAGGGCAGTTCTTCCACCACTTGCCGCGCTTCGAGACGCAGGCAGTGCAGCATGGCCTGAGCCACGTAGGTGGTGACCGTGCGGGTGGATACACCCAGTTCCCTGGCCACGTCCTTGTGGGTCATGTCGCCGGCCACGGCCAGCATGAAGGTGCGGGCCACCTTGGCTGGCAGACTGCGCAGCATGGTATCGATTTCATGCAGGGCTTCAAGCACGATGACCTGGTGTTCGGCGGAGGGCGCCAGCGCTTCAGGGCCGGCGGCAAGCGCGGCGAGCCAGGCCTGTTCGATGTTGCGGCGGCGCCACAGGTCCACGCACAGGCCGTTGGCCATGGTACGCAGGTAAACTCGCGCCTCGGGCAGGCTGCTGAAGTGGTGTGGCTTCTCGATCAGGCGGATGAATGCGTCATGGGCCAGATCGGCGGCATCAGCCGCGTTGCCAGCCGCCGCTGCAACCACCCCTGTAGCCAGTGGTGATGGTCGTCGTAGAGATGTTCGATGGTCGGTGTGGGTGACGCCTGCTCCGAGATACTCACGATCTCGCTCACTCCTTGCCCCTTCGTTCAGCGGGCAGATACAACTCTTTATACACAGCCGAGAATGGAAATCATTCTCAATTTCATGAAAGCCGCGATTATGCGGTGCGATGGCGTTTTTGACAACTCTAGTTGCTTGTTGTAGGGCAATCGCACTATGTACGTGAAATTAGGCTGCGACCCCCGAAAAGGGCTTTCGAGACCGTCATCGCGTGCAGAGCACCCCGCAGGGCGCACCAAAAAAAAGGCCGCGGATCACTCCGCGGCCTTTTTTGAACAGGGATGATCCCTTACAGCAAACCAAGAATGGAAATGGCTGCTACGTGCGTGTGCGGTGAACCGCCAAGGTTATGACACAGGGCGTATGTGGGGTTCTCGAGCTGCCGCTCGCCGGCGCGGCCGAGCAGCTGCAGATAGCTTTCATAGGCCATTCTCAGCCCGGTTGCGCCGATGGGGTGGCCGAAGCACTTGAGGCCGCCGTCGATCTGACAGGGCAGGCCGCCGTCGGCATCGAAGAAGCCGTCCATCACGTCTTTGACCGCGCCGCCGGGCTCTGAAACGCCCAGGTCTTCCATGGTCACCATTTCGGTGATGGAGAAGCAGTCGTGCACTTCCAGCATGCTCAGTTCCTTCCTGGGATCCTTGATGCCGGCTTCCTTGTAGGCCTTGGCCGCGGCAATGCGGTTGTTGACCATGTAGCTGCCATCCCATTCCGCCGTGGAGGCTTCCCGCCCAGAGCTGAGGGACAATTGCAACGCCTTGATGGTGACGAGATCCTTCTTGCCGAGGCTGCGTGCGATTTCCGGGGTGGTGACGATGGCCGCGGCAGCGCCGTCGCTCACGCCGCAGCAGTCGAACAGGCCCAGGGGCTCGGCGATGATTGGCGCGTTGATGATGGTTTCGAGGTCCACTTCCTTCTGGATGTGAGCCTTGGGGTTCTTGGCGCCGTTGACGTGGCTCTTCCAGGAGACGCGGCCGATGGCGCGCTTGAGATCTTCGCGGCTGATGCCGTATTTGGCCATGTAGCCGGACGCCAGCAGGGAGAAGCTCGCCGGCGCGGAGGTCCAGGGCATCCACATGTCGTTGAGGGTACCCTTGGTTCTTACCGGCAGACCACCGTAACCCGTGTCCTTGAGCTTCTCGACACCGATGGCCAGGGCGATGTCCACGGCGCCGGAGGCAACCGCGTAAACAGCACCGCGGAGCGCTTCACTGCCGGTGGCACACATGTTCTCGACCCTGGTGACCGGGATGCCTTCCAGGCGCAGCGCCGTGGCGGCGGGAAGCGCGGAGTTGCCCACGTTCACCACATCGATGCAGGAGCCGAACCAGGCGGCCTCGATTTGCTTCTTCTCGATACCGGCGTCCTGGATCGCTTCGCTGAACGCTTCCAGAAGCAGGTGTTCACTGCCGGCGTCCCAACGCTCGCCGAACTTGGAACAACCCATACCGATGATTGCTACTTTGTCTTTGATTCCAGTTGCCATAATCTGTTAACCCTGTGCTGCGGTGTTAGGAGTTGCTTTCCAGAAGTAACGGCTGTAGCCGCGCTTGTCGTCCCGTTCCTTGATACGGAAAACCATACGCAGCGGCATACCAACCACGAGCTGCTCCTTGGTGATATTGGCGAATTCCATCATTACGCGGGCGCCGTTATCGAACTGCACCAGACCGAAACACAGAGGCGGCGCGGGGTAATATTGCAGCCAGTCCTCGGTACAGGTCATGATCTTGGCGGGTGCGTCGGCCAGCGGCACCTGGTCCACGGGCTTGGTGCTGCTGCAGTTCACACACATCGGCATGATGGGGAACTGGATCTGGCCGCAATCCTGACACTTGCCGCCCACGAACGGTGACAGCATGTCATTCGAGCGGTAGGACTCGGTCAGAGCCGTTTTCTGATCGCCCTCGGAGCGCATACCCCAGTCGAGATCGATCTGACCGGTAAAGGACAGCAGGCGCATGTAGTGGGTGTCGGAACGACCGGCAGCCAGGGCGCTCGCCACGGATGCGGCAGCCTTGTACTGGCTCACTTGCTCGGTGGCGCGCAGCAGCACGGCATCGCAGCCGGCGCCGAAGCCGACCACCAGAATCAGGTCGCCAGGGGCAGCTTTTTCCAGGGCGCTCGCAAGCATGATCAGCGGATGAGCGGCACCGGTGTCACCGCACTGGGCGAACAGGTTGCCGACGATCGCCTCCTTGGCGATACCGAGCTTGCGCGCCACAGCGGCTTCGGCGCCACCGGTGGTCGCGTTGATGACGAAATGCTTGATGTCCGCCGCGGCGACACCCACTTTGTCGAGCAGGCGCGTGACCACGGGTGGAACGATTTTCACGTAGCCTTCGTCGCGAATCCAGCGCGCTTCCCAGAAATAGTCGAAAGGCTTGTCCGGCGCGCGGAAGTGGTCGACGAAGGCGACGGCTTCGGATTCGCTGCCCAGGTAGTTGGCAATGCCGCCGGCCTTGGAAACGGTGAGCGCCACGGCGCCGGAACCGTACTCCATTTCCTGGGTGCTGGCGGGCTGGCCGAGGCGGTTGTCACTGGCAAGCACCAGGGTGTCGCTGGCGGCGGCTCTTTCGAATGCGTTGATCAATGAAGAAATGCCGGAGCGCAAAGACCCGGTCGCATCGAGGGTGGAAACCTTGTCGAGGCCAACGGCATTGGCGACGATGCTGGCGTTCTGCAGGTCGGAGTAGACCGGCGTGGTAGAGGCGAACACCACGGAGCCCACGGAGCCGGTGGCGCCCTTCAAGCATCCGCGGGCCGCTTCGACAGCCATGGTGATGGAGTCTTCGTCCCAGTTACAGAATGCTTTTTGACCTTTGGCCAGCCCCTTGAGCGAGGGCACGGCCCAGCGGTGGGCTTCAGCAATGGCCGACCGCTCCATGCGATTCGATGGAATGTAGACGCCGTAGGAGCTGATGCTGATATCTGCCATATGTCGAGTTCCTCTGAGTGGCGGGAGCTGGTTAACTACTTAAAATGAAAAGACATTGGGGACCGGCGACGCCGAAGGTGCGCCGGAGCAGGGGCCCAATGATAGATTCAGAAACCAAATATAACAACTGCTATAGGCACGAACGGGCTGCTTTGCGCCCCAAAAATGGGCTAATGCGCTGCCCGCCGGCGGGGTATTGCGGCGCGCAGCATAGCACATCGGCACCCAAGTAGTACACTTGCTTATCAAATTCTCAGCCCGCTCCCCGCCGCCATATCTCCGCCAGGGCGCGGCGTCCCGAGGGCGCCTCCCGCTCCTGCAGCGCGGCATCGAGCTGTTTTTTGTCGCCGCGCCGACCAATGGCGAAGCCCATCAAGACGCGCTCTTCTTCAGGGTCGAGGCCGAGATAGGCCTGCACCGCCTCATGTTTGATGCCCGCCATGCCGTGGGTGTATAGCCCCTCGATGCGGGCCTGCAGCGTCAGCGCCATCCAGGCGGCGCCGCAGTCCAATGCGAAGGAGTCATTGTTGTTGCCATTGCGATCGAAACGGGTCTTGCCCGCCAGAAAGCCGATGACGCCGGCATTGGCCGCCCAGGCCTGGTTGCCTTCGAGAAGCAGGTCGAGGTAATCGGCAAACGTCTCGGGGGTGGACGTATAGAAGCGCCAGGGCTGCTCGTTGAAACAGGATGGCGACCAACGCGCCGCATCCACAAGCCGGGCGATGGTGGCGTCGTCGATCGCCGAGCTGTCGAATGCCCGCGGCGACCAGCGCGTGACGAACAACGCATCGACGCCGGCAAGCGCATCGCGATTGGCGAAGTCATCATCTTGCAAATCAGTATTTTGGGTATTGGCCATGGTTTTTTCTCCTGCTGAGGGCTCTGCGCTCATGATGCACCATCATGGGTCTCTTGCGGGAGAGTCGATGATCGTCGGGTCGCGGCCAGGCCAGGGCCAGATGCAGTTCCCGGCTCTGGGAACATGCGCTACGCTAGCCAGCTGCCACCACCGGGATCGCCAAAGGAATGAATCAGGGAACGCTCCGCCTCAAACGGGTCGCCATCGACACCTACCGCGAAAACGTCGCCTATATGCACCGCGACTGCCACATCTATAAGGCAGAGGGTTTCCAGGCACTCAACAAGATCGAGATTCAGCAGGATGGGTATCGCATTCTCGCGGTGCTCAATGTGGTCGATGACGAATGCATCGTCTCGCCGCAGGAGCTCGGTCTCTCGGAACAGGCCTTTGTCGATCTCGGCCTTCCCGAAGCCACACAAGTGCGCGTCGATCATGCAGAACCGCCCCACTCGATGGAGCACGTGCGGCAAAAACTGGGCGGCATGACACTTGATCAGCAGCAGTTTGACGAAATCATTGCCGACATCGCGGACAAACGTTATTCAAAAATCGAAATCGCCGCCTTCATCGTGGCGGTATCCGAGGCGGGCCTCGACCGCGACGAAATCCTCTTCCTGACCCGCGCCATGGTGAATTCCGGCGAGCGCCTCGATTGGCAGGAGCCGCTGGTGGTCGACAAGCATTGCATCGGCGGCATCCCCGGCAACCGCACCTCCATGGTGATCGTTCCGATCGTTGCCGCCTACGGCCTGCTGTGTCCGAAATCGTCGAGCCGCGCCATCACCTCCCCCTCGGGGACTGCCGACACCATGGAGGTGCTGGCGGAAGTGGACCTGCCGGTGGAAAGACTCCACCAGATCGTGCGCGAACAGCGCGGCTGCCTGACCTGGGGCGGCACCGCCAAACTTGCTCCCGCCGACGACATCTTGATTTCCGTGGAGCGCCCCCTGGCCATCGATTCGGTATCGCAGATGGTGGCATCCATCCTGTCGAAGAAGCGCGCCTGCGGCTCCACGCATCTTCTTATAGACATTCCCTGCGGCCCCCACGCCAAGGCGCGCTCCATGAAGGAGGCCATGCGCCTGCGCAAGCTGTTCGAATACGTGGGCGACCACATCGGCTTGCAGGTGGAGGTGGTGATCACCGACGGGCGCCAGCCCATCGGCGCGGGCATCGGGCCGGTGCTGGAGTGCCGCGATGTGATGCAGGTTCTGGAAAACGCCCCGCAGGCACCGCGCGACCTGCGCGAAAAATCCCTGCAACTGGCGGGCCGCCTCATCGAATTCGCACCTGACGTGCGCGGCGGCCAGGGCTACGAGATCGCCCGTGACATTCTCGATTCGGGTCGCGCGCTGGCAAAAATGCACGATCTCATCACCGCACAGGGGCCACAGCCCCAGCAATTCGCACTCGGTGCGCTGACCCGCGACATCGTCGCCAGCGAAGGTGGCATGGTTGTGGAAATCGACAACCTGCAGCTGGCCCGCATCGCACGCCTTGCCGGCGCCCCCATGGACAAGGGCGCGGGCGTGTTGCTGCTGAAAAAACTGGGCGACACGGTCGCTCCCGGGGAGCCCCTCTATCGCATCCACGCGGAATTCGCCGCGGATTTCGAGTTCGCGCTGGCGCACGTGAAACGCGGCACCGGCTATCGGATCGGCGACGCCAGCGCACTGGCGCACGGAGGAGAATGGCTGTGACGAAAATACTGGCGTTTCCTGACGCGCTGCCCCAGGCGCAACAATTGGCACAGGTGCTCGACTGCACCTGCAGCGCACTCGACATCCACCGCTTTCCCGACGGCGAGAGCCTGCTGACCCTGCCTGAAACACTGCCACAGACGGTGGTTCTGTTTCGCAGCCTGAACGACCCCGACAGCAAGCTGATCGAGCTCTATCTCGCCATCGCCACCGCCCGCGACCTGGGCTGCCACCACCTCATCCTGGTTGCGCCCTATCTGTGCTATATGCGCCAGGACAAGGTGTTCGCGCCGGGCCAGGGCATCAGCCAGCGCTACATCGGCGATCTGCTGTCATCCTGGCTCGATGGCGTGGTGACCGTGGACCCGCACCTGCACCGCATTCACGACCTCGGCCAGGCTTTTCCCCACTGCGTCAATCGCGTGGTGTCGGCGGCGCCGCTGCTCGGGAAACACCTGAAGGAGCACTTTCTCAGGGGTCATGATGGCAACGGCTTTCTGGTCGGCCCGGACGAGGAATCGCGTCAGTGGGTGGCGCAGGTGGCGGCCGAAAGCGGCCTCGGCTACCTGATCGCCATCAAGGAACGCTTCGGCGACCGGGACGTGCGCGTCACGCTGCCACCCTATGACTGCGCCGGAAAAACCGCCATTCTGGTGGACGACATGATCAGCTCCGGCAACACCATGGTGGAAGCGGCGAAACAGCTGCGGGCACGCGGAGCCAGTGACGTGATCGCGCTGTGCACCCATGCCCTGCTCGCCCCCGGCGCGGAACAGGCGATGACCAGTGTGGGCATCAGCCAGGTGCTGAGCAGCAATGCGGTTCCCCACGCCAGCAATCGCATCGACCTGTCGCCGCTATTGGCAGAGGCGGTGAAGGAGGTGCTTGAGGCGTTGTTGGAATAATTGCTGGAATAGTTGCACTGCATGAGACGGTGCGAGCTGTAAGCCATAAACTTTAAGCAGGAGCACAACAAGAACGCGTTCTACCAGAATTCAACTTAGAGCTTACAGCTTATAGCTCAATTTCCGACTCATCTGTAATCGAACAGCGACCGGCATTGTTTTTACGTTTGGTAAACCTTTGGACAGTATCCGCAAAACACTTCCTTGCCACAATGGTCTTCCCAGCAATGTACTGGTTTATAGCGGTCATAAAGCAATCTAACCAAATGGTCAGTCTTGGCTGAGCCTTTCAACAACACCAGGTCGCCAGACCGCAACTCCTGCTTCAGGAAATGCGCAGCATCGATGATGTGTTCAAAACCCTGAAGTGATGGATCATCGGGATAGTCGCGGGCACGCAACGCGCGCAACGCGTTGGCGCCGACAAAAACCGTCAGGTCGGCGACTTTCCGAACTTTTCTGGCGACTTGCCTGTACTTGCTCGAGCTGTCAGTAGAAAAATCCGAGAGCGTCCCTATTACGGCAATTTTTCGTTGTGACTTCGCTTTCCTGAGAAATTCCAGAGGTGCTTCAAGGCTCCATTCCGGTGCTTTCCAGTCGTCTCTTATAAAGGTAACGCCATCTCCGCGCTCGACAACCTGCATACGGCCCTCGGCCGGGTGGAGCTGCTCGACAGCCTTGATGGCCCTCTCCAGCGAAAGGCTGAGAGCCACGGCAACACCCAGAGCGCAAAGCACCGCGAGCGCCATATGCTCGCCATACAAGGATGTTGTTACCCGGTACTCCGCTCCCTGATAAAGAATCGTCAGGACCAGAGGTTCCGGCCAATTTGAATGTGTTTCAAGCAAACGAATGGTTGCATTTTCATTGTGGCCGATCCAGATTTTTCTATGGGGGCATGCTTCACCAACAGCTCTCACATAGGGATCGTCCATGTTTAGCACGGCGACTCCGTCAGCGGGGAGACGGTGAATCAGTTTGGATTTTTCCTGAGCAATGCCCTCCAGACTTTTGAACTGTTTGTAATGATCTCGACCAATGTTGGTCAGCACGCCGACAGAAGGCTTTACCAGCCATATCGAGCGATTCAGAAAATTGGGCTTGGAGGCCGACATCTCTGCAACAAAATAACGCTGCCCCCAAGGCGATCCTGCCAGATCCGCGGCGATCGACAGGTGGCGATTATGACTCTGATGCGTGGACCCACAAGTGGCAAATTGAGACAGGATAGTGGCGCAGGCCTCTTTTGTTGTTGTCTTGCCAACGCTGCCTGTGATGCCTATAAATGTTGTTTTTACGGCCAGCCTACGCTTCACCCAGGCTTTGGAATAAATCATCGAGGCACTAGAATAATATTTTATTTTTTCAAAAATTTCCTTCGTATATAAAGGAACGTATTGCTTCATTGTTCGGCCCCCACATTGGGAGAAACTTTCTGGTGCGACTCAACATTTCCTGAGGTGCAAGCCCGAGCGAAGCACACCATCCTGTGACAGTAAAAATTCTCGAAACGACCCCACCAGGATGCCGCTATCACTTGCGACCTGAACAGGTCTGCATCGAGGTGTATTGTTTATTTCCACTATCACCGGACCAGCATCAGTCACCGCAATATCCCAACCAATACAGGGCATAAAAGAGAGCTTCAACGCGGCATCTTTGACGAGGCTCAACAAACCGGGCCAATCGGGAACGCATTTTCCTGTGATCGCAACCCCACTGACGGGGTGCGCGGTCATTCGTTCAGGAATACCCTTATCGATATTCGTAACCGCGCCCAGCACACCGGTGACAAGGTCGACAGCGACCACCACTCCCCCTCCCGACAGGTTGTCCGTGGGATCTCTGCCACTTCCCAAGCGCAAAGCTGCCCCCAGCACGGCGACCGTTTCGTTCGTGGTATAGGTCATAATTCTGACCGTTGAGCAGACATCAGCGACAATTTCATTAAGCGCTGCGTGCGGACGCAATCGTCGCTGAATGAGAAAGCGCGACATTTTTCCACGAAAATGAACATGCTCGATAATTTCAGCCAGCGAGATTTTGGCATCTCCAGGGAGACGCCACCAGCGATCGGCTCGTGAAGCTTTTCCCCCGATTGCCAATGCACCACTGCCAAAGCTGCCGGCGGCGGGTTTGAAAAAAAGGTCGCAACTAGTGTTTTCCAGAAGGAAACTCTCCAATGCATATTTATCCACAAGCCTGCGCCCGCAGGCTGGCCCGGTGCTGGAGGCAGTTACAGCAACAAGCTCAGGCACAGAAAGGCCAAGACCCTGCGCCAGTATTTGAAACAGAACCTTGTCTCGAGCAAGCGCATCGAATTGAGTGGGATTGATCTTGTCGTAGTAACGAAAATTCTTGTAGTAACCCAAAAACCTGGCCTTCTCGGCGAAAGACATATCGGATCTGAACAGGCCATGATTATAGTAATCTTCGCCATTGATGGCGGAAGTAAAAAGCAACTTTGCCTGCTCCAGAATACGATACTGCAAGGGAGGCATGTCGGAATTTTTGTAGCGCAGATGCCAGCTCATATCCCTGGATAGCTGCACCCCATAGCCGACATGGCGGTATGCAAATTTTGCAAGGTCCATAACCTGAGACATATGCAGCGCCTCGATCTTATCCAAGTAGTGACATGTCTGCCATGGACCCCATTCCGACCCAGGCTTTGCGGTCTACATTCTGGCCAAATTTTAGCAGTCGACCGTCACAATTTTTTCCACACCCGAGCCTGGCTTGCTCAGCGTCAGGTTCACCGTGGCTTTCGCGGATGCCGACCACGCGCATAAACAACGCGCCTTCGAATCATAAACCTTGCCGCATGAGAGAAGTGTGGTCCAGCGCACAATGCGTGCGCATATCAATACGCGCTCTTCAGATAAGGGGGCTTTTAAGCGGACGCCAATTTTCGGACAATGACTTTCAATCTCCATGTGAATACCAGCATTGGGATACTCCTGAAGTCGCGCCTGACGAGAGAACAATATCGATGACGAAAGTGAATCAACAAGACTTCGAGTGGGCTCTTGAGTGGTTGTCATCTGGATACGGCAGCGAGGCATATATCTTCCGTACAACGGGCAAGATCCTGTGGATACTCGAGGGCCGCGCGGTAGACCCTGAACTCGAACTTCCGGACGACATCGGCGACCCCGATAAATATTTCGCGGTGCCGGCAAAATACGAACTGGATTTGGGAGTGCCGCTGGTCATGGATTTCGTGTATGAAATGCTTCCCCGCGAAGTCGAGACGGTTCGCGAGATGTTCCGCAGCCGAGGTGCATACGGGCGGTTCAAGGCGCTCCTTGAACGCAAAGGCATGCTGCAGCAATGGTACGACTATGAATCCCGGTGCACGCACGATGCCCTGCAGCAATGGTGCATGGATCATGGCCTTGAGCTTGTCTCGACTTCGTCAGAGTAGCGCATCCAGGGTCTGCTCAGACGAACAGACCAAGCCGCCGTGCAATTTTTACTCACGGCTCAAGCATCTAGCCTCAAAAGATAGCCTCTCCGTCGCCCTGCCCCATGGCCGCGTACTCCCGGCCGAAAAAGAACGTATCCTCGCCAAACGCCGGCTCCAGTTCGTCAAGCCAGGTGGCGCGGGGGTCGTATTTCGCGAAGAACGGCCGCTGGACCCAGTCCGGGTCGCGCCCCTGGATAAAGCGCAGCACGAAGACCTTTTCTCCCTGTAGCTCCGTGATGCCCTGGATTTCCACCTTGCCGGGACCTACGCTCATGGAGGGCCCACGGGCCGTGCGCGCCAGGCCCGAGACCTGCTGTATCGCCTGGCGATAAACGTCGTAAGCGCGGGCCAACGGAACATCGAAATAGCGTTTTGCGCCGGTATCGCGCTCCACGAACATGTAGTAGGGAATCATGCCCAGACGTACCTGGGTGCGCCACATCTGCGCCCATACAGCAGGGTCATTGTTGATATGTTCCAGCAGTGGCGCCTGCGTGCGAATGATGGCGCCGGTATCCCGGATGCGGCGGATGGCTTCCCTGGCGATGGGAGTCTCCAGCTCCTGCCAATGGTTGACGTGCGCCATCAGCGCCACATGCTTGCCTGCGGCGACCAGGCGCTCGAACAGGCGCAACAGCTCATCGGCATCGGCGTCGGAGACAAAGCGCTGAGGCCAGAAGGTCAGTGATTTGGTGCCCAGGCGGACTGTCTGGACGTGCGCCAGCCGCGATTCCAGGAGAGGCTCCAGATAACCTACCAGATGGCGCGTTTTCATCACCATCGAATCACCGCCGGTAATCAGCAGGTCAGTGATGTTCGCATCACTCGCCAGATAGGCATGGAGCGCGTCCGCTTCATTGGAGGCAAAGCGCAGCGCCTTGTCCCCCACGAACTGGGCCCAGCGAAAACAGAAGGTGCAGTAGCTGTGACAAACCTGGCCCTGGCTCGGGAAGAACAGAACGGTTTCCCGGTACTTGTGCTGCATACCTTCCAGCGGCCTGCCTGCCAGATGCGGCACGTTCATTTCCTGCTGGCCTGCGGGATGTGGGTTAAGGCCGGACTGGATGTCCCGAGCCAGCGCCTGGATCTGTGCGGGCTCGGCATTCTTCCTGAGCAAATCAGCCATGCGAGCAAAATCATCCGGCGCCAACATCTCCTGCTGGGGAAACACCAGCTGGAAAACGGGATCATCCGGTACCTTGTCCCAGTTGATCAATTCATCGATGACATATTGATTGGCGCGAAAGGGCAGCACATTGGCGACGACCTTCATCGCGAAGCGCTGGTCGCCATCAAGTTGCGCCAACTGCGGGATATGGTCCAGCTGGCGGCTGGTAAATACTTGAAAACGGGTGTGTTTCGTCAAAATAGCGAGCGGGTTTGACGCCGGAGTGATATTGAGCGCGGACATGGCGGCTCCTCTTGCAGGGCGGGTGTAGGGAAGGACTGGTGCGCCGGCTTTTTAGCAAGCCTTCAGTGCAGCAGAGCCAGGGTCTGGCTGGTAGCCGTAAAACAGCGGGGCACCCCCCCCCTTCTCGAGAAGTGAATCAAGCCAACCGTCGGCCAGCGAGAAGAACGTGGCAAGCGGAAGGCTTTGATGTATCCAGGGGCTGCGGGCGAACAACTCAACGTCCAAGAAGTTGATTATCTTAACATTTTTAGAATTTTTGGGTATCGCCACAGGGTAATGACGTGTTGCACCGGGGTTCGGTGATCTTCGAAGGACCAATCCCCTCCGGGAATTTATCTCCACAAGGCTATTTTTACGATGACCATAAACTCCCCAAACGCCGCCCTCCGAATTCGCATTTCGGCTCGCTTGATAATGGACTATCCTGCAAAGACAACTGTACGGCAGTCCCCACCCACCGCTTCATCAAAGCTCCGCAATGGAGATTCGATAATGGTCAAGGCCGATCAGAGGGGAAATCCTGTCTCGTACGGGTCGCAGGATGCAATTGAGCGTTTGGACCGCGTTTGCAACCTGATGCACGCTTATCAGGCCGCCCCCTTGACCGAGGTCGACACAATCATCGCCCAGTACCCGGATTTGTACTGGCGCATGCGTTTCGTGCGGGTGCTCTCGCGACGGCAGCGGACAAAGTGTTCGAACCGGAGCTGATCAAAAGCCTGGATGCCCTTGAAGAGCTCGCCTCCGCGGCCAACGAGCGCGAACGCCTTCATATCGCGGCTTGCCGTGCGTACCGATGGTTGTGTCGCCTGCAGGCAGGCTCCTGGCAGGCCATACCGCAAGTTACGGATAGTGCATCGGCTGCGGGGTTACCCTGGCGTTTACATGAAACTCAGGCAAACAGCACTGGATCAAGACATTATGAACAGGCTCTCAGTCACCTTCAGCCCTTATTTTCCGTGGGCTCTCGCAACAGGATGAAATGCTCGATCAGCCGGATCATCAGGGTTTTCTGATCCGGCAGGCTTTCAGCCACCAGCAGTGCGAGAGCCACCAAGGTGTTGTCATTGATCAGTTGCTCCACAGACCGTGCCAGCAAACCGGCGTTACGGCGCAGATACCACAAGAACAGAAACGAGCCGCAGCGTTTGTTGCCGTCGGCCAACGGGTGGTTCTTGATCACAAAATACAGCAGGTGCGCTGCGCGACTGGCCACGTTCGGGTAGAACAACTCATCGCCGAAGCCCTGCTCGATGGTCGCCAGCGCCGACGCCAGACCATTGCCTCGTATCTGACCAAACAGCTCGGTGGCCTCACCCTTGGCGATCAGGATTTGCTTGAGTTCAGCGATGGCTGTCAGTGCCTCATCCAGCGCCAGGTGCTGCATATCCGTCTGTTTGATACCAATCTCTGCCAAGTGCTGCTCATCGTAGCCCTGCAGCAGGCTCCAGGAGCGCGCGTAATCACTGATCACCCGGGCGACCGCTTCACCTTCGGGCGACACCAATCCCTGATTGGCCAGGGTGCGGCTCAGCAGGTTGACGGCCTGCTCGAACTCGACGCCGCGCTCGGCCAGGCGGCGCTGATTGAGGGTGTAGCCCTGAACCAGATGGTCCTTGAGTACCTGGGTGGCCCATCTTCGGAATTGCATACCCCGATGGGACTTGACCCGGTAGCCGACCGAGATGATCACGTCCAGATTGTAGTGATCAATCTCCCGCTGGACCTGTCGTTTGCCCTCTTGGCGAACTATCCGGAATTTCCGGATAGTTGACGCATGTTCCAATTCGCCTTCGTTAAACACATTGCCTATATGTCCATTAATAGTTCGGACATCCTTGCCGAACAGCTCGGCCATCTGTGCCTGACTCAGCCATACGGTGTCTTGCTCCAACGCAACCTGCAGCTGAGCATGCCCGTCGGCACTGGTAAAAATTTGAATTTGTTGTTCATTCATGGTGTATCTCCATCCGTGGGTTGTCTTGAACAAGCCTCTCCAGCAAGGCCAGAATGTCTTTTTGCGGCCACAGATAACCTTTTTTCTTTTACAGTGTGTGGCGCATCGGCCAGCCAGGTATTCGTAGTGTAATCCGTCCGCCCTACTGCCGGGTTGCGATCTCGATCCCCTCCCAGGCGACTCGCGCCAGATGGTCGATCTGTTCTTCGCTGATCACATAGGGCGGCATGAAATACACCACGTTGCCCAGTGGCCTCAGCAAAGCCTGGTTTTTCAGGGCGTGCTCGTACACCCGCAGGCCGCGACGCTCTTGCCAGTCGAAAGGGGTTTTGGTTTTTTTGTCGCGCACCATTTCCATTGCGAGGATCATGCCGCATTGGCGCACTTCCGCAATATGTGGATGGTCTTTGAAATGTGCGGTCGCCTCGGCCATTTTGGCGCTCAGGCGGCGGTTGTTTTCAATCACGCTGTCCTGCTCGAAAATATTCAGTGTCGCCAGGGCGGCAGCGCAGGCCAAAGGGTTGCCGGTGTAGCTGTGGGAGTGCAGAAAGCCCTTGAGAGTTTGATATTCGTCGTAGAACGCCTGGTAGATTTCGTCGCGGGTGAGCACCGCGCACAGCGGCAGGTAGCCACCGGTCAGGCCCTTGGAGAGGCAGAGAAAATCCGGCGCGATGTCTGCCTGCTCACAGGCGAACAGGGTGCCGGTGCGTCCGAAACCGACGGCAATTTCGTCGGCGATCAGGTGCACGCCAAAACGGTCGCAGGCCTCGCGCAGTTTTTTCAGATACACGGGGTGATACATGCGCATGTTGCCCGCGCATTGCACCAGCGGCTCGACGATCACTGCGCAGACTTCTTCGCTGTGCCGTTCGAGCAGGCTCTGCATGGCCTCGAACTTGCGCGCACTGCAACTTTCCCATGATTCCCCTTCATCGCGGTCGTAGCAATCGGGGCTGGGTGCGCTGAATGTGTCCATCAACAACGGTGCATAGGTTTTCTTGTACAGATCGACATTGCCCACCGCCAGGGCTGCCAAGGTTTCGCCGTGATAGCTGTTGCCCAGGGTGATGAATTTGGTTTTGCGGGTGTTGCCGCGGTTGAGCCAGTAGTGAAAGCTCATCTTGAGCGCCACTTCGATGCCCGATGAGCCGTTGTCGGCATAGAAACAGCGGTCGAGGCCCGGCGGCGTGATGGCAACGAGGCGTTCCGACAGCTCGATGACCGGCTCGTGACTGAAGCCCGCGAGTATGACGTGCTCCAGGTTGTCCAGTTGCGCCTTGATGCGCGCGTTGATGCGCGGGTTGGCATGCCCGAAGAGATTGACCCACCAGGAGCTGACCGCATCGATATAGCGGTTGCCGTCGAAGTCTTCGAGCCACACCCCCTCGCCGCGCCTGATGGGAATCAGCGGCAGGGTTTCGTGATCCTTCATTTGGGTGCAGGGGTGCCAAAGCACCCGCACATCCCGCTCCATTAACTCTTTATTCGTGGACATGGCCGACCTACATATCGCGCATGGCATTGAGCGCCCGCGTCAGTTTGCGCTGTTCGATGCGCTCCAGATCGAGGAAGCTGGCGAACACTTCCGCCAGCGCCGCTTCGTGGATCTCGGCCACCACATTGACCAGCAGATCGACCGGATAATCGCCGAGCGCGCGTCCCAGCCTCTCCGCCGTGTCGAAATCCATGTGCTGATCCACCTCGAATTCCTCGATGAACGCCTCGGGCGCCTCCTCGTTTTCCAGCGCGTAGACCACGGGCGTGCCGAACAGGTCGTGGTCGCTGTCCGCGTCGTAGTTCACCAGCGCTTCCTGCAACTCGCTGTGATGTTCGAACAGATAGTGCAACAGCATGGTGACGCGCTCGTCCTGCTCCTTGTCCATGCCCTCCTCCACCAGACGCACGGCGCGATAGTGGAAGTCCACCAGACAATCGACGACTTCTTTTGCCGTTTCATAGGTTTTCATGGGGCTTCTCCTGTTTTATGCGGGGCGCGCACCCGCAACATCAACGAATCACCAGATACAGGCCGCGACCGCCGCGGTTGATCTGCAACAGGATGGCATTGCCGCCGGTCTTGAGCGCGCTGGCAAAGCTGTTGACATCCGTGACCCGGCGCTTGTTGGCGCCGACGATGATATCGCCGGGGCGCAGCCCGCTGTGGGCGGCAACGGCGTTGGGCGCGATGGCACTGACCACCACACCGCTGCCGTCGTCGCTGTTCTCGAAGTTCACACCCGCCAGCAGGGGATGCAGCTCACCGCTGCGACCTGCGGCGAGCTGGGATTCGCCAAGCTTCACCTTGCGCGACAGCTGCTTGCCCTCGCGAATCAAGCCCAGATTGACGCTGTCCCCGACGCGATGGCTGCTCAATTGGCTGCGCAACTGGCCGCTGGAGTTGACGGACCTGTTGTTGACGCTGACGATCACATCACCGGGCTTGAGGCCCGCCTCCTCCGCTGGCGAGTCGGGCTGGACGTCCGTTACCAACACGCCCTGCTGACCGTTCTTGAGGGAAAACGCCTTGCGCAGGTCGTGGGTGATTTCCTGGATGCCGATGCCCAGCTGGCCGCGCTTGACCTCGCCGTGTTCGAGAATCTGCGTCATGCTCGCTTTCGCCATGTTGACCGGGATGGCGAAGCCGATGCCCACGTTGCCGCCGGCGGGCGCGATGATCGCGGTATTGATGCCCACCAGATGGCCATTCAGATCCACCAGCGCACCGCCCGAGTTGCCGGGGTTGATGGATGCGTCGGTCTGGATGAAGTTTTCGTAGCCCTCGATGCCGAGGCCGCTGCGCCCCAGGGCACTGACGATGCCGGTGGTTACCGTCTGACCCAGGCCGAAGGGGTTGCCGATGGCGACGACGAAGTCGCCCACTTGCAGAATATCGGAATCCGCCATGGGCACTTCGGCGAGATCGTCCGCTTCGATCTGGAGCACGGCGATGTCGAGCTCGGGATCGGTGCCTCTTACTTCCGCCTGGTAGGTGCGGCCATCGAGCAGCGAAACCTGCACTTCATCCGCGCCCTTGATGACGTGAAAGTTGGTGATCACGATGCCGTCGCCGGCGTTGACGATCACCCCCGAACCCGCGCTCTGCTGACGCCGACGCGGGGTCTGCTGCTGGCGCAGCTGCTCCTCGGGGATGTTGAAGAAATGGCGGAAGAAGGGGTCGTTGAGCAAGGGATTGTTGTTCTGGCGCTGCATGGAATAGGTGGCAATGTTCACCACCGCCGGATTGACGGTCTTGAGCATGGGCGCCAGGGTCGGCAAATCGCGCCCAGAGCCATCGTGCAGCGGCAGCGCCGCTCCCGCCTGCATGACGAACCCGGCCTGACAAGCGATGGCCACCAACAGCAAATATCTGAAAAACGCTCTCACAGATTTCCTCGCATACATCAAAAAGAGGCCCTTTGGACTGTCGCCCCGGGCGATGGTTCAGCGCCCGACGCGGGGCGAGCAGCCAAGCTTACCTAGAAACCGGCGCCGTAGGCTACCGGCGCGGCATGCAAGCTTGGTCTTCGGGGAGCTGTAAGCTTTTAGGCCGGCGCGCCGGGAGAACGGAGCTCTGCCGGCGAGAGACTTATTGCCTGGAGCTTTTTCACGATCTTTTACTGGCCTCGGAGTTTCACGTTGCACGCAAGAGGGGGCGACCTGCGGGTTGTTGAGGCTCTCTGTACCACGGTGCATGGTCAGTGTGATGCCATCGCCACAGACACCCACGTGAAACGTGAAACTCAGTCGAACAACGCCAAATTGCCAGGTGGCGAACAGACTCGTAGCGCTTACAACACTAACCCGCAGCCTGAATTTCCGACTGGAGCAAGGCGGCAGCAGCCGTGCCAAGCAGGCTCCGATCCATCGCCTATACCATGCACAACTTCTTGCGGACCGAATGGTCGCTCTGTATAGTGCCGAGCAATAACCCATAACAGGACGAGAACATGACCAGAGATTTCGATGTCATCATCATCGGCGGTGGCGGCGCGGGCCTTGCCGCCGGCATCATGGCCCGCCAGGCGGGCGCTACCGTGATGGTACTGGAAGCCGACACCAAGCTCGGCGGCGCTACCGCTCTTTCCGCCGCGGTGATGTACGCCTGCAACACCAGCGTGCAACGGGCGCGCGGCATAGAAGACAGTCCCGAAGCGATGTTCCGCTACATCATGACCCTCGCCAGTTGGGAAGCCAACCCCCACATCATGCGCGTCCTCTGTGAACAGAGTGGCCCCGCCCTGGAGTGGCTGATAAGTCTCGGCGTTCAGTTCCCCGCCGACTATCTGCTGTGTTCAGGGGTCGAGGAGATACCTCGCGGTCACCCGAGCCTGGGCGTGGCGCCATCGCTGATCAATGCCGCAGGCAGCGCCGGCGTGGAATACGCCCTTGGCACCCGGGTGGAGAGCCTGGTGCAGGAAAATGGCCGCGTGGTCGGCGTGGTTGCCGATGGCGTGACTCTGCGTGGCGGCGCGGTGGTCATCACCACCGGCGGCTTTGGCAACAACCCCGCGATGATCGCCAGGCATTTCCCCACCGCGGCGGCGCACGGCACCTGGACCTACGCCGTGCATATGGACGCCCCCTTCATTGTCGGCGACGGCATCACCCTTGGCGAAGACGTGGGCGCTGCCATCGTCGGCGAGGACTGTGGCCTGCTGCTGCCCACCAGTGGCCTCGGCAAATGGATCGAGGCCTTCCTGCCGCCCTGGATCATGCTGGTCAACACCCGGGGCAAACGCTTCATGGACGAGTCCGCACCCTATGCGGTGTCGGGCTACCTGATGAACAGCCAGCCCGAGAAGCGCGCCTACGCCATCTTCGACGAACCCACCCTGGAGGTGGCCAGCCAGGACATGCGCTTCGCCGATCCCTACCACAGCGGCACCGCCATGCCGACCTGGGAATACAACCTGCTGCGCCGCAGCATTGCGGAAGGCCGTATCATTCAGGCCGACAGCATCGCCGAGCTGGCACAGAAAATCGGGGTCGATCCAGCGGCGCTGAGCGCCACCGTGGAAACCTACAACAGCGACTGTGATCGCGATCGCGACAGCCAGTTCTTCAAGGCCATGGACACCCGTTTCCCCGTTCGCCAACCGCCGTTCTACGCCCGCGAAACGCGCGCCTGCGTGATCGGCCAGACCGGCGCCGGCCTCGACATCGACACCGAAACCCGGGTCCTCGACCACAGCGGTCGCGTCATTCCCGGCCTTTACGCGGCCGGCGAGGTGCTCGGCTGCGCAGTCGGCAAGCGCTACTCCG
Source organism: uncultured Porticoccaceae bacterium (assembly GCA_964469165.1). Classification (GTDB taxonomy): domain Bacteria; phylum Pseudomonadota; class Gammaproteobacteria; order Pseudomonadales; family Porticoccaceae; genus CAYXXZ01. The sequence continues at coordinate 42,725 of CAYXXZ010000010.1, forward strand.
GCGGCGGCATGGGCATTTGCAACGCCATGGTCTTTGGTCGCATTGCCGGCACCAGCGCGGCACGCGACGCCCTCGCTTCGCGCTGAAACTTCAACAATCGCCAAAAACAATGGAAAACGAAATGACAACCGGGAACAAAAAGATCTTCGTGGTAGCCGGTGCTGCCGGCGGTATTGGCCTGGAGGTGGTACGCCAGCTGCCAGCGGGTTCACGCATTCTGGCCGTGGTACAGAACGACGAACAGGCGGCGCAGATCGCGTCCCTGGTGGAACAGGCGTATGTGTGTGATCTGGCGGATTCCAGTTCTGTGGAAAGCACCGCGGCCGCCATTGCCAGCGCCTGTGGCGGCCACCTCGACGGCGTTGTATTCTGCGCCGCGGTTCAGCCGGTGGGCCCGGTGGAGCTGGTGCGGCGCGCCGATCTCGAAGCTGTGTTTGCCATCAATCTGTTCGGCAGCATGCAGTTGGTGCAGGGCCTGATCCCGGCGCTGCGCCGCGCGCGAGGACGCATCGTCATGTTCAGCTCGATGGCGGGGCGCGTCTCGTCGCCGATGCTCGGCGCCTACGCCGCCACCAAATATGCGCTCGAAGCCATGGCCGACGCGCTGCGTCGCGAGCTGCGCTCCTGCGGTATCAGCGTCAGCCTGGTGGAACCGGGTGGTGTCGACACCCCCATGGCGGCCTCTCAGACTGCTCTCGTGAACCGCGCCATCGCCGGCCTTTCCGGAGAAGATCTCGACAGATACGGTCGCTACTACCGCGGTTACCTCGCCATGGCACAAAAGGGGCTGCGCTTTGCCTCCAGCCCAGCCAGGGTAGCAGCCACAGCGGTGGCGGCGGTGAGCGGCACGGCCTCGCCACGAGCGCGCTATATTGCCGGCAACGACGCAAAATTGATCATTGCGCTGGGTCGCTGGCTGCCGTGGTGCTGGTTCGATGCCCTGCTCATGAAAATGACGCTCGGCAAGGAGAAGTAACGTCATGGGTACCATTCTCATCTCCCGCGCAAGGCCTGTTGACGGTTCATGAGCAGCGGATCTCGCAGGCAACCCTCACGCCCTGGCGCGCCGCGAACCCGCCGCAGGGATGGCCCCGCCACGCGGGAGCAGATACTTATCGCCGCGGAAAAGTTGTTCGCCCGGCACGGCTTCGATGGGGTCAGCACCAAGCAGATCGCCACCCAGGCGGGCGTGGCGATCGGTGCGCTTTATCACCACTTTCCCGGCAAGGAAGACATCTATGCCGCAGTGACGCGGCGCGCCTTCGCGAGCCGCTCGGCGCTGCCGCACGCCCTGCTGGACAGCACCGCCAGCGCCGAACAAAAGCTGGTGCAGATGGTCACCTGGTTTGTCCGCAACGTGTTGATGGACAAGACATTTGGCCTGCTTCTCAAACGCGAGATGCTCGATCCGCGGCCCAGTACACCCCACCTTCTGGATGAGGACGTGTTCCATGAGCAGGTTTGCCAGTTCAAGGCGCTCATCACCGAACTCGCCCCCGATGCCGACAGCGACGAAGCCCTGGCCGCCATGCTCGCACTGGTATTTGGCTTCGCCAATATGAAAGGGATTTACACCTTGTTCCCCGGCCTCAGCAAAACCCTGGAAAGCCCCGAAGAAATCGCCGAATACGCCACCCGCCTGCTGCTGCGCGGACTGTGAGAACGCGGGGAGGACGAGACTGCACGCTGCCCTCCCCGTGTGAAACGAGATTCACTCCTCGGCAAGTACCTCCACACGGCTGAAAGCCTCGCCATCGCGGGCGGCCAATGTCTGTGCGAGAGCGGGCAGTATCGATGCCATCTTGTCGCGCAGCGACCAGGGCGGGTTGATGACCAGCATACAGGATGACGTCATGCCGAAGTCTTCGTCGTCGCGGGCGACAGCGAGTTCGAAAACCTGAATGTCGCGAATGCCCGAGCGCCGAAATTGCTGCTCGAACCACTGCGCCTGACGGCGGCTGATCACCGGATACCAGACCGCATAGATGCCGGTGGCAAATTTACGGTGTGCGGCAATCACGGCGCTCGCCACCTGCTGATATTCGCCTTTCACCTCGTAGGAGGGGTCCACCAGAATCAGGGCGCGCCGCGCCGCAGGCGGCACCAGCGCCAGAAGGCCGGCAAGACCGTCCTCGCCTGTCACCGTCACCTTCCTGTGTGCCTCGGTGAAGCGGCGCAACGCGGCCTGGTCGCTGGGGTGGAGCTCGAACAGCCAGGCGCGATCCTGCGGGCGCAGGTAACTCAGGGCAATCGCCGGCGAGCCGGGATAGCGGTGCAGTCCACCCCGCGGATTGTGGGCTCGAACCACCTCGACATAGGCCGCAATCCCGTGCCAGTCGCCCTCGATGAGCCGAGCGATGCCTGCCAGGTACTCGCCGGTTTTGCGCGCCTCCTTGCTGGCGAGGCTGTAGATGCCGGCCCCCGCATGAGTGTCGATATACTCGAACGGTTTGTCCTTGAGGCACAGGTAGGCCAGGATCTCCGTCACCACGACGTGCTTGAGAACGTCGGCGAAATTACCCGCATGAAAGGAATGTCTGTAACTGAGCACCGCAATCCACCGCTGAACGAGGACGCGAATTATACCCCTCCCGCCCTCCTCGCACCGCGCCCCCACGCCCGTCGTGGAGATGAGCTGTGCTTTTGGCAGGGCACGGCCAATGCCTGCGTTCGTCCGGAACGCTTGCCGAAACCGACGGGGATCAGCAGGGTATCGGACGGCCATGGTGGTATACTTGCGCGCTTGCCGTGGGGCGGCCGGCTGACCGATGTCGCCCCACGACGCTGAGAGTGCTGAAGCCCACCCGCCGCCGCGAAGCGAGAACGCCGTCGCGCCTGTTGCAGAAGGGTTTCGCGCACTCATCAAGCCTGAATCTGACCGGAGAAAACACATGCAAGCAAAGGTGGCCATCATCATGGGGTCGCGCAGCGATTGGCCCACCATGGAGGCAGCCGCAGAGATTCTCGACCGCCTGGACGTCGCCTGCCAGGTGGAGGTCGTCTCGGCCCACAGAACGCCCGACAAGCTCATGAGCTTTGCCGCCTCGGCTGCAGACAGCGGTTTTGAAGTGATCATCGCCGGTGCTGGCGGCGCTGCCCACCTGCCCGGCATGGTGGCGTCGAAAACCCGCCTGCCGGTGCTCGGCGTGCCTGTGCAGAGCAAGGCGTTGAATGGCCTCGACAGTCTTCTGTCCATCGTTCAGATGCCCAAGGGTGTCGCCGTGGGCACTCTCGCAATCGGCACCGCCGGCGCCTTCAACGCCGGGCTGCTCGCCGCCCAGATCCTCGCCCTCAACGATGCCGATCTGGCAGCGCGTATCGAGACATTCCGCACCGCCCAGACCGCCGAGGTTCTCGACAATCCGGACCCGAGGTCGGTTGCGTGAAAGTATGGATTCTCGGCGCCGGCCAGCTCGGCGCCATGCTCCGGCATGCCGGCATGCCGCTCGACATCGATGTGTGCCCGGTAGCACTCGACAGCACCGAGATCCCCGCACCTGGTGCCGACGATATCATCAGCCCGGAGATAGAACACTGGCCAGACACCCCGGCTACCCGTGCACTGGCCGAGCACCCCAACCTGGTGAATCGCACGGTTTTTGCCCGCCTCGCCGACCGCCTCACCCAAAAGCAGCTCATCGACAGCCTCGGCCTCGCCACCGCCCCGTGGCGGGAGGTGGATGAATCCATCACGGTCGGCACCCTGTACCAGACACTGGGGAAGAAAGTGCTGCTCAAGCAGCGCCGCGGCGGCTACGACGGGCGCGGCCAACTGTGGCTCAAACAAGCGGACAATACAGCGCTGCCCGACGACTGGCGTGGTGCCGTCATCGCCGAGCAGGCCATCGCGTTTGACGAAGAAGTATCGCTGGTCGGCATGCGCGATGCGCAGGGCCATAAGGTGTTCTACCCGCTGACCCTCAACCTCCACGTCGACGGCATCCTCACTGCCTCCATCTCGCCGCTGCCGCGCCTCGCCACCCTGCAGGCGCAGGCCGAAGGCATGCTCGGTGCACTGCTCGATGCCCTGGATTACGTCGGTGTGATGGCCATGGAGTGCTTTCGTCTCGGCGACCGCCTCCTGATCAATGAGCTGGCCCCACGCGTGCACAACAGCGGCCATTGGACACAGGCCGGCGCCAGCCGCAGTCAGTTCGAGAGCCACCTGCGCGCCATCTGCGGGCTGCCGCTGCCCACGCCCACCGTGAAAGGGTTGACGGTGATGATCAATCTGCTGGGGGTGCACCGCGATGATCGCTGGCTGACGATCCCCGCGGCGGAACTCTACTGGTACGGCAAGGAGGTACGCCCCGCTCGCAAGGTGGGCCACATCAACCTGTGCCTGGCCGATGCCAACGCCTTCGCTGCCATCCGCAAGACCCTCACCCCTCTGCTCTCCGACGGCTACGAACAGGTTCTGGCTTGGGTCGCAGACAATATTGGGGCAAACTAGGGGCTGCCAGCGGGATGCCGTTTTAACAGCGCCCTTGTTAACCTGGGTCAACTCCCGGCACAGAATTTTCACTGATACTGAAAACTGATATAACCAGTCCTACAGGAGCCATCCGATGTTACTCGAAAGAAAACTGCTCATCGTTGTAGATCCCACTTCAGAGAGCCACCCCACCATCGATCGAGTGGTCGGCTTGCAGGAAGCTGAGATCCCCAATTATCAGCCCGCCGTCAGCCTGCTGTTCGCTGTCGACCAAACCACCTCCGACACCAGGGCGGACAACCCCGCCGTCTATTGCGACGACAGCTTTCTCCACAATTTTTCCTCGCGCCTGGAAAAACTGGGTGTGACACCCGAGATCCGTATTTCGTGGAGCAAGGACTGGGCGGACAGCATCCTCTACAACGTCGAGGCGGTCGGCGCCAGCAGTATCATGGTTCCCCACCCCGGCGCCACCCGTATCAGTGATGAATTCTGGTATCTGATCCGCAACAGCCCGGTGCCGGTGGGTATCATCCAGGACCAGGGTACGTCCCAACGCAGCAATATCCTGCTGGCAATGGACTTCCAGGACAAGGGCCGCGCGGAACTCAACCAGCGTCTGCTGGAGGCGGGCAAACTGGTCGCCAGCCGCTACGACGCGCAGTTGCACATCGCCAACGCCTACGGCTCGTCAGAGACCTACCCCGACCGCGGCCGGATCATTGCCGAAACCGGCCTTCCCAACGAAAACATTCACCTGATGAGCGGCGATCCCGGCGAGATTCTCGAGGAAGTGAGCAAGCGCGTGACGCCAGATCTGATCATGATCGGCGCCACCCGCAGAACCGGTATCAAGGCCGCCCTGCGCGGTCGCAAGATCACCCAGATGCTGAAAGTTCTCACGCAGGATATCTTCGTCATCGTCTGATTGCGCGAGGCTCGGACAGGGGCAAGGGTGAAACGGCACAGCTGATTCGCACACTTGTTCCTGTCCTGGCCGCAACCAGAAACACCGATCCACCAACACCGACCCGCGCAGTTGATCACATCAGCGCCTGCCCGCCTTCACTCGGCGGCTCTTCTCCACTCCGTTCGCGCCACCAGGCGATCACCGTTGGCGGAAAACTGGCTGCGCAGAAACTCCATCTGGTCTCCGAGAATTCGCCGCGAATTGATGATCGCCAGGTATTCGGCATTGTTGGGCCGGTACGGTAGCGCCACCAGTTCCATATCGATTTCTTCCAGCAGAAAATTGGCCTTGTGCTGGTTGCAGCGCCGGCAGGCGGCCACCACGTTCTCCCAGCGATCCTTGCCCTTGCGCGACAGGGGCACGATATGGTCCCGCGTCAGCTGTGCGGGTGAAAACGGCTTGGCGCAATACATGCAGATATAGCCGTCGCGCGCAAAGAGTGCATCGTTGCGCAACGGGAATGACACTCTGGGTCGAGCCAGACGCCCGCCGCCGCAGGCGATGATGCTCGGCAGCTGGATCTCCGAGCGCCTGCCAGTGAGACGGGAATGGCCACCCTTCACCTGATGTATCACGTCGCCCAGGCTCCAGGACACCAGTTCCCGGGCATACAGACACACCGCAGCCTGCCAATCGAGCCATTCGATGGGTTGTCCGGCAAGATTCAAACGCAAGATCTTCAACTGCATACAGCTGACTCCGCGAAGAGAAAAGCATCACAACGGGCAGGCAGCGATATTCGGCTACCAGGAATGAAACAGAAGGGGCAAGAGGCAGGAAGGCTCTCCAGTCGTCGCGACTGGATCAACGCATATGCACAGCGGCACGATCGGAGATACGGCTGACTAGCGCAGGCTCACACCTCGAAAATGACTTTGGGCCATTTTACTCATAACTCGGGCCCGAAGGCTACCGCATCGCTGGCTGACCCTCTGCCTGATACGCCTAGACTGGAAATTCGCACTACGGGCTGTTGTTGAGCTGTAAGCCGTAAGTTGAACGCTGGCAGAACCCGGTTCTTGCAGCGCTCCTGCTTAAAGCTCACCCTGGCTCGCCCAGCCACAATCGGATTTTCAGCCCGCAGAAAAAACAAACGCCCCGAGGCGGGGTAGCCTGGGGGCGTTAAAAGCAGTATAGAAATTGCAATTGTCCTTCTTGCAAGTTCACCGTTCGTCCTTGGTTGATGTCCTTATCTTCGGTGGGCCGCGACTCCTTTCGCAACGGCGTCCTTGCGGGGTGTAATATAGTCGCTCCGCGCATGGCGAAACACCGGTAAAATGCCTGTTTTTGTGTAGGATATTTCCTACAAGATTTCCGTTGACCGGTATCGCGTCATTCGTTACGGTCTGCAGCATTTAGGAGAACCCACAATGGCTAGCGGTAAAAAAGCCACGAATTTCGAGCAGAGCCTCCACGAACTGGAGCAGTTGGTCGAGGCGCTGGAAACCGGCAATCTCTCTCTTGAAGATTCCCTGCTGGCGTTCGAGAAAGGCGTACGCATCACTCGGGAATGCCAGGATGCTCTCAAGAATGCCGAGCAGAAAGTCAGTATCCTGATGCGCGACAGCAACGGCGATGCCACCGAAATGCCGTTCGACGATGACGGCAACATGGCTGACGACGACTGATGAACGACGATATCGCCGATTTCTTTCGTCACTGCCAGCAGCAGGTCGACCAGCAACTACAGGGCTTGTTTGCCGGCCTGCCCGACGACCGCCTCAGCGAAGCGATGCGCTACAGTGTTCTGAACGGTGGCAAGCGCATCCGCCCCGCGTTGTGTTACGCCGCCGCCGAGTTGTTCGGTACCGTCAACCCGCTGGTGCACCGCGCCGCCATGGCGGTGGAACTGATTCATGCGTATTCGCTGATTCACGACGATCTGCCCGCCATGGACGATGACGATCTGCGCCGCGGCAAGCCCACCTGCCATATCGCCTTCGATGAAGCCACGGCCATTCTCGCGGGCGATGCCCTGCAGACCCTCGCCTTCGACGTTCTTTCCATGCCCGGTGAAAGCCCCGATGCGCAGTTGGCCATGGTCCACCTCCTGGCCCAGGCGTCGGGTGCGCACGGCATGGTGCTCGGCCAGTCGCTTGACATGGCGGCCACCAGCAACGCCCTGTCCATGGACGCGTTGGAACACATGCATCGCCACAAGACGGGTGCGTTGATTCGCGCCAGCGTCTTGATGGGAGCGACGGCGTCGCTCAACACCGACCCGGAGGAGCTGCAAGCTCTCGAAACCTACAGCGCCGCTGTCGGCCTCGCCTTTCAGGTTCAGGATGACATTCTCGACGTAGTGAGCACAACCAGCGCACTGGGCAAGCGCTCAGGCGCCGATTCGGCCCACAACAAATCCACCTATACCTCGATTCTCGGCCTCGACGGCGCCCGCGAGAAACTGGCCGAGCTCCACCAGGACGCCGTCGCGGCCCTGGCCGATTTTGGCGAGCGCGGTTTGCTGCTGCACTCCATCGCAGATTTCATCGTCGAGCGCAGTCATTGAGCTCTCATTGCAAAGGCGCGGGCTCAGCGTCAGAGGGAATGGCACTTGTGTGAATTCGCTTGGCACTCCGCACCCCGGTCTCTGGGTGGGGGTTGGGCTTCCAGGACACGCCGTGAACCCATCCATGGGGGCTCGACAGCGCCATCCCTGGCGCTGACGGTCCTGGAAACCCAACCCCCACCCGGAGACCTCTCTACGGCAGGAGCACTCCACTCCGCGCCATTTTCAACAGACCCCATGTTTTTCCTGTAAAATTGCCGCAAATTCCAACCCCGCTGCCAATGCCCAAGAAATTCACTGACATTCCGCGGAACCGGCCCGGCACCCCGCTTCTCGACCTTATCGCGTCTCCGGCAGATCTGCGGCGATTCGACGAGGCGCAGCTGGCCGACCTGGCGGACGAGCTGCGCGCCTATCTGCTCTACTCGGTAGGCTATTCCGGCGGCCATTTCGGGGCGGGACTGGGTGTCATCGAACTCACCATCGCCCTGCACTACACCTTCGACACCCCCCACGACCGTCTCGTGTGGGACGTGGGCCACCAGACCTATCCCCACAAGATACTCACCGGGCGCCGTGACGAGTTGCTGACGATTCGCGAGCCGGGCGGCATTTCCGGCTTTCCCAAACGCTCGGAAAGCGAGTACGACACCTTCGGCGTGGGACATTCCAGCACCTCCGTCAGCGCCGCCCTGGGCATGGCACTGGCGGCGCGCCTGGACAGGCTCAACCGGCGCGCGGTTGCCATCATCGGCGATGGCGCGATGACGGCGGGCATGGCTTTCGAGGCCCTCAATCACGCGGCGCACACCGACGCCAACATGATGGTGATCCTCAACGACAACAACATGTCGATCTCGCGCAACGTCGGTGGATTGGCCACCTATTTTTCCCGGATCTGGGCAAGCCCCTTCTACAACAGCATCCGCGAAGGCGGCAAGAAGGCACTCAAGGTCATACCCTCCGCCGCGACCTTCGTGCGCAAGACCGAAGAACACCTCAAGGCCATGGTATCGCCCGGTATCATTTTCGAAGAGCTGGGCTTCAACTACATCGGCCCCATCGATGGTCACGACCTGCCGCTGCTGATAGAAACGCTCAGCAACCTCAAGGATCTGTCGGGGCCGATCTTTCTTCATGTCATCACCCGCAAGGGCCAGGGCTATCTGCCGGCGGAAGAAGATCCCATCGGCTATCACGCCTTCACCAAGATCGAACCACAGCAGGACAGCGCGCCCGCCAAACCCGCGCGCCCCAGATACCAGCAAATCTTCGGCGACTGGCTGTGCGACATGGCGGCCCGGGACGAGCGGCTGGTGGGCATCACCCCGGCCATGTGCGAAGGGTCCGGCATGCAACACTTCGCCCGGGATTTTCCGGAACGCTTCTTCGATGTGGCGATCGCCGAGCAACACGCGGTGACCCTCGCGGCCGGCATGGCCTGCGAAGGCAAGAAACCGGTGGTGGCCATTTACTCCACCTTTCTGCAACGCGCCTATGACCAACTGATTCACGACGTGGCGCTTCAGGACCTGGACGTACTGTTCGCCATCGACCGCGCCGGCCTGGTCGGTGAGGACGGCGCCACCCACGCAGGCAGTTTCGACATCAGCTATCTGCGCTGCATCCCCAACCTGCTGGTGATGACGCCGAGCGACGAAAATGAAGCGCGCCAGATGCTCTATACCGGCTACATCCACTGCGGCCCCGCAGCGGTGCGTTATCCCAGGGGGTCCGGTCCCGGAGCCGCCATCAGCGAGGACATGACCGCCCTGCCCATCGGCAAGGGCGTCCTCAAACGGCGCGGGAAAGGCGGCGTGGCAATTCTCAATTTCGGCACCCTGTTGCCGGCAGCGCTGGCCGCCGCGGAGCGCCTGGATGCCAGCGTGGCTGACATGCGTTTCGTCAAGCCGCTCGACCTGTCACTGCTGGCCTCTCTCGCAGACGATCACCAGTTGCTGGTCACCCTTGAAGAAAACGTGGTGATGGGCGGTGCCGGCAGCGCCGTTTGTGAAGCGCTCAACACCATGGGGTACAGCGGTGCCGTATTGCAGCTGGGGCTGCCAGACCGCTTCGTCGAACACGCCAGCCACGGCCAGCAGCTCGCCAGCGTCGGGCTCGACGCCGCGGGTATCGAGGCCAGTATCCGCACGCGACTGGGTAAGGCGATAGTCCCCAAGACGAGCAGTGCCTAAGAATCCGTTCGCGCTCTCGCAATCTGCTGGGTGCATATGTAGGAGCTTGCCTGCAAGCGACCGGTATGGATGATTCGGGCACTGAATTTGTCGCCACGCTGTATCCCGCCTGGAAGGCTGCACAGACAAAACCCACGGATGTTTTGCGTTACGAATGTCATGGTGGCGTTGGATTGTTGTCGCCCGCAGGCAGGCTACAGGGTGCTCACTGCCGCAGCACAGATAGCCTCAACGACCCGCTGGCCAGCCCCTTCTTGCGTGAAACGTGAAACTTATTCGAACAACGTCAAATTACGAGAGCATGAACAGACTCCAAGAATCGCCAGGGCCTGTTGAGCCTTGCGGCACGACTCTCAGCCATCCGGCGTCAGCCCTGCCACACCCTGCATGCTGAGGTAAAACTGCCGCGCCGTGCGCCCGCTGCGGCTCGCCCGTGTCTGCGCGAATTGCAGCGCCAGGCGGTGCAGCCGCTCGCGGTCCGGACAAGTGGGAAAAAATGCGTCCACCATCTTCAGGTATTGCTCCTGACTGGCCGGATAGAACGACAGCCACAGGCCGAATCGATCAGCCAGCGATAGCTTCTCCTCGATGGTATCCGAGTAATGAAGCTCACCGTCGACCAGTTTGACGTCGCGATTTTCCGACATTCTCTCCGGAATCAGGTGGCGGCGATTGGACGTGGCATAGATCAGGATGTTTTCCGGTGGCAGTTCGATGGAGCCCTCGAGGATGCTTTTCAGGTGCTTGTAGCTGCTCTCCCCTTCCTCGAATGACAGGTCGTCGCAGAATACGATGAAGCGCTGCGGCAACTCGCGCAAGCCATCGACGATCTCGGGAAGATCCACCAGATCGTCCTTGTCGATCTCGACCACGCGCAGGCCGCTGGCACCGTAGCGGTTCAGCAATGCCTTGATCAGCGAGGATTTTCCAGTGCCGCGGCTGCCCCACAGCAATGCATTGTTGGCGAGCTTCCCGGCCAGGAACAGTTCGGTGTTGGCTACCAGCGCCTGTTTTTGCGCATCGATGCCGAGCAAATCTTCAAGCTGGACCGTATCGAAACGACGCACCACACGCAGGCGCGCCGACTTCGGTCGCCATACGGCGGCCAGCTCGTTGTCCCAATCCAGGTGTTGCATAGGCAAGAACTCTCTCCCAGTGGCGTTGCAGAACCACTATGGTACTTCGCCGCGGAAAGGTAAATCCAACCAAAAGGGCCCCGCAGGGCCCTTATCGACGACACGGATTCAGCAACTCAATTTTTGAGCACGCTGATCAGCGCGTCGGTCAGATAGTCCACATCCGCCTCGCTGATGCCGGCCACATTGATGCGGCTCGACCCCACGATGTAAATGGCATATTCGTCGCGCAGACGCTTGATCTGCTCGGCGCTGATGCCGA
>CAYXXZ010000011.1:0-51576 GCA_964469165.1 uncultured Porticoccaceae bacterium
CGAGCGCGATTTTCAACAATTGATGACATTGATCGAATCCATAGATACACCGGCTTCGGCAGCGCTCGATGAAGAGCTGTCGCGCGCCGATGTGGTGCCCACCCGCAAGCTGCCCGCGGACATTGTCGCGATGGGCTCGAAAGTCAGCTTTCGCGACCGCGACAGCGGCGAAGAAACCACGGTCACACTGGTCTATCCCCGCGAAGCCAACGTCGATCGCATGTGTATTTCCGTACTCAGCCCGGTGGGTAGCGCACTGATCGGCCTGCGCACCGGCGGCACCATCGACTGGCCCCTGCCGGGCGGCAAGTTCCGCCGCCTCGAAGTCACGGCTGTGGAGCAGGCGGAGGACCCCTCTTGACGGATACCGAGTTCTGGAATCAGTTACTCGTGCGGCGCGAGTTCATTGCCGCCATCGATCCCGCCTCGCCCCAGGCTCACTCGCAGCTCGAGGCGCAGCTGGCCACGCTTGCCGAACAGTACGACCGGGTTTTCGACCCGGCTGACAATTTCGAGGCGTATGTGGCCATATCCCTGTGCAAGACCCTGGCAGCCAAGGTGGCGGCCCTCACACCCCGCTGAGCGGCCTGCGTTCAGTATGCCCCTTCTCCAGGGCGTCGGTTGCAGGAGCAATTCATGAATTGCCCCTGCGGAAACAAGATCCTGCCTCCCACGGCGATCAAGGCTGCGCCGTTGACGGCCTTGCGTTCAGTACGCCCCGCTCCGTTCAGCCGCGTGAGGCGTCGAGCGCCTGTGCGATGTCGGCGATGATGTCATCGATATGTTCGATGCCGATGGACAGGCGCACCAGTTTGCGGCTGACACCCGCACGCGCCAGTTCCTCGTCGTTGAGCTGGCGGTGCGTGGTGGAGGCCGGGTGGCAGGCCAGTGACTTGGCGTCGCCGATGTTCACCAGGCGCAGAATCAATTGCAGTGCATCGATGAAACGCGCACCTGCCTCCTCGCCGCCCTTGATGCCGAAGCTGAGAATACCGGCGGCGCGCCCACCCAGCAGCTTCTGGCAGAGGGCGTGGTCCGGGCTCGACGGCAGGCCGGCGTAGTTGACCCATTCCACCTGCGGATGGCGCTCCAGATACTCGGCCACCGCGAGCGTGTTCTCGCAGTGGCGCTCCATGCGCAGCCCCAGGGTTTCCAGGCCCTGCATGATCAGGAACGCGCTCATCGGCGACAGCGCCGCGTCGGTATTGCGCAGCGGCACCACGCGGCAGCGACCGATGTAGGCGGCGGCCCCCAGCGCTTCGGTATACACCACGCCGTGGTAGGACGGATCGGGCTCATTGAGCATCGGGAAGCGCTCCGCGTTGGCTTTCCAGTCGAAGCGGCCGGAGTCGACGATGATGCCGCCGATGGTGGTGCCGTGTCCGCCCATGTACTTGGTGAGCGAGTGGACGGCGATGTCGGCACCGTGGTCGAACACCTTGCACAGGTAGGGCGTGGCCACCGTGTTGTCGACGATGAGCGGCACGCCGTGGCGGTGGGCGATGTCCGCCAGTGCGGCCACGTCCACGACATTGCCTGCCGGATTGCCGATGGTTTCGCAGAACAGTGCGCGGGTGTTGGCGTCGATGTGCTTTTCCAGGCCTTCGAGGTCGTTGAAGGATGCCATGCGCACCTCGATGCCCTGGTTGGGAAAGGTGTGCGCGAACAGGTTGTAGGTGCCACCGTAGAGCTGGGTGGTGCTGACGATGTTGTCGCCGACGCGGCACAGGCACTGAATGGCGTAGGTGATGGCCGCCATGCCCGACGCCAGGGCGAGGGCGCCGACGCCGCCTTCCAGGGCCGCCACGCGCGCCTCGAGTACCGCGTTGGTGGGGTTCATGATGCGGCTGTAGATATTGCCGGGCACCGCCAGGTTGAACAGGTCTGCGCCGTGCTGGGTGTTGTTGAAGGTGTACGAGGTGGTTTGGTAAATGGGGGCCGTGGCCGCGTTGGTGGCGGGGTCGCCGTCGTAGCCCGCGTGCAATGCCAGAGTTTCCAGTTTCATTTATGTTCCTCTCGGGTGTTGTCGGGAATTTTACGGGTGATGGGGTAGTGTACGGTTTTACGGGTCCACAGGAAGGCCGCGATGGTGCTGAAGAACGCCCCGGCGACGATGAGCGCCCAGCTGGGCACGCCCGTCGCCGCCATGGTGGCCCAGCTCAAGGCCAGCAGCCCCGTCGCCATGCATTTGGTGCGCACCGACAGCGCGCGGTGGCGATACCAGGCCTGCAGGGGCGGACCGAGCAGGCGGTGGCGATAGAGCCAGAACTGAAAGCGCGGCGAACCGCGCGCGGCGGCCCAGAACGCGAGAATCAGAAACGGCGTGGTGGGCAGCAGCGGTAACACGGCGCCGAGAATGCCGAGCCCTGTGGCGATGAAGGCGATGGCCACATAGATTCTGCGGATGAAACGGCTGCGGCTGTTGCTCACTGGATGTCGCTTGTTGTGTTGACCGGGAGCTGGGATGGAATCCCGTCTGGCCGGGTCTGTCAACAGGCCGTGCGCCGGAATGCCCCGTGCCGCGACCACCGACAGGGGACAAGGCGCTGCCTTGTCCATGCTATGAGCCGCGCAACAACGTCTGCGCCGCAGCGGCCTGCCGTGCCCGCAGTTGCGGCTTGCGCCGGATCAGCATGGCGATACCCAACCCGGCGCTGGTCAAAAGCGCGAGGATCGTCGCCACCATCAGCACGTCGCGTATCTCGCGTCCGGTGAAGGGGGTAAGAAAATTCCACTTGTGGAGTTGGCTGAAGCTCAGGCCCTCCCAGTGATCGGCGTTCGTGATCCTGTCCACCAGCGCGCCGTTGGCCGGATCGATATAGGCGCTGCCGCTGTGTTGCGGCGACGTGTAGTTCACGCGCCACACCGGCAGGCGCTTGTTGCGGAAGTCGTAGTCGGAATCGAAGCGGGTCACCAGGGCCGTGCCGGTAATGGCCGCAGCGGGGATGCCGAGGTGCCGCTGCGCGGCGGCGCGCGCCAGCTGCTCGTCATCGAATGGGGAGAGCGCACCCGTCGCCGCATTGACGAGGCGCGCGGGTACCTCGGTGGGGGTGCCGTCGAAGCGACCGTGGTGTCCGACGTGCTGTCCCGGCTTGCCGGCCGGCTGTGCGAGACGGTAGAGCTGCTCACCCGCCGGTCCGACCAGCAGGGTGATACTGTTGAGAGGGGCGGCGCCGGGTTCGAGGAGGGCGCCACCGCTCAGCCCGGCAAGAGGAATGTCGGCACCGTAAACCAGGGTTTGCGGCTCCGCGTCGCCCGCGTTGTGGAGCAGATGGTAGAGCCCGCTCGTCGAGAAGGTCAGCAGAGGCAGCCACAGCAGCCAGGCGGTGCGCCGGTGCCAGCGCCGCCCGGCGCTGCGAATGGTGCGCCCGGGCAGCACGAATACCATGATCAGGCCGGTGACGGCCATCGCGGCCAGGGTGCCGCACAGAACCACCAGCACGGTCACCCGCAACGGCTCCGCGCCGTCCAGCCAGCTCCAGGTATGCAGTGCCTGAAACAGATTTTGTTGCAGCGTCCGGGTGCCGTTGGTGATGCTCGCCAGGGCGTTGAGTTCGGTGTGCACGTAGGTGGTGGGGGTGTCGTTCCCGGCAAAGGAGACCTGCCACACCGGCAGCAGCCGGTTCACGGACGGGTAGGCGGTGTCGAACGCCGTGAGCAACTCGATGGAGCGGATCGGCGCATCGGCAAGGCCGGTATAGTAGCGCGCCAGCCATTCGGCCTGACGCGCATCGAAATCGGGGTGTTCGGCGCCGCTTTCCAGATCGAAATAGCGGCGCACCGCGCCGTTGTCGCTGCTCACCTGCAACAGGTTGCCCGCGGCGGTGGGCAACACCTTGACCAACTGCGCGCGCTCGATGCCGTGGCTGGCGAGAACCTGCGGGATCGCCTCGACCGCTGTGGAAGAAAAATTGCCCTGGGGAGGGAAGAACGCCGCCTGTGGCGGCCCGAACCAGGTCATCAGCGGATGGCTGATACCGGAGATGCCGAACACGAGCAGGGCGATGCCGCCGATCCAGGCGAGAATGCGGTGGCAGCGGATGAACGACTGTCGATTCATTGCAGGAAACCCGTGGCAGGTTGAGGGGTGCGCGCCCGTGCGGCACGGCGGTTCAGCCTGGCGTGCAGGCGATGCAGACGCTGGAGGAGCGCCAGGATGTCGCGATATTCAGCGGTCCACAGGTGGATAAGGCTGTTTGGCATGGTTGCGTTCCCTGTGTTCATGTGCCGGATTTGAGCAGGCGGCGACGGATGTCGCTGATGGCTTTCATGGGGTTGAGGCCCTTGGGGCATACCCAGGTGCAATTGCCGATGTCGCGGCAGCGGAACACGCTGAAGTGGTCGTCGAGCGCCGTCAGGCGCTGCGCGGTGGCGGTGTCGCGGCTATCTTCGAGAAAGCGCTGGGCCTGGAGCAGGGCGGCGGGGCCGAGGTATTTGTCCGGATTCCACCACCACGACGGGCACCCGGAGGTGCAGCAGGCGCACAGAATACATTCGTAGAGGCCATCGAGCTGGGCGCGCTCTTGTGGTGACTGGCGGCGTTCGATGGCAGGCGCCGGGGTATCGTTGATCAGGTAGGGGCTGACCTTGCGGTATTGCTCGAAGAACTGTTTCTGATCCACCACCAGATCGCGGATGACCGGCATTCCGCTCAGCGGGCGGATCGTCAGCGCCTTCTTGCCCATGGCCGCATCGACCTGGGTAACGCAGGCGAGGGCATTTTTGCCGTTGATGTTCATGCCATCCGAGCCGCACACGCCTTCGCGGCACGAACGGCGATAACTGAGCGTGCAATCCCGCTCCCTGAGATGCTCCAGCACGTCCAGCACCATGGCGCCGCGAAAACTGTCCGCCACCTCGAAGGATTGCATGTAGGGCTCGGCGTCGGTTTCGGGGTTGTAGCGGTAGATTTGTACTTTGAACATGGCGAAGTTCTTCCTCGCTGGACGTCTGACGCATAAGAATTGTCTCAACCCTCTGGCTTCAAGCCAAACCCGGAGTTGCGATGCTGCAACGAGCCGTCCCTAACTCTTGGCGTCCAGCGTCAGACGTCAGACGTCAGACCCAAATCCTCAAAACACCAACCTAATCCCCACCGTAGCCGTACGCGGCTGCCCCGGCCGGTATTCCAGGTCCGGCACGCCCACCTGGTTGCTGGTGTAGCTGGAGTAGCGCCTGTCGGTGAGATTCTGCAGGCGTCCGTAGAGTTCCAGTGTGTCGCTCAGCTGGTACTTGCCGCGCAGGTTGAGCAGGCTGTGGCCGCCGTACTCCCGGGTGTTGGTTTCGTCGGTGTAGTAGCGCCCCAGGTATTCCCATTCCAGTTCCGCGCGCCAGATATCGTCGGCGGCGCTGTAGGCCAGGGTGGCGTTGCCCATGGTTTCCGGCGCCCTGGGGATGTCGTTGCCGGCAAAATTGCAGGTGGCGTTGCCGCAGATGTAACTGAAATCCTTGTACTCCTGCTGGCTGTGGCTGAAGGCGATGGTCGACGACCAGCCTTGTGACCACTGGGCCATCAGTGTCACCTCGACGCCGCGGTGGCGGGTCTCGCCGCTGTTGAGGGTCTTGCGCGTATCGTCGGTGATGACGCTGACGATATCGTCTTCGATGGTCATGTCGTAAATGGCCAGATCGTAGTCGAGCCAGTGGGAGATCTGGCCGCGCAGGCCGATCTCGCGGCTGATGGCGGTGACCGGTCTGAGGTCGGTGGTGTCCGCCACCGAGCCGCCGCGAAACAGCTGCCCGGCAGTGGGCGCGCGAAATGCGTGGCGGTAGGTGATATAGGCGTTGTGGTGCTCGTTGATGTCCAGCACCAGGCCGAGCTTGGGACTCCACTGGTCGAAGGTCACGCGCTGATCGTCGGGCCGGTAGTGGCGGCTCGGGAAGGCTGTCGGTGCGAAGATGCCCACCTCGGGCACGCTGGCGGCGAGATTGTCGTCGTAGTCGATGCTGAAATGGTCGTAGCGCACCCCGGCGGAGAGGCGCAGGCGCTCGATGGGCTGCCACTCCACCTGGGTGTAGGGGGAGACGGTGAGCTGGTCGGCGTCGTAGTCGTAATTGACGCGCCCGCTGCGCTGGTAATCGACGAAGATGTCGCCTTGCTTGAAGGCGATGATGCGCCGCTCCTTGTAGCTCGACGGGGTGTAGTCCACATCGACGCCGCTGATCCAGTCGATGTTGACATCGGAAAAGGTGCGGCGGTGCTTGGCCATCAGCCCCAGGGTGGAGAATTCGGTGGTGTATTCATTGGGGTCGTAGGACAGCATCCAGAACGGCATCAGGTCCATGCGGTTGTCGCGGGCGAACGCGGTCAGCGTCCACAGCCGCTCGTCGTCCGGCTGCCACGACAGCTCGGTGGACAGGCGCAGGGAGCGGACTTCGCGGAAGGCGACATCGCCGTGGTAAAGGTTCTTGGAGCGGTTGTGCTTGTAGTCGTGCTCGTTCAAGCCCGACACACCGCTCTGGTCGATGGCCGACCAGGCGAACACCGTCTTGCTCGAAAAGGTTTCGCTCCAGTCCTGATCCCAGCGCGCGGTGACGGAGGCGCGACTGTAGTCGCCCTCGTCGCGGAAACCGCCGTTGTCGGTGAGGTTGATCTGCACGCCGGCGCGGCCCTGGGCGTTGATCGGGCCGCTGATCGAGAACAGTCCCCGGTAGCGATCGTCCTCGCTGGTTTCCAGGGTCAGGCCGATCTCCCGCTCCTGCCCCGGCGCGCGCGTGAGGCTGTTGATCAGGCCGCCGATGGCATCCGAACCGTACAGCGCCGAACCGGGTCCACGCGTCACTTCCACCTGGCCGGCCTGGGTCATGTCGATTTCGTAGAGGCCGTTGTGGTTGAAGAAGCCGGTGGGGCGGGTGGGAATGCCGTCCTCCAGAAACAGATAGACGCCGCCGGTGGTGAGGGGCTGGCGGATGGCGGTCATGTGGCCCTCGCCGCCGACGTTGTTGACGTGCACGCCGGCGAGGCGATTGAGGGCTTCCGCCGGGTGGCTGGGCATGATGTTTTCCATGGCCTCGCGGCCGAGAACGCCGACGGACTCGGGCAGTTCGTTGCGGCTGCGTGCTTCGCGGGTTGAGGTCACGATGATCTCTTCCAGCAGCGAAGGGGGAAAATGGGTGGCTTCCACTGGGTTGGCCCTGCTAAAAATCGGAGTGAGCGTCGTAGCGCCACAAGCGATATACAGAAGTAAACGACGTGAAAGCATTTTGAGTTCTCGACAATTAAACAGGAAATGGCAAGTCTATCGCTGTCAGACAGGAGTGCCCATGAGACAAAATGTCGCATGGGCTGGCCAGAAACCACGCCACACCCAACGGGTACCCACTCCATTGCGATCCGGATGGAATGGTTTGATTTTTCAGGGTTGATGCCACCCTTCACGTGAATGATCGGTGGCATTAACCCTGACGTTGGCGAATTTTCCTGTACTGAAAGCTCAGCGCCTGGGGCGGTGTTAATTGGCGCCTGGATCTATCGTTTTGAAGGCATCGATGTTGTGAAGCCCGTGGGGTTTGGCCATGGATTCGATCATATAGAAGTCCGGTTCGAACTCGATGTCCTTCCACATGTAGAAATCTGGCTTTTCGATCTCCTCGTACTCCACTACCAGCATCGATCCACCACCTTCCTTGCCGCCGGCTGTGGTGTTCTCCTCGATGTGGTCGTGCACCATCCAGATGCCGGGGTTGTTCATCTCGACGATAAGGTCGTAGCGCTCACCGGGCTGTACCGGCACCACGTCGGCCCAGTAGGGATTGGGCAGCGCGGTGCCGTCTTTGTGGGTAACCAGGACGTCGTGCCCATGAAGGTGAAATGCGATAGGCGAGGTCGGTGCATACAGGCGCAGGCGCAGCACATCACCTTCCTTCACACGAATGGGCTGGTTGTGAGGGTGGGATTTGCCATTGATGGAGAAATAGTCCAGCACACGATGCGGAACACCGTTCTCACCATAGGTCTGTGATACCGATGAGTCCCAACTGGAGAAGAACAGAATCGCATCCTTTGTGACTCTTTTTTCCAGGTCGGTGGGCTCTTTCGGATCAACAATCATTGGACCCCACATACCGCGCAGGTCAATGTGCTCGGCGGTGTTGACGTGACAGTGATACCAGAGGCTGCCGGTCTTGTCGGCAGTAAAGCGGTAGGTAAAGCTGTCGCCGGGTTCGATTCCCAACTGGTTGACGTCGGGTACGCCATCCATTTGCCAGGTGCCGGTCTGGTAGGTGCCATGCCAGTGGATGGTATGGTTGAGGCTGGTGAGGTTGTGTAGCGTGACTTCAATCTCATCGCCCTCCTTGACGTGGATCAGCGGTGCTGGTACCTGGCCGTTGTATGCCCACACCTTGGTGGTAAACCCGGGCGCTACTTCCAGGTCCATCTCTTCAAGGGTCATCTCGAACTGGCGGAGTTCCGCCAGGGCGCTGCCGGACGCCACCAGGCAAGCCGCGAGTAGCAGGTTTTTTGAAAGTTTGAGCATGATGGTCAACCTCCGCTGTTGCAGCACAGTTCCCGCAGGTAGAGAACCAGTGCATTGATTTCGTCGTCGTTCAGGTTCTCGCCCCAGGCGGGCATCAGCACCGATTTGTTGATGCTCTTGCCGCCGTGCTTGACGGCTTTGAACAACTCTTCGTCGGTGCGCGCAGACATTTCGCTGCGGTCGTGGTGGTTGCGCGGCTGCACCGACATGGCGGGCACGTTGACGCCGTTGCCGAACCCTTCCACGCCGTGGCACTGGGTGCAGTAGATCTTGTAGAGCGTCTCGCCATCCTCCGCCGCGGCGGGCAGTGCGGTGGCCAGAAACAAGGGGGCACACAGCGCCGCCGCCATTTTCAGGGTTTTCAATGCGCTCATGGCTGTTGTCCGGCTCATGGCTGCTCCTCCCCGATGAGTTTCAGATAGTTGCTGAGCCTTTCCACCGCGCTTTCGTTGAGATTGGTTTTGGGCATCAGGGTATTGGGGTCCCAGGCCACCGGGTCGGCGATGAAGGAGGCAATGAATTTCGGCTGCAGACGCTGCCAGGCGGTGTACAGCTCCGGCCCCGAGAAGCCGCCGGTGGTGGCTGAATCCTGGTGGCAGCTGTCACAGCCGTTGAACTTGGAGAAGTTGAGCTGGCCCATGCGCGCGGCGATGGTGCCCGGCTCATAGGTACTGGCCGCGATCAGGTCGTCGAAGGCGTGTAGGCTCATCAGGTATTCCGTGGCCTGGCGCGCCTCGTCGGCACTGAGTGCGGGATGCTCCTCCAGCAGAGCCGGGTCTATCACATCACCGGCATCGCTGGGTTTCACCGCGGCGGGCGGAAAGACACCGGCGGGGCGGATGCGCTGCGGCTTCTGCAGCCAGCCTTCGAGCCACTCGGCCTGGAACTTGTTACCCGCAAAATACAACGGTGGACCCTTGCGGGTGATGCGCTCCGCGTGGCCCAGCGCCCCGTAATCGGGGCGCTCCAGGGCGTGGCAGGACGCGCAGTTGGTTTCCACCAACTGCTTGCCGTCGGCCAGGGCGCCGGCGGGGAGCTGTGCCAGCCCCCCCACCAACAGCGCCGCGGCCAGGGTTTTTACATTCATGGTGAATACCTCCTTTCTCAGCGCAGTATCAGCTGGTCGCCACGGCCTCTGTCGGGGTCGGCGTCGTCGTGTGCCATCAGCACGGAGATGGCCCCGTTCAGCGCATGCTTCATGCGGTGATCGACAATGGCGTTGTTGGTGGGGCGGTCGGCGGGCGGCACGATATCCATGGTCACGGCGTGGGCCGCCGGGACTCCGACGGTCTGCAGCCCATGGCTGAGATTTTTCGGGTTGCCGTTATCCCACACCCGATCCCAGATGCCGGCGATGGGGTGCATGGCTGCCGCTTCGTTGACCATGGCGTTGGCATAGAAGATGCGCACGCGCTCGCCGGGCTTGGCTTCCAATGCCAAGCTGGCATTGGGGTCGTGCACCGGGCTGTAGTGGAATATCTTGCCGTTGATCAGCGGGGCCTTCCAGCCATTGCCCATCTTCATGTCCTCGGCCGAAGTGCCTTCTTCATACAGGTCGCTCTGGATCAGGACATACTCGCGATCCGGTTTCGGGTAGTTTTCGCTGTAGCCTTCCTTGGGGTCGACGATGATCGCGCCGTACATGCCGCGACCGATGTGCTCGGCCATGGAGTCGGCGCCGCAGTGGTAGACGAAGATGCCGGGGTAATTGGCCTTGAAGGTGAACGTTTTGGTATCGCCAGGTTTCACCTCGTCGAACTCATCCAGCACATCCACGACTGCAGCGTGCAGGTCGATGGAGTGGCTGTTGCCGTTGTCGGGGTGGTTGTGCAGGGTGATTTCCACCGTATCGCCTTCCTTGACCCGCAACAGTGGGCCGGGGAGAAGACCTTCGTACGTCCACATATGCTGTGTGGTGCCGGCGTTGTCGATGGGAACATCGACCTCCTTGGCGGTGAGCTCGATCTTGACGGTGTCCGCCATCGCAAAGGGAGCGGCAGCCACGGCAGCGGCAAGGGCAAGGGGCTTGAGCAGGTTTTTCATCGTGTTCTCCGTGTGTTTAGTTTTGTCTTGGTGTTGCTCACTACAGAAGCTGCGAAAATCGTGCCATAAACGGATTCGTTGAATTACATGGCTTTATCAGCGGGCCGTGTCTAAAATACAAGCCATGTTTATGTGTGCAAAAGACAACATGGTGTGTTTATGACAACAGCTCGGGCTTTTGCGGATCTCGCGGGTCTGGTGGCGGACCTCTCCCGCACCCTGCCGCGTACGCAACGTTTCGAGCGCCTGCTCGACGTGTTCAGGCGCAATTTCCCCTGCGACGCCATCGCCCTGCTGCAGCGGGAGGGCGGGCAGCTGATCCCGCGCGCGGTACAGGGGTTGTCGCCCGACACCCTGGGGCGGCGCTTCGTGATCCGCGAGCACCCGCGCCTGGCCCAGGTGCTGGACAGCCGTACCCCGGTACGCTTCGCCGCCGATTCGGCCATGCCGGACCCTTACGATGGCCTCGTCGAAAATGCCGACGACCACCTCTATGTTCACGACTGCATGGGCGCACCTCTGTACGTGGGTGGGCAACCCTGGGGGCTGATCACCCTGGATGCCCTCCACGCCGGATCTTTCGACAGCTTCGATACGGACAGCTTCGAGGCCTTCGTGGCGGTCGCCGCCGCCACGGTGCACGCCGCGGACTGGATTCACCACCTGGAAGAACAGCTGGAAAGGCGCCAGAAGATCGAGCTCAGCCAACAGTCACACGGCTTGTCGGAAGAGCTGATCGGCAACAGTGAGCCGATGAGGCAGTTGAAGCGCGAGGCCGGTACCGTGGCGGCGTCGGATCTCACGGTATTGATTCTGGGGGAAACGGGGGTGGGCAAGGAACTGGTTGCGCGCTACATCCACCGCCACTCGGGGCGCGCCGGTGAGCCCATGGTGTACGTCAACTGCGCCGCGCTGCCCGAAGCAATCGCCGAAAGCGAATTGTTCGGGCACGTGAAAGGCGCGTTCTCGGGCGCCAGTGAAAACCGCGCCGGCAAATTCGAGCTGGCCCACGAAGGCACGCTGTTCCTCGACGAGGTGGGTGAGCTGCCATTGGCCATTCAGGCCAAGCTCCTGCGTGCGCTGCAGGATGGCGAGATTCAGCGCGTCGGCAGCGACAGCCATCACCGCGCCGACGTGCGCCTCATCGCGGCCACCAACCGCGACCTGAAAACCGAAGTCGCGGAGGGCCGTTTCCGCCCCGACCTCTACCACCGCCTGAGTGTCTATCCGCTGGTGGTGCCACCGCTGCGCGAGCGCGGCGAGGACATCAGCCTGCTGGCGGGCTATTTTCTCGAGCGCGACCAGCGCCGCCTGGGGTTGCGCGGTGTGCGCCTGAGCCGCCGTGCCCGCACCTGGCTGGCGGCGTTCCCCTGGCCGGGAAACGTGCGGGAACTGGAACACGCGCTGTCGCGTGGCATCATCCGTGCCCTCAGCGAAGGGCAGGACAAAACGCGGGTGATCGAACTGGACACCAGGCACCTGGGCAACGACATGCTGCCCGCCGAGAACAAGGCATCACTCGCCATGGCCGCCGCCGCGACACGGGGCGCCGACGTGCCCCTGCGCGAGGCAGTGGACGACTTTCAGCGCGCGCTGGTGGATCAGCGCCTGCGTGAATGCGGCGGCAACAAAGCCGCCGCTGCGCAATCGCTGGGCATCGACCGCGGCAACCTGTCGCGGCTCCTCAAGCGCCTGGGGGTGGAGTAGGAGCGGCCTTGGCGGGAAGGTATGGGGCGGTGTGCTGGCCGCGGGATGTCATTTTTTGCCGCCCGTGGTCATTTCCCTTGTAGGAGCTTGCCTGCAAGCGACCCCTGTAGACGGGCCTGTCTGCCCCTCAATAACGGTCGCTTGCAGGCAAGCTCCTACAATTCATGCGGATGCGGGGAACGCCACCACATGTTGGGTATCCAGACGCACGCCGATGGCTTCGCCGATGGCGTGGTTGTGGTGCGACGGGACCAGCGCCAGCAGGCGCGTGCCGCAGGGCAGTTCCAGGGAGTAGAGAATGCTGGCGCCGCGGAAGGCCTTGGCGGTGATCGTTGCCTTGAGCGGGCTGGTGTCGTCGTGGATGATGTCGTCGGGGCGCAGCAGCACGTCCACTGCCGTGCCCGCCGTCAGCGCCATCGGTGCGGGCAGCTCGCCCATGGGCACGCGGATGCGACCGTTCTCCAGCACCTCGCCAGGCACCAGCACACCCTGGCCGATGAAGCGCGCCACGGTGCGACTCCGCGGGTGGTGGTAGAGGTTGTAGGGGGTGTCCCATTGCTCGATGCGGCCGTCGCTCATGAGGCCGACGCGGTCGGCGATGGCGAAGGCTTCGTGCTGGTCGTGGGTGACGAGCAGGGCGGTGGTGCCCGCCGCCTTGAGGATCGCGCGCACTTCCACCGACAGTCGTTCGCGCAATTCCACGTCGAGATTGGAAAAGGGCTCATCCATCAATAGCAGCGCCGGGTCGGGCGCCAGGGCCCTGGCCACCGCCACCCGCTGCTGCTGGCCGCCGGACAACTGGTGGGGATAGTGGTGCGCGACAGCGGCGAGACCCACCAGGTCGAGCATCTCGGCAACGCGCCTGCGTTTGTCGTCGCGGCTCAGGTGGCGCAGACCGAAGGCGATGTTTTGCGCCGCGCTCAAGTGGGGAAACAGGGCGTAGTCCTGAAACACCATGCCGACGCGGCGCCGCTGCGGCGCAAGGGTCCAGCCCGGGCGGCTGATTTCCTGGCCGCCGATCAGAATGCGTCCCTGCGTCACCGCCTCGAAACCGGCGATGGCGCGCAGCGCGGTGGTCTTGCCGCAGCCGGATGCGCCCAGCAGGCAGCCGATCTCTCCCGTCTCCAGCGCCAGGCTGAGATGGTCGAGAATGGTGTTGCCGCCGAAGGCGACCTGGATGTCACTCACTTCAAGTTGCATTGCGGGTACTCGTTTCTTCGGTGGTGCGCATCAGCAGGAGTACGGGGATCAGCCCGGCCACCACCAGGGTCACGGCGGGCAGCGCGGCCCGCTGCCACTCGCCCTCCGACGTCATTTCGAAAATGCGCACCGCCAGGGTGTCCCAGCCGAACGGGCGGGTCATCAGGGTGATCGGCATTTCCTTCATGATATCCACGAACACCAGCACCGCGGCAGTGGCGATGCCGCCGCGCAGCAGCGGCAGATGAACGCGGGTGAGAGTGTCGCGGGAACTGCTGCCGAGGCTTTTCGCCGCTTCATCCATGTTGGCCGTGATGCGGTGCAGCGCCGCTTCCACTGGATGGTAGCCGACGGCGAGAAAGCGCACCGCGTAGGCCAGCAGCATGGCGGTGATGGTGCCGCCGAGCAGGGGTTGCCAGCGCTGCTCGAAATATCTGCCGAGATCCATCCACAGCCCATCGAGCCAGGTCACGGGCAGGTAGAAGCCCACCGCCAGCACCGTGCCGGGAATGGCGTAGCCGAGAATCACAAAGCGCCCTGCGGCGTTGATCAGGCGCCCCGGACTGCGGCGCAGGGCGTAGTTGAGGGTGAGGCCGAGTACCACCACGACCAGGGCACCGCTGAGGGACAGGATCAGGGAGTGATAGAGAAATCCCAGGTAGCGCGTGTCCATGTCGGCGCGGCTCTGCCAGGCCCAGATCAGCAGTTGCCCGAGGGGCACGGCGATGGCGGCGCAGAACACCAGCACGCACCAGGCAAAGGCCAGCCAGCGCGCTACCGGACCGAGGTTGATGCGCTCGCTGCGGTCGCCGCGGCTGCCGCCGGAAAAGCGCTGGCCGCGGCGCGAGCGCTGTTCGAGAAGCAGGGCGAGAAAGACCAGTATCACCAGCAAGGAGGCCAGCTGCGAGGCGGCCTCGAGGTTGAACATGCCGAACCAGGCGCGGTAGATGGCGGTGGTGAACGTGTCGTAGTTGAACACCACCACGGTGCCGAAATCCGCCAGGGTTTCCATCAATACCAGGGCGAGGCCACCGGCGATCCAGGGCCTGGCCATGGGCAGGGCGACGCGGAAAAAGCCTTGCCAGCGGCTGAGGCCGAGAGTCTGGGCCGCTTCCAGGGCACGCTTGCCCTGGGTCAGGAAGGCGTTGCGGCTCACCAGATAGACGTAGGGGTAGAGCGTCAGCGCCATCACCAGAATCACGCCGCCACGCGAGCGGATGGGTATCTGCGGCGCGCTGCCGAAGGTGTCGCGCATCAGGGTCTGCAGCGGGCCGGTGTAATCCAGAAGACCGATCATCACGAAACCGAGCACGTAGCCCGGCACGGCGAGGGGCAGCAGCAGTGCCCAGGTCAGCCAGCGGCGCCCCGGAAATTCACAGGCGGCGGTGAGCCAGGCGAGCGAGATACCGAGCAGGGCGGTGCCGATGCCGACGCCGAGCAGCAGCCACAGGGTGTTGAGCATCAGGCGCGGCAACACGAACTCGCCGAAGTGAGCCCAGATGTCGCCCTGCGGGCTGGCGAAGGACGAAAAGATGACCGCCAGCGGCAGCAGGGTGAGCGCCGCGAGAGCGAAGATGATCAGGGTTTGCTGGCGTTTGCTCACGGTTGGGCAATGCGTGTGGAATGAGCGCCCTGGCGCGACGGGATGTGCGTGCCGGCATCAGTACAGGGCGACGGGGACCCTGAAGGCCCCCGTCGTTGGCACCGCGCAATGGCGGAGAAGCGGGATGCGGGCACTCAGCGGTATCCGGCCCTGTCCATCAACTTCACGGCGGCGGCCTGATGGGAACCGGCAAAGGTGACGTTGATGGGGTTTTGGCGGAATTCGCCCCAGGCCGCCACCTGGTCGACCACGGGCACGGCGGGATTCACCGGGTATTCGAGGTTGTCGCCGGCGAAGGCGGCCTGGGCCTCACCGGAAGACAGCCACTCCAGCAGTTTGCGCGCACCCTCGGGATTCTTGGCGTGCAGGGTGATACCGGCGCCGGACACGTTCACATGGGTACCGCTGTTTTCGGCACTCTGGTTGGGCCAGAAAATCTTCAGCGGCAGACCGGGCTCGCTGCGCATCAGGCGGCCCAGATAGTAGGTATTGACGACGGTGACGTCGCACTGGCCGACGGCGACGGCCTTGAGTGCGGCGGTATCGTCGGAGAAGGGGCTGGTGGCGAGGTTCGCGACCCAGCCGCGCACGATCCCCTCGGCGGCCTGTTCGCCGTGTTCCTGGATCAGCATGGCCACCAGGGACTGGTTGTACACCTTGTTGGACGTGCGCAGGCAGAGGCGGTTCTTCCACTTGGCGTCGGCCAGGTCTTCATAGGTGGAAAGCTCCGCGGGATCGACGTTCTCGGTGTTGTACACCAGGGTGCGGGCGCGCACGGAAAGGCCGAACCAGCGGTTTTCGGGATCGCGCAGGTGGGCGGGAATGTTTTTCTCAAGTACTTCGGAATCGGTCGCCTGCAGCAGGCCGGCTTCCGCCGCTTGCCACAGGTTGCCGGCATCGACGGTGAGCAGGATGTCGGCCGGCGTGTTGGCGCCCTCGGCCTTGAGACGCGCCAGCAGCGGGCCTTCCTTGTCGGTCAGAAAGCGCACGCGCACGCCGGTTTCCTTTTGGTAAAGATCGAACAGGGGCTTGATGAGCTGTTCGTTGCGGGCGGAATACACCACGACCTGCTCGGCGGCGGAAAGGCTTGGAGCCAGTAAACCGGCGGAAAGAAGCACCGCGACAGAGGCGGTCAGCGAGCGCAAACGGGACGCAAATTTCATCGTCTACTCCAAATGAAGGAATGAGGGATTTCGGGCTGGGTACTCATTGTGCATTAAATGAGAATCACTATCAATAATTGCCGGAATATTCATACCGCTTCCCGGCATCGCAATCCGCAGCCGGCGCAGCCCTTCATTCCAGGTGGCCGCACATGATACGCGCAAAACGTCGTTTTGTGATTGAGTTCGCGTCGCATCTGTGGACGGGGCGCGGCCCACGGCCTATGCTTCATTCAGCTGAAAACCAAGAAGCAGTGACGCCACAGGGGATTGACGACAGGCCCTCCACGGTGGCCCGTAGTGCAAGGTACAAGCGATGATAAAGGGAATTTTGTGGGTGCTGGTGATCGCCGCGCTGGCGGCGCTGGCCACCGCGGTAACCTACGAGGTTCAAACCTCCCATCTGCAGGCGAAGTTGTTTTCCCGCTATGCCGGCGAAATGACTTACACGCTGGAAGTTGGCCCTTCCGACGCCATCGTGTTCCCCGCCGCCGGCCCCTACAACGAGCGCCAGGGCTACACCAGTATTCCTTCCTTCACCGCCAGGCTCCTCAAGCGCGGCTTCGAAATCCGCCAGCAGGCGCATTTTTCCGACACCATGCTCGAATACGTGACGCTGGGCGGCAATGCGCCCTACCGGGAAAAGCAGCAATCCGGCCTCAGCGTGCGCGACGGTGCGGATCAGCTGGTCTACCAGACGCGCCAGCCCGAGCGCGTCTACGGCCACTTCAATGACATTCCCCCGCTTCTCGTCGACACCCTGCTGTTCATCGAGAATCGCGAACTGCTCAACGATACCCATCCCACCCGCAACCCGGCGCTGGAGTGGGATCGCCTCGGCAAGGTGCTCTACGCCCATGCCGTCAGCCTCGTGCGCCCCCATCAGGACACCGCTGGCGCCAGTACCCTGGCGACGCAGTTGGAAAAATTCCGCTACTCACCCGGTGGCCTGACGACCGATGTCGAGGAGAAATTGCGCCAGATGGTGTCGGCCTCGATACGGGCGTATCAGGATGGCCCCGACACCAGCGCGGCGCGGCGCCGTATCGTGCGCGACTACATCAACTCGACACCGCTCGCGGGGCGGGTGGGCTTTGGCGAAATACAGGGCGTGGGCGAAGGGTTGTGGGCCTGGTACGGCATCGATTTCGACACAGCCAATCGCGTCCTCGGCCTGGCGCCGGATGAGGCGGTGCTCGAGGAACGCGCGCGGGTCTACAAGGCGGCCCTCAGCCTGCTCCTGTCGCAGCGCCGCCCCTCCTACTATTTGCTCGCCGGGCGCGAGGAGCTGGCGAGTCTCACCGACAGCTATCTGCGCGTGCTCGGCAATGCCGGGGTGATCGACGCCCGGCTGCGCGATGCCGCCCTGGCGCAGCCGCTGATCTTCCGCGAGGGCGCGCCGATGATGGACAGCCCCTCGTTCATCCGCCAGAAAGCGGTCAACAGCGTTCGCACCGAATTGTTGTCGCTGCTCGGCATCAACAGTCTCTATGCCCTCGACCGCCTCGATCTGGAGGTGAAAACCACGGTCGCCAGCGAGGTGCAACAGGCTGTGGCGGACACGCTCGAAAAACTGGTGGACCCGGAGCACGCCCGCGCCATGGGTCTGATCGGCGAGCGGCTGTTGCGGGAGAACCAGCTGAGCGCGGTGCGCTTCAGCGTTCTGCTGTACGAAAGCACGCCGGACGGCAACAAGCTGCGGGTGCAGACGGACAACCTGAACATGCCGTTCGATCTCAACGACGGCTCGATGCTGGACCTGGGTTCCACCGCCAAGCTGCGCACCCTCGTCACCTACCTGCAGGTGGTCGAAACCCTGTACCGGCGCCACCGTCAGCAGGCGGTAGCGCCAGCGGATGTCGCCAACGACCCCCTGCGCCTGTGGGTGGCGGACTACCTGCGCCAGCACCCGCGTGCGGCGCTGCCGGACATTCTCGCGGCGGCCATGGCGCGCCGCTATTCGGCCAGTCCCTGGGAGCTGTTTTTCACCGCCAGCGGCCAGCACCGTTTCCACAATTTCGAGAGCCGCGACAACAACAGGGTGATGTCGGTTTCGGAGGCGTTCAACCGCTCGGTGAATCTGGTGTTCATCCGCATGATGCGCGATATCACGCGCTTCTACATCAACGAAATTCCGGGCGTGCACGACCTGCTGGAAAATCGCGACAATCCCCTGCGCCGCGAATATCTGGCGCGCTTCGCGGATCAGGAAGGCAAGGAATACCTGGGGCGCTTCCACGGTGTCTATCGCGGCAAGACGGGTGACCAGCTGATCGCCACCCTGGCGCAGCGCACCCGCGCCGTGCCCTACCGCCTGGCGATGGCGTTTCGCTCGGTCAGGCCCGACGCGAACAACGAGGCCATGGCGGCGTTCATGGCCTCCCGCCTGGGCGCTGAGATGCTGGACGACGATGAGGTTGCCGCGCTTTACGAAAAATACGGGCGCGACAAGTTCAACAGCAATGACCGCGCCTACCTTGCAGGTGTCCACCCCCTCGAACTGTGGCTGGTGGAATATCTGCTGGCCAACCCCGGCGCGCCGCTCGAAGAGCTGACCACGGCGAGCAGCGATGCCCGCCAGGAGGCCTATACCTGGCTTTTCAAGACCAAGAGCTGGAACAAGCAGCAGAAACGCATCCGCATCCTGATCGAACAGGATGCCTTCGCGGCGATTCACCGCGAGTGGCGCAAGCTCGGTTATCCGTTCCCCAGCCTGGTGCCGTCCTATGCCACGGCGCTCGGCGCTTCCGCGGATCGCCCCGCCGCCCTCAGCGAACTGATGGGCATCATCGTCAATGACGGCTTGCGGCTGCCCATGTCGCAGATCGAAACGGTCAGGTTTGGCGCGGGCACACCCTATGAGACCTTCATGGTCGCGGTGCCGAAGGTCGGCGAGCAGGTGCTGTCGCCCGAGGTCGCGCAAACCCTGCGTTCGGCGCTGGTGGGCATCGTCGAGTCGGGTACCGCGCGGCGCCTAGCAGGGGTGTTCGTGGCGCCGGACGGCACCCCGCTGGCGGTGGGGGGCAAGACTGGTACCGGCGATCACCGCAGCAAGCGCATGGCGGCGGGCGGCCGGGTGATTTCGGAAACCGTGATCAACCGCAACGCCATTTTCACCTTCTTTATCGACGACAGGTTTTTTGGCACCATTCTCGCCAACGTCGGCGGTCCCGAAGCGCGCAACTTCCAGTTCACCAGCGGCCTCGCCGCGCAGCTCCTGAAGGCGCTGGAACCGTCGCTGCAACCGCTGCTTTACGATGACACGGAGCGACTCGCGGACAACGCGGCGGTGACAGGGCAACAGGTCTCGGCGGCAGCTGATAGTGGGCTGTAAGCCGTAAGCTCGGTTTTCCCTGTGCGTTGTAGGGGCAATTCATGAATTGCCCCTACGGTATCGCGGGTGTTCAGCACAATTGCCGGTTTTCCCTGCGCGTGTAGGGGCAATTGCGCAAACCGATAAGGCCGGTTTACGCGAACCTGACAGTTTCATGAATTGCCCCTACGGTCTGCAGCGGGAATCAACAAACAGGACTGCCGCCTCACTATGTACTATGTAGGTAGGAGCACGGCAAGAACTGAAGCCTGCCAGCGTTTAACTTACAGCTTACGGCTTACAGCTCAAAACCAACCATAAAGCCAAATTCCCGATCACGGTGTAATCAGAAAAAATGCCCATCAAATCGCTTATCCGCACCATTGCCGACTTCCCCACGCCCGGTATCCAGTACCGCGATGTCACCACCCTGTTCAAGGATGCCCAGGGCTTCAACGGCGTCATCGAGAGTCTCGCGCAGCGCTATCGCGAGCGGCCCATCGATGTGGTGGCGGGTATCGAGGCGCGCGGCTTCATCCTTGGCGCCGCCCTCGCTCACAACCTCGGCAAGGGGTTCGTGCCCATTCGCAAGAAAGGCAAGCTGCCGGGGCAGACCCACCAGGTGGATTACGCGCTCGAATACGGCGTGGACAGCATCGAGATTCACGTCGACGCCATCACCGCAGGGCAGCGCGTGCTGTTGGTGGACGACCTGATCGCTACCGGCGGCACCGTTCTCGGTGCAATCGCGCTGCTCGAAAGAAGTGGTGGCGCAGTCGAGGAATGCTGTTTCATCGTCGATCTGCCGGACCTCGGCGGCTCGACGCGGCTCAGTGAGCAGGGCGTGAAACATTTCGCGCTCACCTCCTTTGCCGGGCACTGACGTCGGGTTTCGCGCCTTCCGGCAGACATCGCCAGGCCAGTCTGCGCACGCTGCCTCTTCCCCTCCCTCGGGATAACTCGCTATGGTGTCGTTCTCGTCAATGACAGAACGGACATCACCAATGGATAACGCTCCCGCATCCCGCCCCTTGATTCTGCTCGGCGCACTTCAGGGGGCGCTCCTGTGGTGGCTGTGGCACGCCGCGGCGCAAGGTGTGTGGCCGGCCACGCAAGCGCTGTGGCTGGGTGCCCTGTTGTGGTCGGGGCTGGCGTTGCCAATGGCGGTTTACCTCACGGAAAACGCCTTCCTGAGCAAGCGCCGACGGCTGTGGACGGTGGCGTTGACAACCCTGACCTATGCATTTTTTGGCGCCTACGCCGGGTGGATGGGCACGCCCCTCGAAACCGCCGAGCACGGCGTGCGCTTCAATGCCCTGGGCGCCTTCGGCCAGGTATTGGCGGCGGCCATCATGGGCTTTGTGGTGTTGCCGCTGGTGTCGGGACGGGAGCGGGGCCGCTGGCACTATCCGCGCCTGTTTGCGCTGGCATGGCGCAACGCCATGCTGTGCGCCAGCGTCGCCGTCGTTACCGGACTGTTCTGGCTGGTGCTGCTCGCCGGTGCCATGCTCATGGACCTGGTGGGCGTCGATTTCATTGGCGAACTGTTCTCGGAGCCGGTGTTCATCTTCCCGGTCACCGGCATGGTGGTGGGCACGGTGTTCGCCATGGGGCACGCGCGCGCCGGGTTGCTCGATAACCTGCGCCACTTCTGGCTGACACTCAATGCCTGGCTGCTGCCGCTCATCCTGCTGTTTGGCGTCATGTGGGTGGTGGCGCTGCCGTTCACCGGCCTCGAACCGTTGTTCGGGACCCGTTCGGCGGCTTTCATTCTGTTGTGGTTTGCCGCATTGGCGGTCAATTTCCTCAACTGCGCCTGGCAGGATGGCGCCGCGCCACCCTATCCGCGCTGGCTTGCAACGGCAATCGCCTGGGCGTGGCTGGCGCTGCTGGTGGTGGCGGCTGTGGCGGGCTGGGCGCTGTGGCTGCGCATTCGCCAGTACGGCTGGACCGAAGAGCGGGTGTGGGCGGTGCTGGTGTGGCTGTTGGCGGCGGGCTATGCGCTGGGATACAGCCTGTCGCTGGTGCCCGGCGCGGCGCGTGGCGGCGGGTGGCTGACGAGGGTCGATGCCACCAATGTGCCGCTGGCGATTTTCATGGTGGTGGCACTGGCGCTCATGGCAAGCCCGCTCGCCGACCCCAGGCGCCTGGCGGTGGAAAGTCAGGTGGCGCGCCTGCATCAAGGCAGTGTCGAGCCAGACGCCTTCGATTACCACTATCTGCGCTGGCGCTCGGGGCGCTGGGGCATGGAGGCGCTGCACCGGTTGCGTGATGACGGCAACGACGCCATCGCCAGTCGCGCCCGGCAGGCACTGACATGGAGGGAGTACTATTACTCGAGGGAAACCACCGCAACCCTCGACCGGGACGAGGCGCGCGCCCGCATCGAGGTGCTCAATCCTCCGACGGAAACTGTCGTCATCAGCGACGAGCTGGTGGATTTTCTGCGCGAGGACGAGCGCGAGGGTGAGCGCCGCCCCTGGGCAGTGCGCGCCTGTCTCGAGCCCAACCAACACTGTGCCCTGTGGCGGCGCGATCTCGATGGCGATGGCAGGGACGAGGTGCTGTTGCTGCAGGCCCACAGCAGGCAGGCGGTGCCCAGTGTGGTGCTGCTCGCGCAGCGCGACGGTCACTGGTATCAGGCTGCGAGCATCGCCAATGAGCTCGACATGGATCAGTGGCGCGCGGCCGTGGCGGAAGACGCGGTGCAGCTTGCCGCCCCGCGCTGGCCCGATCTGGTGATCGACGACGCGCGCCTGCCGGTGACGCCGCTGCCCGAGCGTGTTGAGAGCGAGCCATAAATTGTAAGAGTTTGTTCGCGATCTCGCGATTTGGTGTTATTCGACGGAGTTTCAGGTTTCAAGTTGCACGTTTCACGTAAGAACGGAGTGGCCCGTGGGTCGTTGAGGCTATCTGTACCACCGCGCGTGGTCGGTGTGATGTCATCACCACAGGCACCTACGTGAAACGTGCAACTTGAAACCTGAAACTCAGAAGCAGCAAAAGATCGTAAACAAGCTCGAAGCAGGAACACCGGAAGAATCGGATGCTGCCCCTGCACCGTCAAAAAAGATGTGGTACTGTCTGGACAAAGGCGGTGCCCGGTCGTGGGCGCCTGCCGCGAAGTTGGAGTGTTTTTGGGAGGAGTCATGCCATACCCCGACTGGTTTACCGCATGGGCGGACCAACAACCCTGGGCCTATACACTGACGGCGCTGGCACTGCTTCTGATAGCGGTGTGGCTGTCGAATTTCATTACCAAGCACGTGTTGATGCAAGGCGTGCGGCGGCTGCTCAAGACCACGACATTCGGCCGGGACGAGGGGCTGGGACTGGAAAAAGTCATCAGCCGTCTGGCACATGTGGTGCCGGCCCTGGTGCTTGCCGCCGGTATCGGCTTCGTGCCGGATGTTCCCGACGCCGCCGTGGTGGTGGTGCGCAACGTCAGCAACGCCTACATCGTGCTCACCGTGGCGCTGGCGGTGAGCGGCCTGTTGCACGGCATCAACGCCGTGTACAGTCGCCGGCCCGATGCCAGGGACAGGCCCATCAAGGGCTACCTCCAGGTCATTCAGATCGTCATCTTCGCGGTGGCGGCGATCCTGATCATCGCCTCTCTGCTGGATCGTTCGCCGCTGATTCTGCTGTCCGGCCTCGGCGCCATGGCCGCTGTGCTGATGCTGGTGTTCCAGGACACGCTGTTGTCGCTGGTGGCGAGTATCCAGCTTACCTCCAACGACATGGTACGGGTGGGCGACTGGATCGAAATGCCCCAGCTCAACGCCGACGGCGACGTCATCGACATCGCCCTGCACACAGTGAAGGTACAGAACTGGGACAATACCATCACCACCGTCCCCACCAAGCGCTTGATCGCCGAATCCTTCAAGAACTGGCGCGGCATGCAGGAAAGCGGCGGCCGGCGCATCAAGCGCTCCCTGTATCTGAATCAGAACAGCATCCATTTCCTGGATGCGGAAGAGCAGGAGCAGTTGCGCCGTTTCGCCTTGTTGCGGGACTACCTGGACGGCAAGAACGAGGAATTGAATGCCTGGAATAACAAGCTGCGGGAACAGGGCCTCGATCCCGTCAACAGCCGCCAGGTCACCAATATCGGCACCTTCCGCGCTTATGTGGACCGCTACCTGCGCCAGCACCCGGGCATTCACCAGGGCATGACCCTGATGGTGCGCCAGCTTGCGCCCGGCCCCCAGGGGTTGCCCCTGGAAATCTATTGTTTCACCAGTACTACGGCCTGGGGCGCTTACGAAGGTATTCAATCCGACATCTTCGACCACTTGTTGGCGATACTGCCCGAGTTCGGTTTGCAGGTCTTCCAGGAGCCCAGTGGTGCGGATGTGGCGGGCGCCTTGGAGGAGATGCGTCGGCCGGAGGTTGTCACGCCGACGCCCTGACCTGAATATTACAATTTCATACCAGCAGGCAAGAACAAGGAACAATCCGCCCCATGACGGACGTCGACAACGCTCAGGGTGACACGCAAAACCAGGCCGCCCGCTGGCACGCCCTGCCGCAGGAAAGGGTCGTCGAACAACTCGGCAGCGGCGCCGGCGGGCTGACTGAAGCCGAGGCGCAGCGCCGGCTGGGCATCCACGGCGCCAACCGCCTGGCGCCGCCCAAACGGCGCGGCCCGCTGCTGCGCTTGCTGATGCAATTCCACAACATTCTTCTCTACGTGATCATCGCTTCGGCGGTGATCACCGCCTTTCTCGGCCACTGGGTGGACACTGGCGTGCTGCTCATGGCGGTGGTGGTCAACGCCGTGATCGGCTTCATTCAGGAAGGCAAGGCGGAGGCCGCGCTCGACGCCATTCGCGCCATGCTGTCGCCCCATGCCACGGTGATCCGCGATGGTGGGCGCCGTGAAATCGACGCCTCGCAACTGGTGCCCGGCGACAGGGTGGCACTGGCTTCCGGCGATCGCGTGCCCGCCGATGTGCGCCTGGTGGCAGTGCGCGAACTGCGCGTCGAAGAAGCTGCACTGACCGGCGAGTCGCTGCCCGTCGAGAAAACGACAGCGGCGGTGGCAGAGGATGCCACCATCGGTGACCGCTTCGGCATGGCCTATTCTGGAACGCTGGTGGTCTACGGCCAGGCGACAGGCGTGGTGGTGGCCACGGGCAGTGCCACCGAGCTCGGCAAGATCAACCAGATGCTGGCGGATGTCGACAGCCTGACCACGCCGCTGCTGCGCCAGATGGACAGATTCGGGCGCCTGCTGGCGTTCGTCATTCTGTTCGTGGCGGCGCTCACGTTTCTGCTCGGCATTCTGGTGCGGGACCACTCCGCCGCCGACATGTTCATGATGGTGGTGGCCTTGGTGGCGTCGGCCATTCCCGAGGGATTGCCGGCGATCATGACCGTGACCCTGGCGCTCGGCGTGCAGCGCATGGCGCGGCGCAATGCCATCGTGCGGCGCCTGCCGGCAGTCGAAGCCCTGGGCTCGGTGACGGTGATCTGTTCCGACAAGACCGGCACCCTGACCCGCAACGAAATGACCGTGCAGCGGGTGGTGTGCGGCGACCGGGTGGTCGAGGTGAGCGGCGTGGGCTACGCGCCGCACGGGGAGTTCCGCAGCGATGGCCGCACGCTCGAAGCAACTGCGGTGCCCCATCTGGCCCTCGCCATCCGCGCCGGGGTGCTGTGCAACGACTCGCGCATGCGCGACGACGACGGCACCTGGTGGGTGGAGGGCGACCCCACGGAAGGCGCGTTGCTGGTGCTGGGAGCCAAGGCGGGCCTCGACCGCCAGGCGCTGGAGGCCGCCGCGCCGCGCCGCGACACCATTCCCTTCGAGTCGCAGCATCGCCTGATGGCCACTTACCACAAGGATGATGAGGGCGGCGACTGGATCTTCGCCAAGGGTGCGCCCGAGCGCATTCTCGAGATGTGCGCGAGCCAGGCGACCGCGCACGGTGAGCAAGCGCTGGATGTGGATTACTGGCGGCGCTGGGCGACGGACACCGCGGCCCAGGGCCTGCGCCTGCTCGCCATCGCCTGCAAGCCGTGCGCCCCGGCCGGTGGCGGCCTCGGCTTCGACGATGTCGCGGCAGGTTTTCGCATGCTGGCGCTGGTGGGCATCATCGATCCGCCCCGGGAAGAGGCCATCGCCGCGGTGCGCGAGTGCCACCGCGCCGGTATCCGCGTCAAGATGATCACCGGCGATCATGTCGAAACGGCGCGTGCCATCGGTGCGCAACTGGCCATCGGCGTCGGCAAGCCGGCCGTCACCGGCGCCGAGATCGCGCTGATGGACGACGCCGCGCTGCGCCGCATCGCCCTGGATGTGGACGTGTTCGCACGCGCCAGCCCGGAACACAAGCTGCGCCTGGTGCGCGCCCTGCAGGACGACGGTCAGGTGGTGGCCATGACCGGCGACGGCGTCAACGACGCGCCGGCCCTGAAGCGCGCCGACGTTGGCGTCGCCATGGGCAACAAGGGCACCGAGGCGGCGAAGGAGGCGGCCGACGTGGTGCTCGCCGACGACAATTTCGCGACCATCGCGGCTGCGGTGCGCGAGGGCCGTGCGGTGTACGACAACGTCAAGAAGTTCGTGCTCTTCATGCTGCCCACCAATGGCGGCGAAGCGCTGGTGGTGATTGCCGCCATCCTCTTCAACCTGGTGCTGCCCATGACCGCGGTGCAGGTGTTGTGGATCAACATGGTGACATCCAGCACTCTCGGCCTGGCGCTGGCCTTCGAGGCCACCGAGCAAGGCATCATGGAGCGCGCGCCGCGCCCGCCCTCGGAGCCGCTGCTGTCGGGCTTTTTCGTGTGGCGCGTGCTGATGGTGGCGGTGCTGATGATGGCCGGTGCGCTCGGCCTGTTCCTGTGGGAGCTCGACAGGGGCGCCAGCGTGGAGACCGCACGCACCATGGCGGTCAACGCGGTGGTGGCGGCGGAAATGTTCTACCTGCTCAACAGCCGCCATATCTTTGCTTCGGTCGTGAACCGGGAAGGGCTGTTCGGCAACCGCTACGTGCTGATTGCCATCGCCGTATGCATACCCCTGCAACTGGCGTTTACCCACGCGCCATTGATGCAGGCGGTATTCGGTTCCACCGACCTCGCTCTCGACGAGTGGCTCAAGGTGATCGGCGCGGGCCTGATGGTGTTCATCGTGGCGGAAATCGAAAAATGCATCATGCGCAAAACGGGGTTTGCGAGGCGTTCTGTGCACGCCTGAGTTGCTAGACTTGGCATGATTAATGCTAATATCCCGCCACCGGGAAACGACTTGCCAGGTCGGCCAGACTCTCCCGCGCAACACTTTCAGGCTGTAAGCTTTGCGTGCGGGGTTACCGAGCCATGCTTTGCGGACTTGCGCGTGAGGCGCATGTCATACTGGAGCGGGCGCCGCGTCTTTGGGGGGGACTGTTCGAGGTTCGGGCGGCATCGCCGAGCGGGGAGTATCCCGGCGTTCATGGAATCACGATAAGGGAGGACTGTGTATTTTGCTTTTTGATCGTCCCACTGAATTGGCAGGGGTAGCGCTGACGTCATGATGCAGGCGCTTGTCATCATTCCTTTCATCGGCAGTCTGATCGCGGCCTGTCTGCCCGCGAACGCCCGCAACCGCGAGGCCTGGCTGGCGGGTAGCGTTGCTCTGTGCGGACTGCTCATCACTTGCTGGCTGTATCTGCGGGTCGGCGATGGCGAGGTTGTGCGCTACCAGTTGCAATGGCTGCCGGCGTACGGGCTGAACGTCTCCCTGCGCATGGATGGCCTCGCCTGGCTGTTTGCCATGCTCATTC
The DNA here is from genome assembly GCA_964469165.1 of uncultured Porticoccaceae bacterium. Classification (GTDB taxonomy): domain Bacteria; phylum Pseudomonadota; class Gammaproteobacteria; order Pseudomonadales; family Porticoccaceae; genus CAYXXZ01. The sequence continues at coordinate 27,282 of CAYXXZ010000011.1, forward strand.
AGGGCATCGGTCTGCTGGTGGTGCTGTACGCCCGCTACTACATGTCGCCGAAAGACCCGGTGCCGCGCTTCTTCGCCTTTCTGCTGGCGTTCATGGGCTCGATGCTGGGAATAGTCCTGTCCGGCAACCTGATACAACTGGTGATCTTCTGGGAGCTGACCAGTATCACCTCGTTTCTTCTCATCGGTTATTGGCACCACCGCATCGACGCCAGGCGCGGTGCGCGCATGGCCTTCACGGTGACCGCGGCGGGCGGCCTGTGCCTGCTCGCCGGAGTGCTGCTGCTCGGCCACATCGTCGGCAGCTATGAACTCGATCAGGTGCTGGCGGCGGGCGAACTGGTGCGCAACCACGACTGGTACACGGCGGTGCTCGCGCTGGTCGCCCTGGGCGCGCTCACCAAGAGTGCCCAGTTCCCGTTCCACTTCTGGCTGTCCCACGCCATGGCCGCACCGACGCCGGTATCCGCCTATCTCCACTCCGCGACCATGGTGAAGGCGGGGGTGTTTTTGCTGACACGGCTGTGGCCGGTGCTGTCCGGCACGCCGGAATGGTTCTGGATGATCGCCGGCGCGGGCATCTGCACCCTGCTGCTCGGTTCCTTCTATGCGATTTTTCAGCACGACCTGAAAGGTCTGCTGGCCTACTCCACCATCAGCCACCTGGGCCTGATCACGGCGCTGCTCGGTTTCGGCACGCCACTGGGAGTGGTTGCCGCCATTTTCCACATCCTCAATCACGCGATTTTCAAGGCGTCGCTGTTCATGGCGGCGGGTATTCTCGATCACGAAACCGGTACCCGCGACATGCGCCTGTTGCGGGGGCTGTACCATGTGCTGCCCATCACCGCCACCCTGGCGATCGTCGCCAGTGCCTCGATGGCGGGTGTGCCGCTGCTCAACGGCTTTCTCTCCAAGGAAATGTTCTTCGCCGAAACCACCGCGGTGGGCGGTCGCGATGATTGGTGGATGTCGGTGGCCGCGGTGGCCATGGGCATCTTCAGCGTGACCTACTCGCTGCGCTTCATCAGCGTATTTTTCGGCAAGTTCACCGATGAGCTCACGGTGACACCGCATGAGCCGCCGCACTGGATGCGCTTTCCCGTCGAGCTGTTGGTGATGCTGTGTTTGGTGGTCGGGATCGTTCCCGCGCTCAGTGTCGAGCCGTTTCTCGATCGCGCGGTGGTCGCGGTACTCGCCGAGCAGGCGCCGTACTACGACCTGGCGGTGTGGCACGGCTTCAACCTGCCGTTTCTGATGAGTCTGGTGGCGCTGGTCGGCGGCATCCTGTTCTACATCGTGCTGCGCCGCTACTACAGCCTGAGCAACAGCGACAAGGTGCCTTTCCTGCATCGCATCAACGCTGCCAAGCTCTACGATCACAATATGGGGCGCCTCTATCAGATGTCGGCACTGGCCGTCGAGTGGCTCGGCACCGTGCGCCTGCAACCGCAACTGATGTGGATCGTGATTGCCCTGGTGGCGGTGTGCCTGGTCGTCATTCCCTGGGCGCTGGTGCCGCTACCGGCCCTCGGCGACGGCGATCTGGCCTTTGCCGTCATGTGGGTCATCGGTGCCCTGTGCGCCGTGGCGGCCGCCTGGCAGGCCAAGTACCACCGCCTGGCGGCATTGTTGTTCGTGGGCGGCACGGGGATCGTCACGGCCATGACTTTCCTGTGGCTGTCGGCGCCCGACCTGGCGCTGACCCAATTGATGGTGGAAACCGTGACCACCGTGCTGATTCTGCTGGGGCTGCGCTGGCTGCCGCCGCGCTTGCTGCCACAGGGTCGCCAGGGCGGGCTGGGTATCGCCGCGGTGCGGCGCTCCCGGGATTTGCTGATCGCCGTTGGCGCGGGTGCGGTCATGACAGTGCTCAGTTACTGGGCGCTGACGCGCGGCACCACCCAGACCATCGCCGATTTCTTCCTGCTGCGGGCGCGCAGCGAGGGGGGTGGCAGCAACGTGGTCAACGTTCTGCTGGTGGATTTCCGGGCCTTCGATACCTTTGGTGAGATTACCGTGCTGGGTATCGTGGCGCTCACGGTCTACGCCCTGCTGCGCCGCTTCCGGCCCGCACCCGAGAGTGCGGCGCTGCCGCAGCAGCAGCTCGATCCCACCGACGCCGCGATTCACCAGACGCCAGCCGAGCACGCCGACAGCGGCTACCTGGCGATACCCGCTGTCTATCTGCGCTTCCTGTTGCCGTTCATGGTCATGGCGGCGGTGTACTTCTTCATGCGCGGTCACAACCTGCCCGGCGGAGGCTTCGTGGCCGGGCTGATTTTCGCCGTGGCGATGATCGCCCAGTACATGCTCGCGGGAGCCACCTGGGTGGAGGCGCGCTTGCCGCTGGACCCGCACAGGTGGCTCTCCTGGGGGCTGGGGCTGGCGGCGCTGACCGGCCTCGGCGCATGGCTGTTCGGCCATCCGTTCCTGACCAGTCATACCGCGCATGTGACCTTGCCGGTGTTCGGTGAGCTGCACCTGCCCAGCGCCTTCCTGTTCGATCTGGGTGTCTTCATGGTGGTGGTGGGCGCGACCATGCTGATTCTCGTGGCGTTGTCGCATCAGACCATGCGCAGTCATCGCGTGCCCGCCGGCGCCGCCGTGCCCGAGAGGAGTTCCTGATGGAAGCCACCATTGCCATCGCGATCGGCGTGCTGTTCGGCTCAGGGGTGTGGCTGATTCTGCGACCCCGTTCCTTCCAGGTGCTGACGGGACTGCTGTTGATGTCCTATGCGGTCAATCTGTTCATCTTCATCATGGGCCGCCTGTGGGTGAACATGCCGCCGCTGACGGTGGAATCCGGCGCGCCCGATCCCGCCGCCTACGCCGATCCCTTGCCCCAGGCGCTGGTGCTGACCGCCATCGTCATCGGCTTTGCCACCACCGCACTGTATCTGGTGCTGATGATCGGCTCGCGCAGCGTGACCGGGACTGACCACGTCGACGGCAAGGAGACCGATCAATGACTCTGGATTGGAGCCAGCATCTCATCGTCGCGCCAGTGCTGGTACCGCTGCTGGTCGCGGCGCTGCTGGTGCCGCTCAACGAGACCCGTCACCAGGTCAAGTTTCTGATCAATGCCGGCGCGGTGGCGGTTCAGTTCGGCATCGCCCTCATGCTGGTGAGCATGACCGATGGCGGTCACTGGCAGGACGGCATCGGTGTGTATCTGGCGGCGAACTGGGCTGCGCCCTTTGGCATCGCCCTGGTGGTGGATCGCCTGGCGGCGCTGATGTTGCTGCTTACCGCACTGCTGGCGGCCTGCGCGCTGTTGTATTCGATGATGCGCTGGAGCCGCATCGGGGTGCACTTCCACTCGCTGTTCCAGTTCATGCTGATGGGGCTCAACGGCGCCTTCCTGACCCACGACCTGTTCAACCTGTTCGTGTTTTTCGAGGTCATGCTGGCAGCCTCCTACGGCCTTCTGCTGCACGGCTACAACCTCAAGCGCATCCGCGCCGGCATGCAGTTCATCGCCGTCAACCTGGTGGCGTCGCTGATGTTCTTGATCGGGCTGGCGCTGATCTACGCGGCCGCCGGCACCCTCAACATGGCCGATCTGGCGATGCGCCTGGAAGGGCTCGGCGGCGACCAGCTGGCATTGCTGAAAGTCGGCGCCGGCGTCCTTGCCATCGCCTTTCTCGTCAAGAGCGCCATGTGGCCGCTGGGGTTCTGGCTGCCCATCACCTATGCGGCGGCGTCGCCGCCAGTGGCGGCGATGTTCGTGCTCATGACCAAGGTGGGTGTGTACGTGGTGCTGCGCCTGTGGCTGCTGCTTTTTTCAAGCGACAGCCACGGCGCCGCGAGCTTTGGTGCCGATGTGCTGCTGTGGGGCGGCATGGCCACCATCGTGTTCGGCGCGGCGGGCATGCTCGCCAGCGACAGACACGGGGATCTGGCGGGTTATGGCGCGATCATGTCGTCCGGCACCCTACTGGCGCTGATAGGCCTGGGCGAAAGCGGCGTGGTCGGCGCCGCGCTGTTCTATCTGCTCAGCTCCACCCTCGGCATGGGGGCGTTCATGCTGTTGATCGAGCTTGTCGAACGCAGCCGCAACCCGGTCGAAGCCATGCTGTCTCTGACCCGGGAAGCGTTTGAATTCGAAGAGACGCCCGACCAGCCGGTGGGGGTGGGGATTCCCGCGGCGCTGGCATTCATCGGCCTGTCCTTCGGCGCCTGCGCACTGGTGATCACCGGGCTGCCGCCGCTGTCGGGATTCGTCGCCAAGTTCAGCGTATTCCACGCGCTGCTCGCCGGCGAGGTGAGGGGCGTGGGGCTGGCGGTGATGGGGCTGGTCATTCTCTCGGGGCTTGCCGCCATCATCGCGCTGATGCGTTTTGGCGTGCGCACGTTCTGGGCGTCGGGCGCCATCAATGCGCGCATGCATCTGTCGGAAGTGGTGCCGGTCAGTCTGCTGCTGTTTCTGTGTGTATTCCTTACCCTGCGCGCAGGCCCCATGCTCGAGTACCTGGAGCGCACCAGCGCCACTCTGCATCAGCCGCAGCTGTATGCGCAGCGGGTGCTGGCCGAGCCCGCGGTGATGTCGGCCTCCGCACAGCAGGCGAGGAGCGACGGATGATCATGCGCTGGTTGCCCCGCCCGTTCACCTCCGCGTGCCTGTTCGTGGTGTGGTTGCTGCTCAACCAGACCCTGCACCCGGCGCACCTGCTGCTCGCGGCGTTGCTGGCGGTTGTCATCCCCCTGTTGACCACGCCGCTGCAGCCGCTCGGCGATCCGGTGATGCGCAAGCCGATGGCGCTGGTGCGGCTGCTGAGCATGGCGCTGGTGGAGATCGTGCGCTCCTGCTTCAACGTCGGGCGCATCATTCTTCTGGTGCGATCCGATGGCATCCGCTCACAGTTCATCCGCATCCCGCTCGACCTGCGCAATCCCTACGGGCTCGCGGTGCTGTCCTGCCTGATCAATTCCACGCCGGGTACGGTGTGGGTGGAAATCCTGCCGGGCAGTCATGAACTGGCGCTGCATGTGTTCGATCTTCACGACGAGGCCTGGTGGATCGACACCATCAAGACGCGCTACGAAAAACCGCTGATCGAGATCTTTGAAACAGGAGGGAAGGCATGACGGCACTGTTGTCCTTCGCGATGGCATTCGCATTCGCCTGTGTGATACTGGCCATGATCTTTTGCACGGTGCGACTGCTGATCGGCCCCAATGCCCAGGACCGGGTTCTCGCTCTCGATACCCTGTGGATGTGCGCCATGCTGCTGTCCCTGGTGCAGGGTATCCGTTTCGGCAGCCAGGTCTATTTCGAGGCCGCCATTCTGATCATCCTGATCGGTTTCGTGTCCACGGTGGCGCTCGCCAAGTTCCTGATACGGGGAGAAATCATCGAATGAGTGGTGTGGAAGAGCTGCCCGCCTGGATCGCCTTGACGGTGAGTGTGCTGCTGATCCTCGGCGGTGTGGTGATCGTCACCGGCGCGCTCGGCCTCATGCGCCTGCCCAACTTCTACCAGCGCATCCACGGCCCGGCCATCACCATCACGCTCGGCGCGGGCTGTGTGCTCATCGCGTCGATGATCTATTTCTCGGTGCTGCAATCGCGCCCCGTCATTCACGAAATCCTCATCAGCGCCTTCATTCTGTTGACCGCGCCGGTGGTAGCCATGCTGATCATGAGAGCGGCCGTGTACCGCGACCTGCGCGGAGGTAAATCGACCAGCGGCGTGTCCTCCGGCGATGTCTATACCACATCCGATAAGGACTGAGCGAGAGGTTCGCGGACAGGGCAGTCGCGCCATGTTTGAGCGGGAGCTTCGTCCCCGGCCACGCCCCCGGCAAAGGGCTTTCGAGACACGCCGTGAATCCGTCCCTGGAGGCTCGCCAGCGGCTATCCCTGCCGCTGACGGTCTCGAAAGCCCTTTGCCGGGGGCGCAGCCTCACCTTGGTGCCATTCAATCACACAGCGCGATTGCCCTGCATTCGAGGGTAAGGGATCTGTGCGGCGCGCGCGAGACAGGGCACAATGGTTGGCGTGACACAGACCCTATGGGAAGCGGACAGGAAACCCCATGCTGGAACAATTTGCCCTTTCACTCGACGGCCTGACCCTGTCGGGGCCCATCTGGCGCCTGCTTGGCAACACGCTCGTCCTGTTCGTCGCCATTGTCGTCGCGCGCTCTCTCAGTGGGCGCTTCATACGGCGCACGGTGGCGGCCCCCGATCTGCGCCGCAAGTGGCTGGTACAGTCTCGCAACGGCCTGATTCTGCTGGCCATTCTCGGCCTGGTGATGATCTGGGGCAACGAGCTGCGAACCCTGGCGCTGTCCATCGTCGCCATTGCCGTGGCCTTCGTGGTCGCCACCAAGGAGCTGATCCTGTGCATCACCGGCTCCATCCTCAAATCCAGTGCACGCTCGTTCAATATCGGCGACCGTATCCAGGTCAAGGATTTTCGTGGCATCGTCATCGATCAGAAGCTGCTGACCACCACCATCCTCGAAATGGGGCCGGGCCGCAGCTACCAGCGAACCGGTCGCATGGTGGTGCTTCCCAATGCCATTTTCGTGTCCGAGCCCGTGGTCAATGAAACCGCCACCCAGAGCTACGTTCTCCACGTGTTCAGCGTGCCCTTCAAGCGCGACGACGACTGGCCCGCCGCCAGGGAAGCCTTTCTCGCCGCCGCGAATCGCCACTGCGAGCCCTACCTGGAGAAGGCGCGCCGCTACATCGGCAAGGTCAGCGACCAACTGGGGCTGGCGGTGCCAGTCGTCGACCCCAGGGTGACGATCCAGGTGCCCACGGCGGGGGAGATCCACCTGGTGGTGAGCTTCCCGTCGAAAGCGACCGAGCGCGGCCAGATCGAACAGGCCATTCTTGCCGATGTGTTTGGCAACCATGATTTTTCGGCGAAGGGAAGGGATAAGGGGGCGTCGGAAAAAGGGGAATAGCATTACGGTGTTGAAAGTGGCAAGGCGCACAAATCTGCCCCTGAAAAACATATTCGAGGAAAGGGAACTTGATGAGAGGTCAACTACCGAGAATTTCCTGGTGGTTCGACAGGAAGATTCTCACCAGATCAGAAGACGCTTCGTGGTTTTGAACGCTGCCGTCCATTTTGTCGCTGGATTGGCATATGTTATCAGCTGATGATAAGATTGGGCATGCACAGGGACGCGGCAATAGATACTCTGCTCGAGCTTGACGGATCCGTTTTCGATCAGGGGGGCGGCTATTGGATAAAGCTGGAGGCACGGCGGGTTGATGTCAGTGAGAAGATTCCACACGGCATACGATATTCGCTGACACTGCATGAACCATACGGCAGGCGTGTTCTGGGCTATGACAATGCACATGCGGTCAAGCCTCCTGGGAAATACAAATACGCCGGCCGTATACTGACTTATGATCACAGACACCGCCACGCTTCCGACAAAGGGGTGCCTTACGAGTTCAGGGATGCTCAGCAACTGCTCAATGACTTCTTTACGGATGTTGACCGCGTTCTGTCGGAGGTAAAGAAACGATGAAAACCCTGGTCATCGGCATCATGCCGCAAGACAAAATCCGCGAGCGCGCCCTGGCAATTGCTCGCGGTGACTACAAACCCAAGACCAATGAGCCAAAAATCTGGTTTACGTCGATGAAGTCCCTGGCCGAGGTACTGAGCGACGACAATCGCGCACTGTTGCGCGTCATCACGGACATGGAGCCGGCGTCCATCGCCGAGCTTGCCGAGGTCACGGGGCGTAAATCCAGTAACCTGTCCCGTACCCTGAAAACCCTGTCCAATTACGGCATCGTGGAGTTGATGAGAGAAAAGAATCAGGTGCGCCCCATCGTGAAGGCCAGGGAATTTCGCATCATAGCGGCGTGATGTAATATGGATAAAAATCGGCGCTGCTTCTGCCCGGCTTAGTTCTCCCCTGCGTTAGCGGTGCCCTTTGACGAGCAATTGGTGGCGGTGCCGGTGGGAATGTTGTGGGAAGGCTGAATCGCTATCGGGTACCAGGTTCCTGGATGAATACTAAACCGGGCTCGATATTACCGGCAGTACGTTCCTTGCTCCGACCGGTTCAGTCCTCCAGAAGGGCCGCAAGGCTGCCGGCATCGAGAATTTTCAGTACCCACTGATCCAGTTGCGCCTTGTCGGCTTCCATGATGCGGCGCTCGGCCCACTCGGGAAGGGGACCGAACTTCAACTTTGCCTGCGCCAGCAGGGTGTTGGCTTCGCCCCTTGCTTCACCTCTGGCCTCACCGATCGCGATGCCACGCTGTTCGGCCTTGCGTTCTCTGTTCGATATCAGTGCCATACCGCTGTCCTCGTCCATTGCGTCGATGTAACCTTCGTAGTCCGCTTCCAGGGTTTCCGGCAAGGTTATCATGTAGTCCATGATACTGAACAACAGCCGGATGTCATCCCCGTCCCAGCCCTTGTGGTACAGCAGACGGGCGATGCGTTTCTTCCACATCAGGCGTTGTTCCAGGCGCTTGCGGCTTTTGCCCTCGGTGAGCTTGGCCTGTAACTGCGTCAGTATCACGATGGCAAAGGGGTTGTCGCTGGCTTCCAGTTCATCGATCCGGTGGCGGTAGTCCAGCAGCTTGGCCATGGCGTAGGAAAAATGCAGCTGGCAGCCAGGGGTTTCGAGCTGGAAGCTGGCGGGCCGGAAGCTTTCATCGGTATCGGCGAGCACCGCCAGGCTGCTGACTTCCATGCGGTAGTGGTCGAGGATGCAGTAGTGTCACTACACAGATCAATTGACGGTTAGGGTGTTTTGACGTTTCGGTTTTAATGGCGAGCTCTGGTTTTTCCTGCACGGGCGTAGGGGCAATTCATGAATTGCCCCTACGGTAGGCAGCAGGGATCAACAACGCTCCCGGCCATCCCGGAAGCGAACCTTCACCAGCTTGTCGGCGAGGCGCTTTCCGGTGCGGCCACGGCGCTGGATTTTCTGCAGTTCCTTGTCGAGAAACTCCACGGGCTGTGCCCAGTCGATGCGTTGCGCGATGCTGGAGAACAGCAGGTGCATGAAGTGCTGGAAGTGGCTGGTGAGGACGGTTTTCCAGGCTTCGTCCTGCTCGCTGCGCGCGGTTTTGTGGTGTGACATGACGCATCCTTGCGTTTGTTGGGGTGGAAAATGCTGACTTTATGGGTAGATGCTACTGAGGGCAACCCCGCTTGCCAGCCATGGGGATTGTGGTGTGTTCCCTATTACGTTGCCGTTTGTAGGTTGGGCTGAGGAACGAAGCCCAACAGGTTCAGGGTAGATGCGCTCCGCAGGTGTTGGGCTTCGTTCCTCAGCCCAACCTACAAGGGAACTCAGTGATAGCGGGTCCATTGGATAGTGGCTGTGCGGTTGCCGGAAGGCGGATTGCATCCAACGCACCAGTCGATGCCGCCCATGGGAATGTAGGTTGGAGGCAGGTTTTTGAGTTTGAGGTTGGTGTTGTTACTCATGGCGCTCTCCCCGGTCACGGTACGACGGGCCTGGGCGGTGATATACCCGTAGATATCCTTGTTGCCGTCGGTAATGTAGTCATTGCCAGCCATGATGCTGCCGTAGACCGTTGCATTTCCACCCAGTGTGACATCCCCGCCCACGTAAGGGTCGTCCTCGCCGCTCGCACTGCCCGCCATGAAGGCGTAATTGGCGATGGCCGCCGCCCTGGCGCTGGGGTTAGGTTGGGTGAAATTGCCGCTCCCAGTGCAAAGCTGCGTAGGGTAATTGCCACTGCAAGCCGCATTCCCGGCATAGTTGGGCGCATACGCATCCAGGTTGCCATTGACTGTGATGTTTCCCGTGGCGATATATGTATTGCGGTAGGTGCCATTGTTACTCACTGAGACATTGCCCTCAAACCAGAGGATGCCCCGGAATGGCTGGTTGCAGTTGCCGCTAAATTCCCAGGTTTTATTGACGGATTTATACTCGGTTTTGCAGCCTGCGCCGATACCGAGCAGAGTTCTGATTTCCGATAGGGAGTAATCGCCTTTGCTGATACCGTAGATATTTTCGACCGACACTAAGGGGTTGCCACTGTCGTCGAGCTTGAATACATAATTGGCAAGATCCTCGAATTCGTAGGCATTGAATTTCTTGGAATCAACCCGCGGCACCTCGGGAACCGGCGTGATGTTCACCTTATGGCCGGATACGACATTAACGGTCTGGATCACGTGGGGATTGTTTCCAGCATTCAGCTTGCCGCCGATCGTGCCGGTGACCTTGGCACTGTTGTTATCCACTTTCAGCTCCCGCTCCGCTTCGAGGTCTGCGACAGTCGCGTTTCCACCAATCCTGACGCCACCTTTGGTTCTGATAAGGCCCACTGTGCTGTTGCCACCGATATCGACCCCGTAGGGCCGGGCGGGCGGTGACGGACTGCCGTCGTCGTTCGGTGGTGGCGATGAACAATACACGAGCCTCTCCGTATTATCGCTCTGGCCGATGGTCCAGATTGCGTCATATTTTTTATTGCCGCTGCTGGCGAACCACCCGTTGGCCTTGATTTCCCCTTCTGCCTTGGCATTGCCGGACACGCAAATATTGCCCCTGGCCCACAGCTTGTCGTTGATGGTCTGGTTGCCGCTCAACTTGATATCGCCGTCGGTATGCAGGAAGTCCATGGTGACGTTGCGGCCCAGCTCGATGGAGTCCGTCGCCCTCAGGACACTGATGTTCGACAAATTGCCGGAGCCGGTCACATACCCCTTTACATAGATTTCGTAAGACTGGGCACCGTCAGATTCCAGGCTGATGTTGCCGCTCAGGCGCAGATTGCGGTTGAAGGTGATAACGGAAGGCGCACCGCCGGGGGGCGGTGGCCCACCACCGCTGATTTCATAGACAACTTCCAGCATGGAAGAGGATTCCGCCCTGGTACCCTCCGCCGCCCTGGCGGTTATCAGGGCAACGACTCTGTTGGAATTTACCGGATCCAGCGTCAACGTGGCGGCAACGCCTTCCAGTTCTCCCAGTTTCATGTCTCCCGGTAGCGCCGTTTTGAACGTATCCCAGTCGCTGGCCTGGTGCAGCAGGTATTCGCGCAGTAACTCCGCCGCCGTCCAGGCGCGGGCTTGGGCGATGGTCTGGCTGTGGAAGGTGATGCTCTGCTCCTGCCCGGAGCGCAGGTGATTCACTGCGCCTAGCACCGCGACGGTCAGGGCGACGCCGATGAATATCAGGATCAGCAGGGTGGCGATACCGCGTTGTGCCGCGGCCTGGCGGGTGTGCGTCATGGTGGGTTCACCGCGGGGAAGGGGAAGTTGACGAGGCAGGTGGTGCTGTCCAGCGAAGTTTCGGAGCCAGCATGTTCGCTGGCGAGGGTGACGGCAACCCCGCCGCTACCGGCGGCGCCGAGCGCCCGACAGGGGGTGTCGCTGGTTGTAAAGGTCTCCACCTCTATGGTTATCGCCGCGCCGTCCAGTAACCACTGAAGCTGCCATGTGGCTGGCCAGTTCTCCCCGCAGATGACGGGTGCCAGGTAGTAGAAGCCCTGGCCGAAACTGTGCAGGCCGGCGCAACGTTTCTCCCCGTCGTCGAAGCGCCACAGCAGGGTGTTCACCTCTCCGTCGGCGGGGGCAGTGCACCCTGAGGTGGTTATGGTATTTGCCTGTGTATTCAATGTGGCGCTGGTGCACGACTGCAGATCATCGGTGATGCTGGGAGAGGGGATTCCGTAGCCCGCGTCATGCAGGTAGATATGGGCCATCAGCAGCGCCAGGGAACCGTCGCCGGTGGCGCGAATGTCGGCGTTCGATTCGACGGTATTGCGCACCACGGTGCGGTACAGGGACATCATTCCCAGCACGGCGATCATCGCCACCAGCATGCCGATCATCAGGCTGATCAGTGAGAACCCGCATGGCTTGGCACGGTGGATGTTCATGACATTCCTTTCTTAGTGTTCCAGCTTGATCTCCCCGCCGAACAGACCGCCATCGCTGACGGTCAGTTTGCGGGATACGGGAATGGCGCTGGTGATGGAGTGCTCGGTATCTGCTGCACAGGAGTCATCAGGTTTTTTTATGCAGAACGCCAGATTGGGGTTGTTCGGGCTTTCCGTTATGGACAGGGTTTGCGTGCCGATCATCACCTCGTCCGCATCTCCCGTCTGCAGGAACTCCCGCAACTGGATCACCGCAAGGTTCTGTGTGGTGGCGTACCGTTGGGTATGCAGCACCTTGGCAGTCACATGGGCCAGCCCCGCGCCCATGATGGCCACCAGCAGGATGCCGATCAGGGCTTCGAGCAGGGAGGCGCCCCCTTCGTTGCGTTGATGCGCTGGTGAAACCGGAAAGGTGTTGTCGTACCCATGGATCAACTTGGCTGTCTGCAGACAGACAGAAATGGAAATTCTGGGGTTTTCTTTTGAGCTTCCGCAGTTTCCGTGCATGATTCAGACGCTCTCCCTCGCCCGTTCTCCGTCGTTGAAAGCTACTGATCTGGTACTTGGCTATTAAATAGTCTGTTCAATACTAAATTAAATTTTTGTTCAACTCAAATTAAACAGACAGTTCAAGATTCGGTGGATGAACGATGCCAAAAATCGGTTTGCCGAACGCCTTAGAGGTGCCATGCTGGCTGCGGGATACGAAGCACGTCCGGTGGTGCTGGAGCGCGAGTTCAATTTGCGTTATCGGGGGGAGTCTGTCACTTTCCAAGCAGTGCGACGTTGGCTGCGGGGGGAGTCGATCCCGGAACAGGATAAGCTGATAGTGCTGGCAGAATGGCTTGGGGTTGATCCTCAGGAGCTGCGTTTTGGTGTCGCCGCCCAGGATGCTTCAGCGCCAGCAGTGCGACGTACTGACCTCACCCGTGATGAAGAGGAATTGCTGAAAACCTACCGCACATTACCTGCCGAATTGCGCAAGGCGTTGCGCGAACTGGTTTTGACCATCAGAGCCGGTTCAAAGTAGATTTGCAATAAGGCCCGTCCTCTCCACAGGCACCCACATGAAACCTGGTACCTGAAACTCAACAGGGCCAATCCCGAGCCGTGAGATCGTGAAAGATTTTCAGTAGGCACCATTTTGACGTACAATTTGCTGTGTTACACATTTCTATCCGGGAGGTTTGCCATGGGTGCAGCCACAGAAGCAAAACAGGATCGCATCAACCTCCGGCTGAAGCACAGTACCAAGCAGATACTGGAGCGTGCCGCGAGCTTCGAAGGCAAGACAGTCAGTAGTTTCATCCTGACCAGTGCATTGGCACACGCTGAAAAAACCATTCGTGAACACGAAGTCATGCGGTTGAACGCGCGGGACGCCGAAGTTTTCTTCGATGCCCTGGCCGATCCGGTCCGGTTCAACAAAAAGCTGATGGCAGCCCTTGAGGAGCATGATCAGCGCGTCACCAGTAGATGAGCGATTATTCAAATTTGCTTGTCACGCCGCTGACTGGCAGTCACGACAGGCAAGGCTTTTGTTGCGGGGTCGACTCCCTGGATGACTACATTCGCAAACAGGCCAACCAGGATGTGAAACGCCGCGTCAGCCGTGTGTTCGTGGCCGCCACAGCCGCGCATCCTGACACCATCGTGGGGTATTACACGCTGTCCAGCCTGTTTCTTGACCTCGGTCAGTTACCTGAAAGGCTTGCGCGCAAGCTCCCCAGGCACCCGATTCCGGCAGCCTTGCTCGGCAGGCTGGCTGTCAGCCAGGTAGCTCGGAGCCATGGGGTAGGCAGAATGTTGTTGGTCGATGCCATCAAGCGAACGCTGGCCGTCAGCGGCGAGATTGCCATTTACGCACTGGTCGTCGACGCTATCGACGAGCGCGCGCAGGGCTTCTATGAACAATTTGGCTTTTCGCCACTCAGCTCGGAAAGCCGCCGTTTGTTTCTGCCCCTTAAATCCGTTCGAGCTCATTGAAGCGGGATCACTGGCCACCGGGAAACATGCAATGCGCGTTTGTAGGTTGGGCTGAGGAACGAAGCCCAACACCTGTGGAGCGCATCTACCCTGAACCTGTTGGGCTTCGTTCCTCAGCTCAACCTACAAGGGAACTCAGCGATAGCGGGTCCATTGAATAGTGGCTGTGCGGTTGCCGGGAGGGGGATTGCACCCAACGCACCAGTCGATGCCGCCCATGGGAATATAGGTTGGAGGCAGATTTTTGAGAATGATGTTGGTTCTATTGCTCATGCTGCTGGAGCCTGTTGGGGGAGATTTTGAATGCGAGCTGTAAGCCATAAGCTTCAAGCAGGAGCACTGCAAGAATAGAGTCCTGCCAGAGTTCAAGTTAGAGCTTACAGCTTATAGCTCAACAATAACCCGCCAAGTTTCTGACTGATGTGTAAACAGGCTCCTGTAACGTCATTTCACAGGCAATTCCTTGACCATTGGGTTACCCTTCGGTTGTAGTCTCGCTGTGACAAGTGGAGGACAGCCATGAAGATCGGTGAGCTGGCGGCGCAAGCTGAAGTCACCCGCGACACCATTCGCCACTACCTGGCGCTGGACCTGATCAGCGCGCGGCGCAATCCGGACAACGGCTACCAGATGTTCGATGTGACGGCGCTGGCGCGGCTGCGCTTCATCCGCACCGCGCGCGAACTGGGGTTTCACCTCGGCGACATCAAGCAGATCTTTGCCGATGCCGACGATCACAAGTCACCCTGCCCGCGTGTGCGGGATCTGCTGGAGCAGAGCATTGCCGAGACCCGGGATACCATTGCGCGACTCACGGCGCTCTGCGATCGCATGGAAGATGCCGTCGAACAGTGGCGCGCGCTGCCCGACAGCGTGCCGGACGGGCTGTCTGTGTGCCGCTTGATCGAAGCCAATGAGCAAGGTGCGGACAAGCGCAGCCTCCGCCGTTCCCAACCGCGTTGACGAAAGGTTACAACCATGAGCGAGTCACACCATTGTTGCCACTCTGACCACAACAGCGACGAAGCCATCGATGGTTTGAAAGATCCGGTGTGCGGGATGTCCGTCACGTCGCAGTCGTCCCATCACTTCGCCCACGAGGGCACCGACTACTATTTCTGCAGCGTGCGCTGCCGTGAGAAATTTGCCGCCGCGCCGCAAACCTACCTCGATCCCAAGCCGAAAGACGACACCCCGGCGCCGCCGGGCACCATCTTCACCTGCCCGATGCACCCGGAAATTCGCCAGGATCATCAGGGTGACTGCCCCAAGTGCGGCATGGCGCTGGAACCTGAAATGCCGTCCCTCGACGACGGCGAAAATCCGGAGCTGACCGACTTTCGACGCCGCTTCTGGATAACCCTGCCGTTCACCGCCGTGGTGTTCGTGCTCGCCATGTTCGGTCACTACCTGAATCTGATGGCGCCACAAATCCAGAGCTGGGTGGAACTGGTGCTGTCGCTGCCGGTGGTGTTGTGGGGCGGGGCCGTGTTCTTCAAGCGCTGTGTCCAGTCGATACGAAATCTGAGTCCCAACATGTGGACGCTGATCGGCCTCGGTACCGGTGCGGCCTTTGCCTACAGTGTCGTGGCCACGGTGGCGCCGGGTCTGTTCCCCGAGTCCTTTGTCGCGCACGGTCGCATGGCGGTGTATTTCGAGGCGGCGGTGGTGATCATTTCCTTGACGCTGCTGGGACAACTGCTGGAGCTGAAGGCGCGCGAGCGCACCTCCGATGCCATCCGCGCCCTGCTGGGGCTGGCGCCGAAAACCGCACGCCGTATCAACGAGGACGGCAGCGAGGAAGATGTGCCGCTCGACGAGGTGCACGTCGGTGATGTGCTGCGGGTGCGCCCCGGCGAAAAGGTTCCTGTCGACGGCGAGGTGGTGGAGGGCCGCAGCGCGGTGGACGAATCCATGCTCACCGGCGAATCGCTGCCGGTCGGCAAGGCCGTCGGCGACAAGTTGATCGGCGCCAGCCTCAACACCAGCGGTGCGCTGATCATGCGCGCCGCGCGGGTCGGGCACGACACCGTGCTCGCCCAGATCGTGCAGATGGTTGGCCAGGCGCAGCGCTCGCGCGCGCCCATGCAGCGTCTCGCGGACCTGGTGGCGGGATATTTCGTGGTCGCCGTGGTGGCGGTGGCGCTCATCGCCTTCTTCGCCTGGGGATTGCTGGGGCCGCAGCCGAGCTGGGTGTATGGCCTGATCAATGCCGTCGCGGTATTGATCATCGCCTGCCCCTGCGCCCTTGGCCTGGCCACGCCGATGTCGATCATGGTGGCCACCGGCCGCGCCGCCACCCAGGGCGTGCTTTTCAAGGATGCGGAGGCCATCGAGCAATTGCGCCGCGTCGATACCCTGGTGGTGGACAAGACCGGCACCCTCACCACCGGCAAGCCGGGGCTGCGCAATGTGGTGGCGTTTGCCGATCTCGGCGAGAATGAGGTGCTGCGCCTGGCGGCAAGCCTCGATCTGGGCAGTGAGCATCCCCTTGCGGCGGCCATCGTCGCGGGTGCCCAGGCGCGCGGGCTGGCATTGGCGCATGCCGAGGATTTCACCGCCGTGGTTGGCCAAGGCGTCACCGGCCGTGTCGAAGGCCATGCCCTGGCGCTGGGCAATCAGGCCATGATGGAAGCGCTCGGCGTGACGTTCGATGCGCGTGACAGCCAGGCGCAGCGGCTGCGCGCGGAAGGCGCGACGGTGATGTTTCTGGCGGTGGATGGCCGTCTCGCCGGGCTCGTCGCGGTGCACGATCCGGTCAAGGAAAGCAGTGCGGAGGCGCTCGCACGCCTGCAACGTGAGGGTATTCGCGTGGTCATGGCCAGTGGCGACAACGAGATCACCGCGAGACACGTGGGCCGTCTGCTCGGTATCGATGAAGTGCACGGCGACATGCGCCCGGCGGACAAGCTCGCATTGGTCGAGCGCCTTCAGGCCGAAGGCGGCATCGTGGCGATGGCGGGCGACGGTATCAACGATGCGCCCGCACTCGCCAAGGCGGATGTCGGCATCGCCATGGGCACGGGCACCGACGTGGCCATGGGCAGCGCCGCGCTCACCCTGGTCAAGGGAGACCTGCTCGGCATCGCGCGGGCGCGCGCCATTTCCGACGCCGCGGTGGGCAACATGCGGCAAAACCTGACCTTTGCCCTGGTGTACAACGGCCTCGGCGTGCCCATTGCCGCGGGCGTGCTTTATCCGGTGTTCGGGTTGTTGCTCTCGCCAATGATTGCGGCCCTGGCGATGAGCTTCAGCTCCGCCTCCGTGATCGGCAACGCCTTGCGCCTGCGCGGTCAGCGGCTCGATTGATGGAACGATCTTCCAGCGGACGCGCTTTCAGCCTCGGCCTGCGCTGGCTGGCGGCACAGGATGCACCGCGTACGGCGGTGCGCGACTGGCGTGCGTTCCTCGCCGCCGCCGAGCCCCTGCCAGAGCCTCGGCGTCTGCGTCTGGCGCGGTTGTGGCCGCTGCTGGCGCTGCTCAACGGGCCGCTCGCCCTCACCGCTCTGATGCTGTGGCCCCAGCGCAGCGGTGTCCATCTTTTACTCTTTCTGCTGGTCTTCGTCTTTGTGCCCCTGGTGCTGTTGGCGTGGACGGCACTGTCTGCACTCGTTTCGGGGCGCGGCCCCTGGTGGCGGCTTTTGCTCAGCCACCACGACGACAGGGTCATCGGCCTGTGGTGCGCGCGCCAGGCGCTGCTCAATCAAGGACTGTTCTGCATTGCCGGGTTGGCCTGGTTGTGGCTGGCGCTGCTGACCCGGCAGGTGATTTTCTATTGGAGCACGTCCGTGACGGCGGTATCCGAAAGTGTCGCAGCGTTATTTGGCGCGCTCTCCCTGGGTTTGCTCGATGTGCCTTCAGCGGCGGTGGTGCGCGCCGCCGAGGCCGGGGCGATCACCGGGTGGCAGGGCGCGGTGCTGGCCGACAGTCATCAATGGGCGTTGTGGCTGAGTCAGGTGGTGGGCCTGTGGGTATTGCTGCCCTGGGTCGTCCTGCTGGCCCTGTGCCAGTGGTGTCTGGCGCAGCGCATCGCCCGTTGGCCGGAGCACAACCAGCACTTGCGGCTGTTGTTCGCGCAGGCGCGCGAGCCCGACGTGCGCTACCGCGCCCTGCAACCCGAGCAACCGCCGGTGGAACCCGCCGGGCACGACTTTCCGCTGGTCACCACTCTGGCGCCGGAGCCCGGATTTCGCTGGCGCCTGGCAGCGGCCGGAGCGGGCGGCGAAGATGTCACGCTCGGCGCCGACGACCAGCGCAGTGACGAGGCTCGTGTCCGCACCGCGGCGCGCCGCTTGCGGCGCTGGTATGTGGCGGGCCATGCGGTTCCCACCGGGGATCTCGCCGACCTGCTGCACTTGCACTGCGCCAGCGGTGGCGAGCCGCAGCTGGTGGTTCTGCTCAATGAAGGACAGCAGGACGAGGCACGCCTCGACGCCCTGCGTCATACCTGGGGCGTGTTTCTCGAACGCAACCGCCTTCCGCTGACGTTGCAATTGCTGCGCCAGGGTGGAGGTGTCGATGCCTGAGCCCGGTCTTCCCCTGTTCGCCGTGGTTGGGCACCCCAATCAGGGCAAGTCCAGCGTGGTGTCCACCCTGGTACAAGACGACCACATCGCGGTGTCGGCGATCAGCGGCACCACCCGCCAGGCCCACAGCTACCGCCTGTTGCTGGACGGTGAGATTCTGTATGAACTGGTGGATACGCCGGGTTTTCAGAGGCCGCGCCAGATATTGGCGTGGTGCGCCGAGCACAGCGAAGGCGCCGCGCAACGCCCCGCGGCACTGGCGGCCTTCGTCGAGCGGCACCGCGACGATCCCCGCTTTGCCGATGATTGCGCATTGCTCACGCCGGTGCTGGCAGGTGCCGGCATCGTTTACGTGGTGGACGCCAGCCAGCCGTTCGATGCTACTTTCGAGGCGGAATTGACCCTGTTGTCGTGGAGCGCGCAGCCGCGCCTGGCGCTGCTCAACCCGATGGCCGAGGCCAGGTTCGAGGCAGAGTGGCAGGCGGCGCTGCAACAGTATTTTTCGCTGGTGCGCACCTTCAACCCGCTGTTGGCACCCTTTGCCCAGCATCTCGCGTTGCTGCGCGCCATGGCGGAAATCCATCCCCCCTGGCGCAGTGGCCTGTTGCGCAGCGTCGACGCCCTCAGCCAGCAGCGCGACGCGCGCCACCAGCAGGCCGCCGACATTCTTGCGGATTACCTGGGATCGGTATTGCGGTTCAGTATTCACCTGCCGGTGGCGGGCCCCCGCGACCAGTTGCGCGCCACCGGCATCGCCCAGTACAACCGCGAACTGCAGCGCCGCGAGAGCGCTCTGCAAAGCCGCCTGGCCGAGCTTTACGGTCACGACAAGCTCGATTGGGACAGCGAATGGCAGCCGTTGCGCGCCGAGGACATCAGCGACGCCCGGCAGTGGCGCGCCTGGGGGCTGTCGCGGCGCCGTCTCGCATCGCTGAGTGCCGGCGCCGGCGCTGCTTCGGGTCTGGTGCTGGATGCCGCCACGGGTGGAGCTTCCTTGATGATGGGCGCGCTGATCGGCGGTACACTTGGCGGGCTCGCCGGTGGTTTCGCGGGCCGCGACGCGCTCAGTTTCGAGCTGATTTCGCGGGTGCCCGGCTACGAGGAGTGGCAGCTGGGGCCAGTGTCGAGCCTGGATTTTGCCGTGGCGCTCACGGGCCGCGCGCTGCGCAGCTGGTATCAGGTGCGCCAGCGCAACCATGCGCGCCGCGATGCCCTGGCGCTGAAACCTCAGGACTTGTCGCAGTGGCTGGATGGCTTGGAGCAGAAGCAGCAGGTGCAATTGCTGTTCTGGCTGCGCAAGCTCCTGAAACGCCCGTTGAACGAAGCCGAGAGCAACCAGCTGCGTTTGCTGCTGGCGGCGCTTGGCGAGCAGATGGAATCCCCACCGTAGGGGCGATTCATGAATTGCCCCTACGCTCAAGCCATCTTCGCGTTGCGAGAACGGGTTTCCGGCGCGCCGGACGATTTTATAATCCCGGGAAAGCCTTTTTCCCGGTTTGTGGAGACGAGACCATGATGATTTTCAAGCGGGTATTTTTCCAGGCCTTCGTCCTGGCGCTATTTTTTTCCGCCGGTTGCAGCGAAGCGGAGAAGATAGCCGACGATACGCGGGAGGGCGCGACCCTGGCTTCGTACGATCTCTACAAGAGCCCGACCTGCGGATGCTGCGAGGACTGGATGGTGCACATGGACGAGCGCGGTTACAGCGCCGTGGTTCATCACCCCGCCGACCTCAACGCGGTCAAGGCGAAACTGGGTGTCGAGCCCCGTTATCAGTCCTGCCATACGGCGGTGATGGGGGACGGCTACGTCTTCGAGGGTCACATCCCGGCACGTTACGTCGAGGCGTTTCTGGCGAATCCACCGCAAGATGCCATCGGCCTCGCGGTGCCGGGCATGCCCATCGGCAGCCCCGGCATGGAGATGGGCGACAGGTTCGACGCCTACGATGTGCTGCTGCTCAAGTCCGATGGCAGTAGCGAAGTGTACGCACGGGTGGAGCGCGCCGATCAGCAGTGAGGCGGGGCTGTCTGTCTGAGTTTCACGTTGCACGTTGCACGTGGGAGCCCACGGCAACAGCGGCACACTGGCCATACAGCGAGAAGCGGATAGTTCAAGGGTCGCAGCGCCTCGGCTTTTACGTGAAACTCAGAGAAGCAACAGCTTTCGTCACTTTTGCGCAGCGGAGCGACCCTCGCAACGTTTTTGATTACAATGGCCGGCCAAAAATTTCCCTGACATAAGGCCGCTCTCCTCATGTGGTTCAAGAACCTGCTGATCTACCGTTTCAACAAGCCGTTCACCCTCGCTCCCGAAGCGCTTCACGACCTTCTCGCCGAAAAGATTTTCAGCCCTTGTGGCAGTCAGGACCTGGTGACGCTGGGATGGGTGCCGCCTTGTGGTGGCGACGACAGCCCTTTGGTGCATGCCGCCAACGGTTTCATCATGGTGTGTCTGCAGCGCCAGCAAAAGTTGCTGCCGGGCGGCGTGGTCAATGAGGTGCTGGCGGAAAAGGTTGCGGAAATCGAAGAGAATGAAGACCGCAAGCTGGGCCGCAAGGAGCGCTCCGAGCTCAAGGACGAGATCATTTTCGAGCTGCTGCCGCGGGCGTTCACCAGAACGTCCAGGCTCTACGCCTACATCGACCCACGAGATGGCCTGCTGGTGGTCAACACAACTTCTCACTCGCGTGCGGAGGAATTGTTGAGCGAGCTGCGCGAGCGCCTCGGATCGCTGCCGGTGGTGCCGCTCAAGACCCGCAACCCGATTCCCGCCGTATTGACCGGCTGGCTGCGCGAGCAGCAGGCCGCCGCCGGCTTCGCGGTGGGCGGTGAGTGCGACCTGCGCGACAAATCCGACGAGAGCGCGTTGATCCGCTGTCGCAACCAGGATCTGTTTGCCGCGGAAATTCTCAACCATCTGGAAACGGGAATGTACGTCACGAAAATGGAACTGGCCTGGGGCGGCGGCATCGAGTGTGTCGTGGACGAAAAGCTGGTGGTTCGACGCCTGCGCCTCGGTGACCTGATCAACGAACGCATCGATGAGATCGATGCGGACAGCGCCAGCGAGCAGTTCGACGCGGACTTTGCCCTGATGACCGGTGAGTTTGCCAGGTTCATCCCCGCGCTGCTGGAAGCGCTGGGCGGCGAGAGTGAAACAGGGGGCGGCGACAGCGAGTAGACAGTTTTGCGGTCTGGGATCGATAGGGCGCGCCGAGCCAGGTGGAACGGCGCGCCAGAGCTTCCATTTTTTCCAACATCACTGGAATGAAGCACGATATGAGCGACGATTACGATGTGAAGATGTCTCCCTTGAGCCAATCCTTCGAGCAGGGCGGGCAATGGGTGAAGATAGAGATCTATGAAGATGACGAAGGCGGCTGGCTGCTGGAAATCGTCGATGAAGGCAACAATTCCACCATGTGGGAAGACCCGTTCGACACGGATGACGCAGCGCTGGCGGAAGCCCTCGCCGCCCTCGAAGAGCACGGCATCGCGTCGTTCATCGGGCGGGGGTGATTGTTCGTGCACGCAGGCAGAAGTGCGTTTAGCCATAAGCTGTAAGCTCTAAGTTGAACTCTGGCAAGACTCGGTTCTTGCCGTGCTCCGGCTTAAAGCTTATGGCTTAGAGCTTGCGCCGCCTCTGAAGCGTGCGACGAGTCAGATCAGGCCCATGGCGGTCATGGCTTTCGCCACGCGGATGAAGCCGGAGATGTTGGCGCCGGCCACATAGTTGCCGGGCATACCGAATTCTTCGGCTGTTTCGTAGCAGTTTCTGTGGATGTTGACCATGATGTCCTGGAGACGTTTCTCGGTGAACTCGAAGCTCCAGGAATCGCGGCTGGCGTTCTGCTGCATTTCCAGGGCACTGGTGGCGACGCCGCCGGCGTTGGCGGCCTTGCCGGGACCGTAGGCGATCTTGGAGGCCTGGAATACCTGAATACCCTCGGGGGTGGTGGGCATGTTGGCGCCCTCGGCGACGGCGATACAGCCGTTCTTCACCAGGGCCTGAGCATCCTTGCCGTTGAGCTCGTTCTGGGTGGCGCAGGGCAGCGCTACGTCGCAGGGAATGGTCCAGATGTTGCCGTCCTCGATGTAGCGAGCGGATTTCTTCTCTTCGGCATACACACAGATGCGGCGCCGCTCGACTTCCTTGATACGCTTGATCAAATCGAGGTCGAGCCCCTTCTCGTCGACCACGATACCGCCGGAATCGGAACAGGCGATCACCGTGGCGCCCAGTTCCGTGGCTTTCTCGATGGCGTAGATGGCGACGTTGCCGGAGCCGGATACCACGACTTTCTTGCCATCCAGAGAGTCGCCGCGGGCCTTGAGCATTTCATGGGTGAAGAATACGGTGCCGTAGCCGGTGGCTTCGGTGCGCACCAGACTGCCGCCCCAGTTGAGACCCTTGCCGGTGAAGACGCCGGATTCGTAGCGGTTGGTTATGCGCTTGTACTGGCCGAACAGATAGCCGATTTCGCGACCGCCCACGCCGATGTCGCCGGCGGGCACGTCGGTGTACTCGCCCAGGTGGCGGTACAGCTCGGTCATCAGGCTTTGACAGAAGCGCATGATCTCGTCATCGGACTTGCCCTTGGGGTCGAAGTCGCTGCCGCCCTTGCCGCCGCCGATGGGCATGCCGGTGAGGGCGTTCTTGAAGATCTGCTCGAAGCCCAGGAACTTGATGATGCCCAGGTAAACAGAGGGATGGAAGCGCATGCCCCCTTTATAGGGGCCGAGGGTGCTGTTGAACTGGACACGGAAACCGCGGTTGATGTGAATCTCGCCTTTGTCATCCTGCCAGGGAATGCGAAAAATGATCTGGCGCTCGGGCTCACAGATGCGCTGGATGATTTTCTTGTCGGCGAATTCGGGGTACTTCACCAGTACCGGGCCGAGGGTTTCCAGCACTTCGTGGACGGCCTGGTGAAATTCGGTTTCACCGGGATTGCGGCGCAGCACATCGTGAAAGATGGGCTCAAGTTTTTCGTCAAGACTGAAAGGCATGGCGGGACTCCATGGTCGCATTAAATGGGGACAGTACCGGGCCTGCGGGCTAAGCATTTCTCGGGGGGGTGGGATTGCACCACGATTGCCTGTTTTTCTGCAACATGATGGCGCATGAAAGTGACCATTTCCGGGCTTTTGAAGAGAAAATGTACGGATTTTTGACGTTTTGTCCGCTTTCGACGTGGCGCCTGCGCACTTTTTCGGCCACTCGGCGCGCTGCATTGCCCCGCGAATGGCGGGCGTGGTGCCTGTCTCATCAGGGATTTTCGGCCTGCTTTCCCGCCGCCGCCGAGGCTGCTCTTCACCCTCGCGCTGGCGTTTGTGGTAATTGGCTTGCCGCTCGGCAAGAGTTATAGTTGCGCCCCTTGACACAAAATTTTACTCGGGAGATACGGTAATGATGGTTGAAGAATCACCCTATGGCGAAGAGCTCGAAATGTTCCGCCGCTCTGTGCGCGGCTTTCTCGAAAAGGAGCTGGTACCCCGCTACAAGGAGTTCGATGGCAAGGGGCTGGACCGGGACTTCTGGCGCAAGGCCGGTGACGCCGGGCTGCTGGGCCTGGAAATTCCCGAAGAGTACGGCGGCGCCGGCGCCGACCCCCTGGCGGTACTGGTGATTTCCGAAGAGCTTGGCCGTCTTCCCGAGGGCGCCTCCATCGGTTCCTGCATCACCACCGACATCATGACCGGCTTTCTGGTGGATTACGGCACCGAAGAGCAGAAGCAGAAGTATTTTCCCGGCATTCTCTCCGGTGAGCTGATCCAGTGTCTCGCCATGACCGAACCGGACTCCGGCTCCGACGTGGTGTCGATTCGCACGACGGCCCGTCTCGACGGTGATCATTATGTGATCAATGGCAACAAGTGCTTCATGTCCAACGGCGCCAAGTCCAATCTGATCTACGTGATCG
>CAYXXZ010000012.1:0-44900 GCA_964469165.1 uncultured Porticoccaceae bacterium
AGCCGGAAATGGCGCGCCTCAAGGATCTCTATGGTGACGACCGCCAGAAGCTGTCCCAGGAAATGATGGCGTTCTACAAGAAAGAGAAGGTGAACCCCCTCGGCGGCTGCCTGCCCATTCTGGTACAGATGCCGGTGTTCATCGCGCTCTATTGGGTGCTGTTTGAAAGTGTCGAATTGCGCCAGGCGCCCTGGATTCTGTGGATTACCGACCTCTCGGTGAAAGATCCCTACTTCGTGCTGCCGGTGCTCAACGGTATCTGCATGTATATCACCACACTGCTGCAGCCCATGCCGCCCGATCCCATGCAGGCCAAGGTGATGAAGATCATGCCGGTAGCCTTCTCCTTCCTGTTCGCGTTCTTCCCCGCGGGTCTGGTGCTCTATTGGACAGTCAACTCACTGTTGTCCATCGCTCAGCAGTGGTACATCACCCGCAAGATCGAAGCCAAGGGCTGAGCGAGGCGCCGCCATGAGCCGCGCCGGATTTGGCGATGGCGATATCATCGCCGCCGTTGCCACCCCACCCGGCAGGGGCGGGGTGGGGATTGTGCGGATCTCGGGGCCAGCCCTCATGCCCTTGCTCGACATGCTCGGTGCTGCGGGTGCCGAGCCCCGCAAGGCCTGCTTCACCCGCTTTCTCGATGGCGCGGGCGACACCATCGACGAAGGCCTGCTGCTGTACTTTCCTGCACCTCATTCCTTTACCGGCGAAGACGTAATCGAACTCCAGGGACACGGTGGTCCGGTGGTGATGGACGCCCTGCTGCAGCGCACCCTGGAACTGGGCGCGCGTCTGGCCAATCCCGGGGAGTTCAGCCAACGCGCATTCCTCAATGGCAAGATCGACCTGGCCCAGGCCGAAGCTATCGCCGACCTGATCGACGCCAGTACCCGCCAGGCCGCGCGCAGCGCGATACGCTCGCTGCAGGGAGAGTTTTCCAGCCGCATTCATCAACTGGTGGAAGACCTCATTCATCTGCGGATCTATATCGAGGCGGCCATCGACTTTCCCGATGAGGAAATCGACTTCCTCTCTGATGGCAAAGTGCAGGAGCAGCTCGATGCCCTGGCCGCCAGCCTCGAGGAAACTCTGGCAAGTGCCCGCCAGGGCCTGCTGCTCAGCGAAGGCATGACGGTGGTCATCGCCGGCAAACCCAACGCCGGTAAATCGAGCCTGCTCAATGCCTTGTCCGGCAGTGACACCGCCATCGTCACCGATATTGCCGGCACCACCAGAGACGTGCTGCGCCAATCGATCAACCTCGACGGCATGCCGCTGCACTTCGTCGACACGGCAGGCATTCGCGAAAGCGCCGACCCGGTCGAGCAGGAAGGCATCCGTCGTGCCTGGCTGGAAATCGAAAAAGCCGACCGTATCCTGTTTCTGGCGGATGCCACCGAAGGCACCCATATCGGTGTGCGGGAAATCTGGCCCGCCTTTTTCGAGCGCTTCCCTGAGCGGGACAATGTCACCCTGGTGTTCAACAAGATCGACCGCCTGGATCAGCCGCCGGTGGGCTTTGGTGGTGGGGATGTCCCCAAATTGCTGATTTCCGCCAAGACCGGGGAAGGGCTCGACGTGCTCAGAGAGCACCTCAAGGACTGCATGGGCTTCGAAAACACGGGTGAAGGCAGCTTCATGGCTCGCCGCCGCCATCTGGATACACTGCACCGGGCCAAGGAGAAGCTCGCTCAGGCCCAACACCAATTGCGGGAAGCCAGGGCGGGTGAGCTGGTGGCGGAAGACCTGCGTCTGGCTCAGCGGGAGCTTGGGGAAATCACGGGTGAATTCACCACGGATGATCTTCTTGGACGGATTTTCTCGAGTTTCTGTATTGGGAAGTGATACGTCTAGGTTAACCTCCAAGCTGTCATCTCGGGTTGCGGTTCAGCTGAAGTTCCGAGGGATCCAATTGAAACTCTTCTTCAATTCCCAGCTTATTCAGGATGGCAGGCAACACTTGATGAATGATGCGCATCCCAACCAATAATTCATTCATGTAGATATCGGGATGTATGCGTGAGGTATTGATACCCAGGCTCTCGGCCTCTGCCTCATGACCGATTTCGTCGTGTGAACCATAGACCATATCAAGAAGCTCGGCTCGCAGGGGGATGCCTGCGCGAAAGGCCCTGTTCTTGACGATTGTGAGCCATTCTTCGTAGTCTTTGATGGTCTGACGCCTGAACTTCTGGATATTTTCTGCGAATCGCTCCTCCACATCCACCTTGCTGGCCGCAAGCAGCATCAGGCAGGGCTCAATATTTTCAGCAGGGGTGCTGTACAGATCCAAATCTTCGTCAAACATCAAATCGCTTACATAAGCGGCGTAGAACCCATAGACATCCGTCAGTGATTTATAGATTGCATAAATCAGAGAGGAATAGGGATTTTCGTCGATATCCAGCTCCCAGGCGTCATCGTCGTGGCTATCTGGAATAATCTCCAGTTCTTCGGGAAACCCTTTCGGAATATCGACTCCCATCTCCTTGAGCGTATAAAAGGTATTCCAGCACAAAAGTCCCAGATCATCGTTCAGAGGCTCGGTGTCGTAACCGGTTTCGTCACCATACCTGGCCAATTCCGCAAGATAGTGAATCAGCCGTTCCCATTTGATGGCGGTTTCGATCGAGCCACACCAAAGAACAAAGCGGGCATCACGGTCACCGATCTGGGTAATTGCTCGAATCTTGTCTTCCATTTCCTGAGACATATGCTCACCTTTCTTCCATTTGCTGATCT
Source organism: uncultured Porticoccaceae bacterium (assembly GCA_964469165.1). Lineage (GTDB taxonomy): Bacteria > Pseudomonadota > Gammaproteobacteria > Pseudomonadales > Porticoccaceae > CAYXXZ01. Next base: position 2,746 of record CAYXXZ010000012.1, read on the forward strand.
GGGTGGGTGAAACACCCAGGAGTGCAGCCAGTTCCTTTTGTGGGCAGGACAAGGTGTTCAGTGCCAGATGTATCAAAGCATCGCTATCCATGTGTAACCTCAAAATTTAGTAAATTTTCTGGGCGAGTTTTCAACTTTATGCTTGGCTAGATAAGCTGTCAATATATTTACTAAATTATTTTTTATTTTACTAATAAATTTGGTGCTTGGTGCCCACCGTCTGCGCAATGTTTATAAGAACGGCAACGTCATTGCCCGGATCGACCTGTGCCTGTAGTAAACAATATTCAAGACACCAAAAATAATAGACACTATAATGTCTTTTAATTTGAAAAAATGTCATTTAAGTACATATATATGAATTTTATACTGGCCTCCGTCGATGAAATCCTCCAACAACTGGGTGAGCGTTTGCGCGCCCAGAGGTTGGCGCAGGCGTTGCCGCAGCATGAACTGGCCGCCATGGCGGGATTATCGCTGGGGGCGGTGCGCAAACTGGAAAACAGCGGTCGGTCGTCCCTTGAGACCCTGGTGCGCGTGACCCAGGCGCTGGGACTGGTGGAAGAGTTGCAGCCCTTGTTCGCGCTCAAGCGCCAGTCCATCGCCGAGATGGAACAAGCCGCACAGGCCCGGCGGCAGCGGGCGCCGCGCAGGCCGCGCCGGTGAAGAAGCTGGTCGTACATTACTGTGGCTGGGGCGAGGACTGGCCGCTGGGTACCTTGGCCGATGACGGCGCGGCCCTGCTGTTCGAGTACTCCGCCGATGCCCTGGCACAGGGGTTGGAGTTGTCGCCGCTGCACCTGAGGTTGCGCGCACAGGCTTATGGCGATTTTCCGCCGTTCCAGCACCGTTTGCCGGGCCTGATCGCCGATAGTCTGCCCGATGGCTGGGGCCTGCTGCTGATGGACAGGCTGTTCCGCCAGCAGGGCGTCCGTCACCCCGGCCCGTTGGATCGGTTGGGTTTTATCGGTGACCGGGCGCTGGGTGCCTTGCGCTTTGTACCTTCCGTTGCCGTTGATGCCAGCGAGCCGGACTGGCCGTTGCTGGCGCTGGCGCAGCAGAGCCAGCAGGTACTGGCGGGGGAAGCGACGGAAGCGTTGCGCGAACTGGCGCTGGTGGGCGGTTCTCCGCAGGGCGCGCGTCCCAAGGCGCTGGTGCAGCATGACGTCCGAAACAACCGGATCAGCACCCGCAGTGATGCGCCGGGAGAGCCCTGGCTGGTGAAATTCCAGGCCCAGGGCGAACACAAGGAAGTGTGTGCCATCGAGCAGCTTTATGCCGATCTGGCGCGGGATTGCGGGCTGGACATGCCAGAGAGCGCCTGTTTTGACCTGTCGCCTGGCCTGGCTGCCTTCGCTGTGGCGCGTTTCGACCGCGAGCAGGGCTTGAGGGTGCCGGTGCACAGCCTGGCGGGACTGATGCAAGTGAATTTCCGCCTGCCGGGCAGCACGGATTACACCACTCTGCTGCGCGCCACCCGGCTGTTGACCCGCGACGAGCGCGAGGTGAGAAAAGCCTATACGCGAGCGGTGTTCAATGTGCTGTTCCACAACCGCGACGATCATCCCAAGAATTTTGCCTGGCGGCTTGGACAGGATCGCCGCTGGCGGTTGGCGCCGGTCTTTGACCTGACGTTCAGCGATGGCCCTGGCGGCCAGCATCATATGGATGTCTGCGGCGAGGGCGACAGGGTGGAATACCACCATCTGCAGCGTTTGGCCTCGGAAGGGGGCGTACCGGAGCGCTTTGCCAGGGAAGCCATCGAGCGCATGGCGGCCGAGGCTGATAGTTTCGAGCTGCGGGCCTCTGCCTACCCCATTCGCCGTGCCACGGCGCGGCAGATGAGCGCAGTGATTGAACGCTGCCGGCGAGTGGTCGGCGCGGGAAGTTAGCGGCTGCAGTTGTGCCAGTGGCATGGCCATCTCCATTGCGACATCCGATTGTGGGGCGCCTCCGGCAGGCGTTGATGCGATCCCGCCGGAACCCGCTGTTCATGCAGCATCCGCTTGAAAGCTTGCTACACTGATGCGCTTGTAAAGCAACATCCCGCCGGTACTCAACCCCCATGTCCAAAACCAGCCGTTCTTCCACCACCGCCAAACTCACGACTCGCGCTGCCGCGAAAAAACCGCGCAAGAAAAAAGCTGAACCGCGTCTGTCGCCGCGCAAGGCGCCGGAGGGGATGGCCCCGGAGGACTGGCAGCGCACGCTGCGGCGCCAGTTCGGTCGGGAACAGGCGTTCACGCTGAAGAATCTTGGCGACGAGCCACTGTTCTCCGAGTTCCGGGTGGGCAATCCCGAGAGCGGCGGCGCGTACCGGGTGCATATCCGCGGCCTGTCGCCGGGTGAGAACCTGTGCGACTGCGCGGATTTCCGCACCAACGAGCTGGGGACCTGCAAGCACATCGAGTTCGTGCTCGCGCGACTGGAGCGCAAGCGTGGCGCCAGGGCGGCGTTGCGGCGCGGGTTTCGTCCGCCGTACAGCGAACTGCACCTGCACCCGGGCCATCCGCGCAGCCTGCATCTGCGCCTGGGCAGCGATGCTCCGCCAGCGGTGGTGAAGCTGGCCGGCCGTGACTTCGGCATCGACGCCGATGGTAGTGACGGACACCGCCCGCTCGATGCCGGCTGCGCCGAAGCCGTGCGGCGGCTGGCCGCGTCGTGCGCAAGGCGTGCCCATGAACTGCGCGTCGACGAGGCGGCGCGCAATCACCTGGCCGGCCTGCGCGATGCGCAGCACCGCCGCGAGGTGCTGGCCAAGGCCTTCCCGCAGGGTGCAGTCGATCCGGCGCTGGCGAAACTGGTCAAGGTGCCGCTGTATCCGTACCAGGCCGAGGGCGCGCTGTTCGCGGCGGCGGCCGGGCGCGCGCTGATCGGCGACGACATGGGTCTGGGCAAGACCATCCAGGCCATCGCCGCGACCGAGATCTTCGCCCGCCATTTCGGCGTACGCCGGGTGCTGGTGATCTGCCCGACTTCGCTCAAGTACCAGTGGCAGCGCGAGATCGCGCGCTTCGCCGGGCGCGAGGCGCAGGTGCTCGAAGGCGGGCGCACGGCACGGCGCGCGCTGTTCGCAAGCGATGCCCGGAGCGGCACCCAGAACGGTGCGTCCTGCCTGATCACCAACTACGAGAAGCTGCGCAGCGACCTGGATCTGATCCAGGACTGGGCGCCGGAGCTGGTGATCGTCGACGAGGCGCAGCGGGTCAAGAACTGGAACACCCTCGCCGCCCGCGCCATCAAGCGCATCGACAGCCCCTACGCCATCGTGCTCACCGGCACGCCGCTGGAAAACAAGCTGGAGGAACTGATCTCCATCGTGCAGTTCGTCGACCAGCACCGCCTCGGTCCGACCTGGAAGCTGATGCACGAGCACACGCTGCGCGACGACAGTGGCCGGGTGACCGGCTACACCGGGCTGGACCGCATCGGCAACACGCTGGCGCCGATCCTGATCCGCCGCCGCAAATCCGAAGTGCTGACGCAACTGCCCGCGCGCACCGACCAGCAGGTGCTGGTGCCGATGACCGAATTGCAGGCGGCGCTGCACGAGGACAACGCCCAGATCGCTGCGCGCGTCGTACATCGCTGGCGCAACACCGGCTTCCTGTCCGAATCCGACCAGCGGCGCCTTACCTGCGCGCTGCAGAACATGCGCATGGCCTGCGACAGCAGCTACTTGCTCGACCAGGAAACCGACCACGGCGTCAAAGCCGACGAACTGACTGCGCTGCTCGACGAACTGCTTGCGGATCCGGATGAAAAAGTCGTGGTATTCAGCCAGTGGCTGCGTATGCACGAAGTATTGATCCGCCGCTTCGAGGCGCGTGGCTGGGGTCATGTGCTGTTCCATGGCGGAGTGCCGTCGCCCAAGCGCCAGGCGCTGATCGACCGTTTCCGCGACGACCCGGGCTGCCGCCTGTTCCTGGCCACCGACGCCGGCAGCACCGGCCTCAACCTGCAATGCGCCGCGACGCTGGTGAACATCGACCTGCCGTGGAACCCGGCGGTGCTGGAACAGCGCGTGGCGCGCATCCACCGCCTTGGCCAGCAACGCCCGATCCGCGTGGTCAACTTCGTCGCCCGCGGCACCATCGAGGAAGGCACACGCCTGAGCCGCTTCATGAAGGAAGTCGAGGCGGTGACGGGCGGGGCCGGGGCCGCCGAGCCGATTGCGGCGGACGAGGAAATGGCGGCGGTTGCAGGTCAGGCACAGGAAGCAGTGGAAGTGGCGGAAGCGCCCGATCCGCAGCCCGACACCGCCACGCCAAAGATCGAAAAGGAGATCACCCGCCCGGTCCACGCCGCCGCGATATCCGAATCGACAACGGCATCGCCCGACGATCCCTGGGTAGCCCTGCTCGGCGCCGGCGCGCAACTGGTGGATGCTCTGGCGGCGGCCAGCCGTCCGCCGGGCGAAGGCGCGGAGCACCCGTGGGTGCAGCGCGATCCACGCAGCGGCCAGGCCCATCTCAAGCTGCCGCTGCCCGAGCCAGAGACCGTCGGCCGCATCGCCGACGTGCTGGCAGGGCTGGCGGCGGCGCTGGCGCAGCGGCGTTGAGGGGTGATCGAGGCCCGCTGATTTCAGATTGAACCGCTGCCTGATTGCGCTTCCAGCCACCGTCGCCCGCTGGCCGTCAGGCGGTAACGCTGGCTGCGGCTGTTGGGCTTGTCGGGTTGGGTCATCTCGATCACGCCCAGTTCCAGCGCGGGGACCAGGTAGACTTTGCGGAAGTGCTCCCGGTGTGTCAGCCCCAGTGCGTCCTGAATAGCTTGCCGGGTCATTTCACCCTCAACCCGCGCCAGCAGCGTCCCAACTTGCGCGGTGTCGGTGGGAACGAGCGCCAGCGGATGCCTCGGCAGCCGGTCGTCGCTCGTCTCGAACAGCGGCGCGGGCGAGCCGTTGGCGGTCATCTCCTTGAGGATTTTCGGGATGCCGGTGGAGCGCCCCTCGGTCATCTCCAACTCCTTCAGGAACTCGCCGATGCGCCGGTTGCGGTAGCGGCGGCTGACGGCGCGGCCGGCCTTCAGGTCTGCCATGCGGATTGACCGATCCAGACCAGGGTAGCTGACGACCACCAGTTCATCGTGGCTGATGCGTACCTCGATGGGCTCGCGTTCCTCGTAGGAGCGGTGATAGACCGCATTGACCACGGCCTCCTCGATGGCGGCATAGGGGAAATTCTACAGCCGCGTTGCCTCGGCCCGGTCGGGGTGCTTGATGACGGTTTCGTGCAGAAAGTTGCGCTGGATGTAGCCCAGCGCTTCGCGCGTCATTCGCGCCAGTGGCCCCTTGAAGATTTTCTCGTCATAGCGGTCGCCGCCCGCACCTCGACGGAAAGCCCCGGCGCATCTTCTGCCAGTGCACTGCCGACTTCTTCCAGGAAAGCTTGCATCAAAGGCTTGGACAGATCATCCACCCGCGCAAACTGGTTGAAGCGATCATCGAACGGCACCTTGGCTGCCAGGCTCAACAACTCCTGCTCGGTGTCACCCTTGGCCTCGACCGTGCTGCTGTAGCGGCGGATGTAGTAGCGCCAGGTTTTCCTGCTGGCCGTGACCGCTTCCGGTGCCTTGTAGGGGCGCGTCTGTCCGCCCGGCGCTTGCAACACGATCAGGTTGCGGCCTTCTACTTTCTCGATACTCAACACAGGGAAATACGGCGGCTGGATCAATTGAGAGTGCGCCAGCAGTTCGCGCTGGATTTTGTCGATCTGGTTGTCGGGCAGGCCGACCGGCGGAAACACAGGCTGGCCGGTGGCATCGCAGTCCTGCCCGATCACCACATAGCCGCCGCCCAGGTTCTCGAAGTCGTTGGCGAAGGCGCACAGGGTGCGGATGACCGCATCCGGGTTCCATCCAGCCTTGTATTCGATGCGCTCGCCTTCGACCGTGCGTTGGCGTAGCAGGTCGTGGAGGTTGATAGGCATTTTGTTATTCGTGATCGTCATTGCCTTCCCTCGATGCGATAGCCCATGGCTCGATAGCCACGCTGGCGCTTGCCCCACATCCGCAGCAAAGCCGGATGCCCAGTGTCCACGAAGTCGATGATGCGCACGTCGTTCTTGCTGGCGTGTTCCCGGTGCAGGCGACCGGCGTACTGCTGGAGCGTACCCTTCCACGATACGGGCATCGCCAGTACCAGCGTGTCCAGCGGCGGATGATCGAAGCCCTCGCCGACCAGCTTGCCGGTGGCCAGCAATACGCGCGGCGCGTCGGGCGGAAGGGCATTGAGCGCAATGATCAGCGTGGCGCGCTGCTTCTTCGACATCCGCCCATGCAGCGTGAACGGCTCTGAAACTCCGTCTGCCAACGCGGCGCAAATGGCATTGATGTGCTCGGTGCGCTCGGTCAGCACCAACACCTTGCGGCCTTGCTGGAAGGCGTCAGTGATCGCGAGGGCAATGGCGGCAGTGCGGACCTGATCTTGTGCCAGATGCCGGAACACGTCCTGGATACCCGTATCCGGCGGCAGCGCAATCGGTGACTCGATGAGCTGCGGCGTTACGGCCAGATCGTGTGGCGCTTCGACAGGTTGTGCCGCCTTGTGCCGGATCGGCCCGCACTGCATGAAGATGATGGGCTGCTGGCCGTCGCGGCGGATCGGCGTCGCTGTCAAACCGAGCACGTATTTCGCCTTCATGCGCCGCAGGATAGCATCGAAGGATACCGCGCTGATGTGGTGGCATTCGTCCACGATGACTTGCCCGTAGTCCTCGACAAGCTGGTTGATTTCACCTTTTCGCGAGAGCGATTGCATCACGGCGATGTCGATCTTGCCGGTGGGTTTGGCTTTGCCGCCACCGATAACACCCACCACGCCTTTGTCCGCGCAGAGAAATGTGGCGAGCCGTTCCTGCCACTGTTTGAGCAGTTCCGTGCGGTGCACCAGTATCAGGGCATTCACGCCGCGCCGGGCGATGATGGCCGCCGCCGTCACTGTCTTGCCAAAAGCCGTCGGCGCGCACAGCACACCGGTATCGTGCCGCAGCATTGCCGCCACGGCGGTTTCCTGATCCGGACGCAATGTTCCAACGAAATCAACGGCAATGGGTTCTCCGGCATTGCGCTCGTCGCGCCGGTCGAGGCGAATGCCGTTGTCCGCCAACAGTTCGGCAGCGGCATCGAAGCAGCCGCGTGGCAGCGCAATGTGCTGCGGATAGTTTTCGGCGCAGCCAATGACGCGGGGCTTGTCCCACACCGACATCCGCATCGCTTGCGCCTGATAGAACGCCGGATTCTGGAAAGCTGCCAGCCGGATCAGGCGGTTCGCCAGTGCCTGCGGCAGTTGCGATTTCTCGAAATAAACCTGATTGGCCAGCGTCACGGTCAAGGTGGCTGGCATTTGCCCGGTCAATCTCTTGGCAGTAGCATCGAGCCGTTTCCACGGCGTAGCCAAATCCTCATCGTCGATGAAGGTCACATCCAGCGGATGCACCCCGCCCGTTGCCCTCAGGATGGTGGGCTTGATGTCGTGGGCAGGCATCGGCGTGATGGATGCAAGAAATCCCCACTGATCGGGGTACGGTTGCAGATAGGCATCCACGAACACACTGAACCCATCCGCGCGTGGCTTCTTCTGCAAAGGCAGGGCGATCAGGTTGCCGAAGCCGCCCTTGGGCATCGTGTCCTGATTGGGAAAAAGACGGTCGTAGGACGTCAGCTTCAATTGCCGGGTGCGCGAACAGGCGTGGCTGATGATGGCCGAACCCAAACGACGCGCATCGCGTGCCAATACCGCGCTGGCGAAGAAAATCCAGGCATGCGCGCCCTGGCCAGAACGGGAAATCTCCAGTGCTGCCGACACGCCCAGTTCATCGCAGGATTGGATGAAGGCGCGAGCGTCGTCGCGCCACTCGGCCTCGTCGAAATCGACGGCAAGAAAGTGGCAGGTGTCGTCTTCCAGCAGGGGATAGACCCCAACCGTGTGCTCTCCGGCCAGATGCTTGTAGATGACCGCGTCGGTCAGTGGCAGCAAGACGCGATGGATGCAGTCGCCGCACTTGATGCGCGGCTTCTCGCAGACGCCAGCGCGCCATTCGTTGGCGCAGGCGGGCGCATAACCGGACTTGCCGCTGGTCTTGCCCTCCCATCGGGTCGGGTACACATCCGTGCGACCGCGAAACAGCTTGCGGAATAGCGTGACCTTTTCGTCGGTGGTGAGGTGTGCTGGTTCGGCGACTGGCGGCGAGACAGGTTTGGATGGCAAGCGCCACGCGACGCCATGATCGTCCAGCAGCGCCGTCAGGCGGGCGATTTCGGCGCGCAGCGATTCAACTTCATTGCCATCCATTTGGAAAGTTTCTACATTTTCCTGGCTGTAAGTGCTCAAGCCTCACTCAATTTGATGACTCGCCAAGTGAGCTCGCCCTTCTTCGGATGTTTTGCAAAAACAGCCAGCGCATTCACCTCGTCCACATCGGACGCAACTGTTTCAACGAGATGCGGAGCCACGAAAGCATCATCTACGAAGGCGAATCCTTTTTGATTCCTGCGAAGCTGCCCTTGGACATACTTTACGTCACTTTCGGGCAGGTCGCCTCGCTCCACCGTAAATGCGTCCAGTCGATCATTCTTGGGATTGCGAGCTATGCCGAGTCGGACACCATCGCCAACACGAAGGGACTTGGCAGAGGGGTTTTCAATACCCAATTCATTGCCTGTGCCGGCGATGAAAACCTTCAATGGTTTCTCATCGGAGGCTTCGCGCACGACTACCCCCACTCCCAATTCCAGGCAATCCCAATGTTTTCCTCCTTGCCTGGCGGAAACATGGACGATGGTTTCCCTGTTCTCGCCATGCTGTCGTCCAATCACGACCGTCACTGGTGCCCCAACCTCAAACTTGAGCTTTTTCATCCCCGAACCGATCAGGCTCCAAGCCTTGCCTTGCCCATCCTTGATGGCGAACCGTGGCAAGGGCTTCGGTTTCCACCCAGGACGTGGCTCTTTTGGGGTATGCGGAATCAATAAGCCAAGATAGCTTGCGGCCTTCGTTTCGACGACATCAAAGCAGAGCGCCAGCGCCGCAGCCGAATGACGGGCATAGAACGCTTTCGGATCTTCGGCCCTGTCCGCAGACGGGTCGTACCATGAACTGGCGATCAGCGCTTCCATCTCCCGTCCGATCGGCCATCCTTCGGCTTGGCGGATATCGATAGTGACGGCAACTTCCCTGCTGGCCTGAGCGTATTCCTCTTGTTCAGCCAGCAACTCAGCCAATTCGCGATGCGCCTTTACCAAGAACTTGGATTCTGCTGGGCATTCCAGCGCGCGGCAAAAGCAGGACAAAGCCAACTCGGGCTGTTCCGACTGGTACAACCTTCCGGCTTCCGCCCAAACCCAGAATTCATTCCGCTTTTCCTTGATAACGCTGGTCAAGAGTTCGGTAGCACGTTGGAAGTCGCCCATCTGGCGCAGGAGGATCGCCATATCCCAGCGCAACCACAATGTGTCTTTTTTGTGAGTTCTTGATCGGACTTCTTCGGCCCATTCCAAGGCGAAGGCCATGTCTTTTACTGAGGCATCAGGGTGGGCTTTGATCCATTTACACAGCGCCCGAGCAACGACCAGTGTTACCGGTTGAAGCGTAGTCTCCTGAAAAGAGGTTGGATTCCAATCCTCAGAGCCCATTCCTTTCAAGCCAACCCATCGAACGAATCCAAGGAATCTCGGGATATGCTGACCAACCTTGCTCAGTTGCCAGAGAATTTTCGAGCAAGCCCATCCGGGAACTTGTGGGCTTAACTTGTAAAACTCAACCATCCGGTTCGTGGCTTCGTTAATATCATTCCTGTCAATCTGTTCATTGGCCTCCGAAGCGGCCTCCATCCTCTCAACGGCACGCTTTATGAACCCATACAGAACCCATTCGAGCTCCGATTTTGTCTTAAAGTCCCTCGGATCATCGGCAAGGATGCGCAACGCCGCCTCGCGGGCTTCTTTCAGTTGTCCTGTCTTTCGTAAATTTTGAATATCCTGCCAATTCACAGCAACGCCTCTTTGATTTCGGCGAGTAGCCCGAGATCACTGATATGAAGTGGACGCACGCTGGAAACCAGACCCTGTTTGTCGAAGTTTATCTCGACGGAAACACGCTCATCATAGCCATGCGCGACAGTAATGTGCAGGCGATAGGCGGTCTCGATCGCCGAAACGATCTTCCAGCCACTACGCCCCAGCCGCGATCGGGCGGAACGCAGCAAGCCCTCGGCTTCCGGCGAGTACTCATTGGCCTCCAGACATCCCGAGGCTAGGTCGGCGAGCAACGACCAATGCACCGAATCATTGATGTGCATGGCGGTAATGACATTCTTATCGTTGTACGCAATGCGCAGCCTGGATTGCTCACCCTGCGGGCTGACAAGATCGTATTGCTCTTGATAGGGATGGCAGGCAACCTTTGCCACCTGCCAACCTGACGCCTCCACTGCATTGGCAATGCGTAGCCAAATGGCGACTGACTTGAGGACGTCCTTGGACTGTTCCAGCCCCGGCGGCAGGCTGCGTTGCTGGTCTTTCTCCGAAGCGATGCCATTGGGCTGGAAAGACCATCCCGCACCGACCGGAATGTTCGAGGCCACCGCGACTGCGTTCGCATTCCAAACTGCTGAGTCGAACGAATGGATATCGGTGAAATTGAGCAGCACCAATTCGCGCTCGGCCACGGTGAATGCCGAATACAACCAGCGGAAGAAGCCCTCCGAATGGCGGCCGGCTGCATGGTCGCAGTTGACGTAGCAAATCGACTGGGACATACCTTGGGCATGGTGGACCGTGGAGGCATAGCCATATCGCACGTAAGCAAATGGCGGCATAGGCGGATCCTGCTGCTTCGCTAGTTCAATAAGATTCTTGAAGGCAGATGTTGGGTCTTTGGATTGCTGTTGATTTCTAAACTTGGAAAATGTGCCATTGCTAACTGACTGAGCAAGGATCAATGGCCGGTTATCACGTATCCATTCGTCAGTAAACACATCCTTGTTGAGCTTCTTCAACTTCCTAGGCAATTTTTTCGGATCAATGCGTTCTCGTGATGCTCGAAGGACCCGTTCCGCAATCGAAGTATCCGCGCTCAGTTCTGGCCTTTCCGCGATCAGGAAGTCCTCCAGCAGATCCAACGAGCGTCGTTCCGTGTCTGACAAATCGCAAGGAATGGAATGAAATCTGATCGGGTTGTCGCGCCCCTTGAGTGATTGTTCGTATGGTTTTCTATCACCAACCGAAGCTGTTGATCGGCGACTTCCAGATGGGGCGAACGAATCAAAGAGATTGTTGCTATCCGCGCTCTTGCTGGCCGGAGTCACGTAGATTTCCAGCAAGTCACCCACCATCAGGCTTGCGATGAATTTCGTGCCGTGCAATCGTTCGCGTACCCACTTCGTTAGTACATTCACTTTGGCGTGGGTCTCCGCGAGGTACCAGACAGAGAATGGATCGGACCTATACCGGTCCAGCATCTCTGTGGCCGCCGCTCTCCCATCGGCTTGTCGGAAGCTTTCGTCCTTCAGCAATTCCAGTTCCGCGAATCGTTCCGAGCGGATGGCCTTTACGAGGCGCTCTGCATTGGCCAGCTTGGCGGAGCCGCCGGTTGTGTCGAGCACTTGGTTGAGTTCCAGGGACTGGTGCTTCAGTTCCCGTTTTTTCTGGAACGCTCCAAGCAGAGCGGAGTCGTCGTCGCCCGAGCGTTGGATCTGGTAGGGGTCGCCGAAGAAGATAGCCTTGCGGGAGCTTTTCCCCAATTCCGTGAAGGCGTGGAAATCATCAAGCAGGTGGCCTGAGCCGTACTGCTTGCCGTCAGGTGTGGTGAATTGGGAGTTTCCCAGCAGGTGCGCATCATCCAACAGGTAGATGCAATCCTTGTCGTCGGTACAGAGGCGCAAAGGGATGACATCCAGTTCCCCTTTTTCCTCGGAGGCGGCTTCTTCCTTTTCCTTGTTTTCATTGCCGGCGTAGAGGTGGGCGTAGATGCTTTCGGCTTCCACTGGAGCATGCATGGCCAAGCGGCCATTGGGTGACAGGATGATGGGCGTCTTGCCGGCCTTCTCGATTTCGGAAGCAGCCTCGATCAAAAGGCGCGTTTTGCCCGTCGAGGTCATGCCAAGAACAGAGAACGTGATCAGTTCATCTGAGTTGGCGAAACTGGATAATGCCTGGAGCGCATCGCGCTGGTGCCCGGTGAGGGGTGTGGGTGCCTGCGGCATGGCTGGCGGCTGATCGAGATCGCGCACCTGTGGGCGCCTGTATGTCCACTCGATTGGTCGGACGCCCAGTCGATGAACGATGTCAAGTGCCTCCTTCCGATCAATAAGCAGTTCGGGGGAAGCGAGGCGACCCAGAAGGGCTGCGCAGTTATCCAAATCGGTCGGGTAGAACCATGACCGAACCTTGGGCGACAAATCCAAGTGGTCATCGACCCTTTCGCCAAACACAACACCGGCTGAGATGTGTCCAAGATTGCGGCCCGAAAGGAGAGACTTGGATTGAAGCCAGTTCAGGGCAGAAAACTTGTTGTCGCGCAGTTGTTGATAGGGATTGTCTTTGCGTCCGCCCTTGACCAATACGCCATCGGCCTGCCATGGGCCGTTTTCGGTTCCAGTCAGTTTGCCGCAATGGCTCTTGAAATCGGCGACGAGGATTGCCGACGGGAGGATACAGACCAAGTCGATCTCGGCACCATTCCACAATGCGTTGGCGATGACGATGATCCAGTCGGTACTGGTTCCCCACCGCGGCTCCAGACGATGCAGGAATGCGTGGAGCATCTGGTTCTCGTGGGTACGGATAGCTTGCTCGCCGTAGACGAGGATTGTCATTGTCAGTCTCGCATTTCCAAGGTGATCACCATACCGCTAATGCGGTGTATCAGAGTCATGATTTGTCCTTCGGGTGAGTTTGGCACGACTAAAAAATGGGTCGCCGGTTCCACGCCGTACCCGTCTTCTCGCCCGACGAATAACAGCAAAGCCACACGCGTCAGGCATGGCCTGCCCCCGCCCAATGCGCCACCGGCTGGGTCAGGAAGCCCTCCAGTGCGATGCCGTCAAAAGTCCACTGCGGTTTGTACGCTTGCGCGAAGGCCACCGTGCTCGGATGCGCCAGAGTGGTGCCCCAGCCCACGCTTTCTTCCGAGCAAGGGCACAGCGTGCCCGTGCTGGGCGTGAGCGCCAGTTGAGGCCGTACTTTTCATCGGCATTGGTCACGCTGGCATCGCCCACCAGGGCCTTGAGCACGTCCACGTTCACCGCCACGCCGTTCGCGCCCTCGGTGATCAGTTCCGGGAACAGCGTCTTGAGCTGTTCGATGTTGCCCGCCACCAGATCGGCGGATTGGGCCTGGGGGCTGGCGGCGGCGATTTTTTTCATGGTGATGGCGTCTCTGAATGCTGTGGGTCTGTTTCGGTGACCGGGGCAGGCAGGGTGTAGCGCTGCTCGGGGTGGTTTTCCATCTCGGGGATGGTGTAGGCCAGCAGGCCTTCGGCCACCATGGGGCTGAGGTAATCGCGCACGAGGGGCTTGTGGTCCTTGCGGTGCAGAATGGCCGCCAGATCGCGGGCGCTCATGGCTCGCCAGCGGCACAGGTCGATCAGCAGTGCGCGCAGCACTTCCCGGCGCGGCTTGGTGCCAGCAGGCGGGATGCGGGCTTGCAGTTCGGCCGGGATAGTCACCAGGGGCTGGTGACTATCCTGCGGGGGCTGGTGACTATCCTGCACAGGCTGGTTCTCATTGCCCTGCGCCACGGTGGTTTGAGCGGCTTCAAAGGCCTCGCCAGGCACATAGTAGGTGCGGCTGCCCGCGCCTTTCATTCTGATCAAACCCTGGTCGCGCAAGCGCCGCAGATGGGCGGAGGCATCAAGCGTATCGGTGCGGTTGATGGCGCGGTAGGCGGCATTGTCGATGGCGCCGAGCTCCCGCACGAACACCAGCGCACGGGCTTCTTCGTCGCTGAGGGAAATGCGCGTGAGGCGGCGCAACCAGTCCAGGTCATCCGGCCCGAGGAAATGGTGGAACAGGAAGGTGGCGACAAACTGATCTGGCCGCCGCGACGATTCAAAGGTGGGCGGCAACAAGTCATTGGCCAGCATCAGCTCGCGCATGGCGCGAATGCCGCTGCCCTTGGTTTCGGCAATGTTGACTTCGTGCAGCACGGCTGCAATGCGCGGGTTGCGCGTTTCCGATCCCGGCTCGCCCAACTGTTCCTCTGCCTTGATGGAGTGGCCGGGGTTGCGGATTTCCAGACGATTGGCATAGCGAATGATCTGGATGGCGCCGTGGATGCGGTAGCTGCGGTGCATCACGGCGTTGACGATGGCTTCGCGAATCACCCGCATCGGCAGGGCGGGCTCGTCTTCACGCGCCAGTGCGCCTTCAGGCAGATTGAAGGTTTGCATCAGTTCGTCGCGCACGGCGTTGCTGGCGCGGCGAATGGCGACAAACAGCGGCGCGCGGATTTCCAGGGTGTCGAAGCGGTGATCAGGGTTTTCCACCCATTGCCGTCCCGGCACGCGGATGTAGTCGATGCGCATCATCGGGAAACCACGGCGCAGCGCCATGACGCTACCGAACAGCAAAATGCCGGCGACGGTGGGCTTGAGCTGGCCATCCTCAAGCCTGGCGCAGCCAAGCGAACGCAGCAGGTCGGGGCCGGACCAGGCCAGTTCTTCGGCGTCGGGGTTGATGTGCCGACGCAACTGGCGGTACTCATCGATGGCCTGCGGGTCGATGTCGGACAGATCGGCATCCGCCAGCACGGCGCCATCATAGGTATCGGTCTGATGGCCGGAATACAGTGCGATCAGGTCGTCTTCAGTGCTTTCCTGATCGGTGGGTCCGACGCGGCGGAACGCCCCGCGCGGCAGGCCCAGCCGAGTCAGGTAAAGCGGCTTGTCGGTTGCGGGGGCCTCCGGCACGTAAACGACGATGACGGTCCTTCCTTGCAAAGCCTCCACCGCCACGCGCGGGCGCAGTGGCCGGTTGAACACGCTGGCGCACTGGCTGACCAGATCGGACTGGATCTTGTCCGGGTTGTCGATGCCTTCAACGATATAGGCATTGTCGAAGAAATCGTTCGGATCAGCTGTCACGCCCAGCAGCAGGTAGCCACCGCCCAGGCCAGGTTCGTTGGCAAAGGCGCAGACGGTTTCCATGACGGAACGGTCGATCTGCGAGGCTCGTTTGGCCTCGATACGGTGCGACTCGTCCAGCGAGCACAGTTCTTGCAGCAAATCCTCTGCCGAACGCATCATCGGGCGGTGTTCCTCGCGGGTGTTTCAGCCATGACCCGCCCCCGCCCAATGCGCCACCGGTTGCGTTAGGAAGTCCTCCAGTGCGATACCGTCACCGCCCACCAGCAAGGTCCGTTGCGGTTTGTGCGCTTTTGCGAAGGCCGCCGTGCCCGAATGTGCCAGCGGCGCACGGCCACTCTTGACCTCGATGGCGGTGAGCCAGCGCCCCATCTTGACGATGAAACCCACTTCCTTGTTGCCCTCGCGCCAGTAGTGCAACGCGCACTCGCCCGCCAGCGTCACCGTGTTGCCGGCATCCTGTAGCTGGCCCAGCATCTTGGTGTAGGACAAGACTTGCCCGGAATAGCGGCAGGCCAGTTCGAACAGCCGCCGCCGCGCCGGCTTATCCACGCGCGTGAGCAGCAGCACGTCGCGGGCGATGGAGGTTTCGATCAGGCTGTCGATGACGTAGCGCTGCGGTTCGTCGATCAGCGGCGCGGCGCCGGGATAGCCGCCGTAGAACAGGAACTCGTCCACGCTGAAACCGAAGGCCGCGCGCATCTGGCGAACGCGGCGCGGCTCGGGCAGCCGCGTGGCCAGCACGGCGGCCTGGGGGCGCTGATAGGAGGCTTTTGCTTTGCTCGTCATGCTGAGTATTTTTGCTCAGCATGACGAGCAAAGCAAAGTTTCAAACTGTGGCGGTTCCCACCAGCAACAGTGAGGCGTTTCATCCCGATGGGGCCTGCGGATGGCCTCGTCAAGGCCGAAGGGCTGATTCCGGCGGCGCGTCCGTTGCTGGAACGGTTGGCGCGGTCCGGTCACTTCATCGGGCCGTCGTTGATCGCGGCAGTGCGGGCCGGGTCTTGCGCCAGATGCCGGAATACATCTTGAATGCCTGCGTCCGGCGGCAGTGTAATCGGCGATTCGATGAACTGCGGCGTCACCGCCAGATCGTGCGGCGCCTCGGCAGGTGGCGCAGCCTTGTGCCGGATCGGCCCGCACTGCATGAAGATGACGGGTTGCTGGCCGTCACGGCGAATCGGTGTTGCCGTCAGACCGAGCACGTACTTCGCCTTCGCGCGCCGCAGGATGGCGTCGAAGGAGGCCGCGCCGATGTGGTGGCATTCGTCCACGATGACTTGTCCGTAGTTCTCGACAAGCGGGTTGATTTCACCTTTTCGCGAGAGCGATTGCATTACGGCGATGTCGATGTGGCTGGTAGGTTTGGATTTTCCCCCGCCAACAAGGCCAATGGTGTTCTTTTCGCTCGTCAGGAAAGTTTGCAACCTTTCTTTCCACTGCCTGAGTAAATCGGTGCGATGCACCAAAATCAAGGTGTTAACTTGGCGCCGGGCAATCAATTCAGCAGCTATTACGGTTTTGCCGAAAGCGGTCGGTGCACAGAGAATACCCGTGTCGTGACGAAGCATTGCAGAGACAGCTTGTTCCTGGTCATGACGTAACCTACCAGTGAATTTCACCTCCACAGCCTGCCCATAAAAGCGTTCATCGTTCAGGTCACAACGAATCTCATTATCGTCCAGAAGTTTACGAGCGGCGTCCAGGCAGCCGCGGGGCAGGGCGATATGGTGGGGATAGTTCTCGGCACAGCCGATCAAGCGCGGCTTATTCCACACCGGCAAGCGCATGGCCTGTGCCTGATAAAACTCAGGATTCTGGAAGGCGGCGAGACGAATCAGACGGTTTGCCAACACCTGCGGAAGCTGGGCTTTCTCGAAATAAAGGAGGTTAGCCAAGGTTCAGCAAGGTCTTCCTCTGTGACAAAGTTTACATCCAAGGGATGGGAGCCGCCTGTGGCTTTCAGAATCACCGATTCGATATCACCTGGTTTCATGGGTCGGATCGATGCCAGAAAAGTCCATTGATCGGGAAATGGCTGCAGCGCGTCGTCAACGAAAATGCTGCCACCCCGTTGCCTGGGAAATTTTTGCAGAGGAAGCGCAATCAGATTGCCAAAGCCGCCCTTGGGCAGGGTATCCTGATTCGGAAACAAGCGGTCGTAGGAGGTGAGTTCAAGTTGTCGTGTCCGGGAGCAGGTGTGGCTGATAAGCGCGGTACCCAGCTGGCGTGCCTCCCGTGCTGGGACGCGGCTGGCGAAGAAAATCCAGGCATGAGCACCATTGCCCGACCGAGAAACTTCGAGTGCAACCGGCACGTCCAGTTCTCGGCAGGACTGAACAAAAGCCTGCGCATCTTCACGCCAATCGGCTTTGTCGAAATCCACTGCCAGAAAATGGCAGCTATCGCCTTCCAACAGAGGGTAGACGCCAATCGTATGTTGCCCGGTCAAGTGATCATAAATCGTCTGGTCTGTCACCGGTATCAATCGTCGTCTGGTGCAATCCGAGCATTTTATGCGTGGCTTTTCACAGACTCCTGCTTTCCATTCATTGGCACAGGCCGGGGTGTAGCCGCTCTTACCAGACCTGTTCTCCCAGCGGATGGGATAAACGTCCGTTCGGCCTTGAAACAACCGGCGAAATAGCGCCACTTTTTGGTGTGTAGTCAATGAAGACGTGGCGATGGCATCGGTGGGCCTGGCTGGCCGCCAATCGATGCCGTGAGACTCCAGCAAGTCCCTCAGTCGCCTGTTCTCGGCTCGCAGTCGATGGAGTTCGCTTTGGTTATCCTGCTCAGTCATCACACACCACAAACCCGCTGTGGCAACCCTCGTAACAACGCAGGGCGTTTGCCATGGGGAGCGGGAATCTCCTGTGAGTTATCTCGGCCACAAACCCGCGTTTATCAAGCGTTGCAGCAGAGCTTTGCGTTTGGCATGAGGGGCGACAAAGCGTTGCAGCTCGACGTCAAATTCGGCGCGGCTGGCAGTGAGAGTGTAACCTTCGGCCAGATCGCTCAGTAGTCTCACGGCCTGATCATAACCGGAGGCCACACCTCGGCTGGCCTGGGCATTGGCGGCTTTCCACTGTGTCTGAGCCTGGGCCATCATCTGGCGCAAGTGACGTTCGCGTTGCTGGCGTAGAGCATTTTCCTGTTGCTTGCGCGCCATTGCTTCGGATTTTCTTCGCGCCGCCGCGGCCTGGTCGGCCACCTCAAGAAGCTCTGCCACGGTGCGTCGGGTTGCGGTCGTCGACGAAAGAGAAGATTGTGATCGCAACCAGATTGCATATTTCGACCTGACTTGCCTCTCCACTTCCTGCCCTTTGCCGGAAGCGATATTCCTGACCACGGCTTTCAAATCATCGCTGGACCAGGTGTGCAGCCAGGTGTCGATATTGGCGGCGTCGTCCGTGAGGGGCGGGCTGGCATCATGGGCGCTGGCTGCGGCCAGAAGATCGGGATCGATTTCCAGGAATTGTGCCAATGCTTGCTGTGCGCTGGATAGCTTTGCCAGGCCCTGTGGCACGGGTGGCTCCAGCTTATCTCCTGCCAGTGTGCGAGCACCCGCCAGCCAGCCGAGATACAGCGGTCTCAAGTCGCCGCGCAGCAGTTCTTCCCGCAGTGGTGAAAGATAGCCCATCCAGCCACGGCCGTCCTCTGTGGCGAAGCGATCATAGTTCTCGCTGTCGTCCAGCGTCCAATGAAGAACCCAGTGCTCCTTGGTGGCATCGATTAACAGGGAGTGTTCCAGCGCATAGAGCTGCAGCTCGTCCCTGCGAAACAGCGCCTTCGGCAGCCGCAGTGCCAGCCAGCAATTACACCAGTCGGCGAAGTAGACAAAGGCGTCGAAATAGCGCCGCATCCAGTCCCTGGGCTCGGCCTTGAGGTCGCCCCATTCATAATGGTTGACGAAACTCACAGGCGTGATCCTGGCGCGACTGGAAACGGCGCGCAGCTCTGTCATTTCCTGTTGGCTCAGCGGCCTGTCGATAGCCGCGAATTCATAGTATTGATACTCGCTCACGAATGCACTGTTCCCGTTAACTTGAAACCGATCATGGCGCATGGTGCCCTTTTCTGCCGGATAAGCAAAGATTTTTACTTCCCGGTGCAGCCTCGGCAACACTCGGTGAAAAGTGCTAGGCTGTGCGAGTCACTGTTGCCGATATACGGATGGAGGTCCAGCATGAAAGTCTTGGGATATGCCGCACAATCAGCTACTGAGGCGCTGGCCCCGTTCCGTTTCGAGCGCCGCGCGCCGCGGCCCGACGATGTCGTCATCGAGATCCTCTACTGCGGTGTCTGCCATTCGGATCTTCACCAGGCGCGCAACGACTGGCACAACAGTATGTATCCGGTGGTGCCTGGTCATGAAATCATCGGCCAGGTGGTCGAGGTTGGCAAGAACGTCGCCCGTTTCAAGGCAGGCGACAAGGTGGGCGTAGGGTGCATGGTGGATTCTTGCCAGCATTGCGCGGCGTGCGCCGAGGGCCTGGAGCAATATTGTGAAGCCTTTCCGACGCTGACCTATAACGGCGTCGACCGCCATGATCAGAAGCCCACTTACGGTGGTTACTCGCAACGCATCGTGGTTTCCGAGAAATTCGTACTCAGGGTTCCAGAGGGGCTGGATCTGGCGGGGGCTGCGCCGCTGCTGTGTGCTGGCATCACCACCTGGTCGCCGTTGCGGCATTGGCGAGTGGGCAAGGGCAGCCGGGTGGCGGTGGTCGGTCTGGGCGGCTTGGGGCATATGGCGTTGAAGCTGGCCAGGAGCCTGGGTGCGGAGGTTACGCTGTTTACCCGTTCTCGCGACAAGGAAGCGGACGCCCGGCGCCTGGGCGCCGATCATATTGTGTTGTCCACGGATAGCGATGCCATGGCTGCAGTGAATGGCCGCTTCGAGCTGATCATCGATACCGTGCCCTACGCTCACGACCTCAACCCCTACATTCCGACGCTGCGCCATGACGGTACTCTGGTTCTGGTCGGCTATCTGGGCGAGCTCGACCCGGTCCTCGACAGCTCTTCCCTGGTGATGGGGCGCAAGTCGGTGGCGGGCTCACTGATTGGCGGCATTGCGGAAACCCAGGAGCTACTGGATTTCTGCGGCGAGCACGGCATCGTGTCGGATATCGAGGTCATCGACATGAAGGACATCAATGCGGCCTATGAGCGCATGCTGAAGAGTGATGTGAAGTATCGCTTCGTGATTGATATGGCCTCGCTGAATGCCTGAATTTTCTGATAGTCGACGGTTTTGCTGGCTGTGCACCGGATTCCCACATGTAGCTAACAAGTTATCCACAGGGTTTGTGTAAAATTTGATCATTGTGGTGTTGTCAATATGTGCATAAAAAAATTGTTGATAAATATATAACTAACTGATTAGTAAATATTTTTTTGTTTCATTGGAAGTCGGCTTTTTTTGCGAAGAGGTGTGGATAAGTGGGTTCTTCCAGAGTAGAATCCTTCGTTCGCCTACGGGTGCGTCTTCACAACAAGAAAATCGCTTACTTCAGGGAGTCATGCAGCGTTGCCTCACATGGTTTGGGAAAAATGTCTCGATTATCTGCAGGATGAATTACCCGTCCAGCAGTTCAATACCTGGATAAGGCCCCTTCAGGTTGAAAGAGGGGAAGACACCCAGCATAAAACCCTGCGCCTGATTGCACCCAACCGTTTCATCCAGGATTGGGTTGCAGATAAGTTTGTCGGTCGTATCACGGAACTTTGTTCGGAAATTTCCGGCAGCCATCACCAGGTGGTTGTGGAGTCTCTCAACGCCCCGGCACCGCGCTTCAGTGCGGCGGCCGCGCGCGAGATCCCGCAAAAGAGGACCATGGTCGAGCCTCGGCGCTCGATGACCCAGAGTGCAGGGGATACCCAGGAAGCTACGCCCAGAGTGGCGCGGCGGTCGCAGGCAATGCGCAGCAGCTATGCGCGTGAGCAGGAAGTGAAGATCGAGGGCGGTCTGCGCCACGAAAGTAACCTCAACCACACCTTTACCTTCTCGTCGTTTGTTGAGGGCAAGTCCAACCAGCTGGCGCGTGCCGCGGCGCAGCAGGTAGCCGAGAACCCCGGTGGCTCCTACAATCCGCTCTTCATTTATGGCGGCGTGGGGCTGGGCAAGACCCACCTGATGCATGCAGTCGGCAATGAATTGCTGGTGAAAAACCCCAACGCGCGCATCATCTACCTCCACTCGGAAAGCTTCGTCGCCGACATGGTGAAGGCGCTGCAGCTCAATGCCATCAACGACTTCAAGCGTTTTTACCGCTCGGTGGACGCCCTGTTGATCGACGATATCCAGTTCTTTGCCAACAAGGATCGCTCTCAGGAGGAGTTCTTCCACACCTTCAACGCCTTGCTGGAGGGTGGCCAGCAGATGATCCTTACCTGCGACCGCTATCCCAAGGAGATCGATGGTCTGGAGGAGCGCCTGAAATCCCGTTTCGGCTGGGGCCTGACCGTTGCCGTGGAGCCGCCCGAACTGGAAACTCGCGTGGCCATTCTGATGACCAAGGCAGCCAGTGCCAATATCGATTTGCCCCACGAGGCGGCGTTTTTCATTGCCCAGCGCATTCGCTCCAACGTGCGCGAGCTGGAGGGCGCGTTGAAGCGTGTCATCGCCAACGCCCATTTCACCGGACGCTCCATCGACATCGATTTGATTCGGGAATCGTTGAAGGATTTGTTGGCTCTGCAAGACAAGCTGGTTACCATAGATAACATTCAGCGCACGGTGGCTGAATACTACAAGATCAAACTGTCTGATTTGCACTCCAGGCGCAGAAGCCGGTCAGTGGCAAGGCCCAGACAGGTGGCAATGTCCCTGGCCAAGGAGCTGACCAACCACAGTCTGCCGGAAATCGGGGAGTCCTTCGGGGGCAAGGATCACACCACGGTGCTTCATGCCTGCCGTAAAGTGAAAGAATTGAGTGAAACCGACGCCGACATTCGGGAAGATCTCAAGAACCTCATGCGCCTGTTGACTACCTGAGCAAGGTTGGCGAGACGCCAGACAACTACCAGAAGACCTGACTGATTGGATAAGGACGATGAAATTTACGATTTCCCGTGAACAATTTTTGAAACCTCTGCAACTGGTGGCAAGCGTTGTGGAGCGCAGGCAAACCTTGCCTGTTTTATCTAACGTATTGATTTCATTGAATAATAATAAATTATCCCTGACGGGAACAGATTTGGAAGTGGAAATTATCGGCACCGTCCAGCTGGAAGAGGGCAGCGATAACCAGGCTGGCGAAATCACCTTGCCGGCGCGCAAGCTCATGGATATCTGCAAATCGCTGCCGGACAGGTCAGAAATTCGCTTCTCCGAAGACGACAGTGGCCGCATGACCATTGCCAGCGGTCGCAGCCGCTTCACGCTCTCGACACTGCCAGCGGCAGAGTTCCCGAGTGTGGATGAAAACATTGGCGGCGTGGAGTTTCAGATCTCTGGTGAAGATCTCAAAAACCTGATCGACAATACGGCATTCGCAATGGCGCATCAGGATGTTCGCTACTATCTCAATGGCATGTTGTGGGAGGCTTCCTCCGGTATCCTGCGCTCCGTGGCCACCGACGGCCACCGCCTCGCCATGTCGACGAAACCCATGCCGTTTTCAGTGCCGGAAAAGATCCAGGTCATCATCCCGCGCAAGGGAGTCATGGAGCTTTCGAGAATTCTCGCAAGCGACACCGAGGTGACCGTGATTCTTGGCAGTAATCACGTTCGCATCAAGAGTGGCGATTTCGTTTTCACCTCGAAACTGGTGGATGGGGCCTATCCCGATTATGAGCGAGTACTGCCAAAGGATGGCAATAAATTCCTCACAGGCAATCGCGATACCTTGCGCCAGGCCTTTTCACGGGCGGCCATCCTGTCCAACGAGAAATACCGGGGTGTTCGCCTGCTGCTGGAGGATGCCACGCTCAAGATTACCGCCAACAACCCGGAGCAGGAAGAGGCCGAGGAAGAGGTTGGTGTCGAATATGTAGGCGACAGCGCGCTGGAGATCGGCTTCAACGTCAACTACCTGATCGATGTTTTCAACGTCCTCAAGGGAAACAATGTGCGAATCAATTTTGTGGATTCCAACAGCAGCGCTTTGATGGATGATCCCGATGCGGGTGAGAATGGTGAATCCGTGTATGTGATCATGCCCATGCGGCTTTGATGCCTTGTTTTACTTCCCATTTCTCAAGAAGGGCTTTTATCGGGATAAAAGCCCTTTTTCTTGTTTGTGAAAAATGAAACGCATGCACTTAGAAAAGCTGGTTATTCACGGTATCAGAAATATCCAGTTCGCCGACATGCACCTCTCCCCTGGCTTCAATCTGTTTTACGGGCTCAACGGTAGTGGCAAGTCGAGTATTCTCGAGGCTGTTCATATTCTTTCCCGTGGCCGCTCGTTTCGTACGCGCAATCTCAAGAGCGTCATTTCTCACGATCGCAAGGACTGTACCTGTTTTGGTCTGGTGCATCAGGGGGAGGAGCTTCCGCCCACGCCTATTGGCGTCAACCGCCACGAATCTGGGGCCTTTGTTTTTAAAGTGGATGGCGAACAGGTGAATGTGGCCTCCCGCTTGGCGGAAACGCTACCCGTGCAACTGGTGAACTCGGATAGCTACCAGCTGCTCGACGGAGCTCCGGGAGACCGAAGAAGTTACCTCGATTGGGGGGTGTTCCACGTGGAACACTCTTACCGGGCTTCGTTGGCGCGTTTCCAGCGCTGCCTCAAACACCGGAATTCATTGCTTCGGCGTGCTAAAATAGACCGCCTGGAATTTTCTGTATGGGATAGGGAGTTTTGCTCCCTGTCCCAGCAGATCACCTCGGCGCGCGAACAGTATTTGAATGCATTGACGCCGGTAGTTCATGAAGTACTTGATCGGCTGGCGTTGGCGGGAAACTACAGCTTCCGCTTCGTCCCAGGTTGGGATATGAGCTTGCCCCTGCTGGAGCAGTTGGACGCGACTCTGGACCGGGATCAGAAAGCAGGTTTCACTCAGCTTGGCCCCCACCGCGCGGATATCCGCATTATGTCGGGAAAATCTCTCGCCGCAGATATGTTGTCCCGAGGGCAGGGCAAGATGCTCGTCTATGGGCTCAAGTTGGCGCAGGGCATCCTGCTGAAGCGGCTGACGAATCAGCATTGCGTCTATATGTTGGATGACTTGCCAGCAGAACTGGACGAGAACCACCGCCAAAGCGTGGGCAAAGTTCTGGCAGAAATGGGTGTTCAGGTCTTGATTACGGGAGTAGACCGGGACGATCTTGTGGGTGTTTGGAGAGCTGAAGACAGGCCGCTGGCAATGTTCCACGTGGAACAAGGGGCTGTCAGAGCCGAAACATTAGCACGTGAAGTGGATTAAAGGGGTTACATGAGCACTGAAGAGAAAAACCAGTACGATTCCTCAAGTATCAAAGTCTTGAAAGGGCTTGACGCTGTCCGCAAGCGCCCAGGGATGTACATCGGCGATACAGATGATGGCACCGGCCTCCACCATATGGTATTTGAGTTGGTGGATAACTCCATCGATGAGGCATTGGCTGGCCATTGCAGTGAAATCAAGGTGACCATCCACCCGGATGAATCCATTTCGGTACAGGATAATGGCCGCGGTATCCCGGTGGACATGCACGAAGAAGGGGTCTCTGCCGCAGAGGTAATCATGACGGTCCTCCATGCCGGTGGTAAGTTTGGCGGCGAGGACTCATCCTATAAAGTATCAGGTGGCCTTCATGGCGTCGGCGTCTCCGTGGTCAACGCTCTGTCGGAGAACCTGGTGCTGACCATTCGTCGCCGCGGCAAGGTGCATGAGCAGGTATACAAGCACGGTGTGCCTCAGGCTCCTCTCACCGTAGTGGGAAATACTACGGAATCGGGCACTAGGGTGCACTTCCACGCCTCCAAGGAGACATTCAACAACATCCATTTTCATTTCGAGATACTTGCTAAACGACTGCGGGAGCTATCGTTTCTCAACTCTGGCGTGCGCATCGTCCTCAAGGATGAGCGCACCGGAAAGGAAGAGGTATATCAGTACGAAGGCGGCTTGAAAGCCTTTGTGGAGTTCCTCAACACCAACAAGAACACCATCAACCAGGTGATGCATTTCTCGTCCATGCGAGAGGACGGCATTGTTGTGGAGGTGGCGTTGCAATGGAATGACAGCTATCAGGAAAATATTCTCTGCTATACCAACAATATCTCCCAAAGGGACGGTGGCACACATTTGGCGGGCTTCCGCGCGGCCCTGACACGGGGCCTGAACAGCTATATCGAAAGCGAGGGCTTCGCGAAAAAAGAGAAAGTGAGTACCACGGGTGATGATTCTCGCGAAGGTTTGACGGCAATCATCTCGGTAAAGGTGCCCGATCCCAAATTCTCCTCACAAACCAAGGACAAGTTGGTGAGCTCCGAGGTGAAGGGCGCAGTAGAACAGGAAGTGGCTGCGAAGCTTAATGAGTTTCTTTTGGAGCACCCGCAGGATGCGCGGAGTATCGTCACCAAGATGATCGAAGCGGCGCGTGCCCGCGAGGCTGCCCGCAAGGCTCGTGAAATGACCCGCCGCAAAGGTGCGCTGGATATTGCCGGCCTGCCGGGCAAGCTTGCAGATTGTCAGGAGAAAGACCCGGCGCTCTCCGAACTCTTCCTGGTGGAGGGCGATTCGGCCGGAGGCTCCGCGAAGCAGGGCAGGGTGCGCAAAACCCAGGCAATCCTGCCCCTGAAAGGCAAGATTCTCAACGTGGAAAAGGCGCGTTTCGACAAGATGTTGTCCAGTGCAGAGGTGGGTACGCTGATCACCGCCTTGGGTTGCGGTATAGGCACCGAGGAGTTCAATCCGGAAAAGCTCCGTTACCACACCATCGTCATCATGACTGACGCGGACGTTGACGGTTCTCACATTCGCACCTTGCTGCTCACTTTCTTCTTTCGGCAGATGCGGGAGCTGGTCGAGCGGGGGCATATTTATATTGCGCAGCCACCGCTTTACAAGATCAGCAAGGGAAAACACGAGCAATACCTCAAGGATGATGCTGCGCTTACCGAGTTCCTGACTCAAAACGCCCTTGAGGATAGTAGCCTGCACGTCAACAAGGACGCCCCTGGTATCAGCGGCAACGCCCTGGAAAGCATCGTCAAGGACTATCGCCGTGTCATGGCAATGATCGAGCGCATGTCCCGCGTTTACCCCGATGTAGCCATGGAGGCGATGATCTATCTACCTGCGTTGAACGTTGAGCAGCTCAGCGACGTCGAGGTGGTGCGGGAATGGAGCGAGAGGCTTGCCCTTGCGATGAGCACCGATGAACGTTCGGGCAGCCACAAGTACAGTGTCGAGGTTGTCGAAAACCAGGAACGCCAGATTTTCCTCCCGCAACTGAGTGTGCTGGCCCACGGAATCACCACGACATACCTGTTCAGCCGCGACTATTTTGCCTCCGGTGAGTATCGCGCACTGGTGAGCCTCGGCGATCAGATCAAGGACTTGCTGGAACCGGGCGCCTATGTGCGTCGCGGAGAAAAAACCTTTGAAATTCAATCATTTAAAGATGCTTTGGGCTGGCTGATGAATGAGTCCCGGCGCGGTTACAGCGTTCAGCGCTATAAAGGGCTGGGTGAGATGAATCCGGAACAATTGTGGGAGACCACCATGAATCCGGATACCCGGCGCCTGCTGCGCGTGACCGTCGATGACGCCATTGCCGCCGACCAGATGTTCAACACGTTGATGGGAGACCACGTCGAACCACGCCGAGAGTTCATCGAAACCAATGCGTTGTCGGTGGCCAATCTCGACGTGTGACCCCGCGAATCGACCGTAGGGGCAGTTCATGAACTGCCCCTGCAGAGCGTTATTCTGACGCCAGACCCTTTTGCTGCTGCTTGATCCAGCGCTCCGCTTCGGCGGTGACATCCTTGCTGGTGCGGTCAGCGGTGGCGATAGGTTGGCCGAAAACGATGGTCAGTGTTCCCGGATACTTGAGGAAACGACGTGCGGGCCAGTGGCGACCACCGTTGTGAGCGACGGGCACCACTGGTACCCGGGCCTCGCAGGCCAGTGCCGCGCCACTGCGGGCGTAGTCGCCGTATTGGCCGTAGGGAATCCGCGTACCCTCGGGGAAGACGATCACGTTCATACCGGCTGCCAGACGCTCCTGGCCCTGTTCCATAACCTCCCTGATGGCCTTGCGTGGATTGCTTCTGTCGATGGCGATGGGTTTGACCGACGCCAGCCCCCAGCCAAAGAAAGGCACTTTCAGCAGCTCTTTCTTGAGAATGGTACTTACTGGCCGTAGGTGCCGCTGTAGATAGTAGGTCTCCCAGGGGGACTGGTGGTTGCTCAGCACCACGAACGGGCGCGCCGGCAGGTTTTCCCGGCCGATCACCCGCACGCGGATACCGCAACTCAGGCGCAGCCAGTGGTCGATCAATAGGTTGCCGCAGGTAGCCAGGCTCTGTCGCCACGGCAAGGGCAGTAGATAGCCGATTGTGCAGCTGAGCAGGCTGAACAGGGCCACGAGGGGCGCATAACCGATGTAGAAAAGCAGGCTGCGAATGGCGAGCAAGAGCTTCATGGGTGAGTGTCGATAAGAAAGTCGGCAGCAGCGGCCAGGTCGTCGAAAACGTTGGCATATTTCAAGGGTGGCGCCAACACCGCGAGCTTGGCTTCCGTGGCGCGACCCTTGCCGGTACGCACCAGAATCGGTGTGCAGCCACGGGCAAGGCCGGCTTCCAGGTCGCGCAGGCTGTCTCCCACCAACGGTGTGCCCTCAAGGCCGACTCCCAGTTCGCTACTGATGGCATCGAGCAGCTCGGGCTTGGGTTTGCGGCAGCTGCAGCCATCCTCCGGCTTGTGGGGGCAGAAGTGAATGCTGTCGATCTGTCCGCCGGCCTCCGCGACAAGACGCCTGAGCTTGGCGTGCATGGCATCGAGATCCGCGATGCTGAAATAGCCGCGCCCCAGCCCCGACTGGTTGGTGGCAACCGCCACCTTGAAACCTGCCCGGCACAGGCGGGCAATGGCCTCGATACTGCCGGGCAGGGGGATCCATTCCTCTTCCGACTTTATATAGTCGTCTGAGTCCTGATTGATCACGCCGTCCCGATCGAGAATCACCAGTTTCATTTGCTGGGAGCCAACAACGAAATGTCCGCCACGTTGAGGAAGAGTTCTCGCAACTCCGCGAGAAGCCGCAGCCGATTGCCGCGCACAGCGGGGTCTTCTGCCATCACCATCACCTGGTCGAAGAAGTTGTCCACCGGCTCTTTCAGCGCTGCCAGTTGCTGCATGGCTTCACTGTAGCGGCGCTCGCCGAACAGTGGTGTCGCCGCAGCGGAAGCGCTGTTGAGTGCCCGCAACAGGGTGCCTTCCTCCGCTTTCTCGAACAGGTCCTCGGCAACGGCATCGGGCAGAGGGCCTTCCGCCTTGGCGAGAATGTTGGAAACCCGCTTGTTGGCGGCAGCGAGCGCAGCCGCCTCGGGCAATTGGCTGAAGTTGTGTATCGCCTGAACGCGCAGGTGGAAGTCGAGCGGATTGTCGAGGTTCTTGGCCTGCACCGCCAGGAAAACTTCGGCGGCAATGCCGTCATCCTCATACCAGGCACGGAACCGCTCGACAAGGTAAGTAAGTACTAACTCTGCCAGGTTGTCAGTGTGGGTAAGGCCCTGGTGAAGAGAGATGGCCTTGGCGATGGCGTTGCGGAGGCTCAGATCGATGCCTTTTTCAACCAGGATATGCAACACACCGAGGCTGGCGCGGCGCAACGCGAAAGGGTCGCGTGAGCCCGAAGGAGGCTGACCGATACCGAAAATACCCACCAGCGTATCCAGGCGATCCGCCAGCGCCACGGCTGTGCCGGTGGCGCTTTGCGGTAGCTCGTCGCCGGAGAAGCGGGGCAGATAGTGCTCGAACATGGCCTCGGCAACCTCGGTGGTTTCACCGTCGTTGCGGGCGTAGTAGCGGCCCATGACGCCCTGCAGATCGTCGAATTCCAGCACCATGTCGCTGACCAGGTCGGATTTGCACAGTTGCCCGGCACGCTCGGCGTCCCCGGCATTTGCGCCCACGGCATCCGCCAGATAGGCGGCAAGGCTCGCGACCCGCTCGGTCTTGTCGAAAATGCTGCCAAGTTTGTCCTGAAAGACGATGGCTTTCAGGCGCTCGCGGCGTTCGGAGAGGGTCGTCTTGCGATCCGTTTCATAGAAGAAAGCCGCATCGCTCAGGCGCGGACGAATCACCTTTTCGTTGCCTGCCACCACTTTGGCGGGGTCGCGACTCTCGATATTGGCCAGGGTGATGAACAGCGGCAGCAGATCGCCATTGCGATCTACCACGTGAAAGTACTTTTGATGCTCCTTCATGGAAGAAACCAGCGCCTCGGGCGGAACGCTGAGGAAGCGCTCCTCGAACCGGCCCACCAGGGGCACTGGCCACTCATTCAACGCGGTAACTTCATCCAGAAGGGCGTCATCGATTACCGCTTGGCCCCCCGCCTGCTCGGCGGCGGCAGTGACAGCGGCGCGAATTTTCTCTCTGCGCTCGGCGA
Source organism: uncultured Porticoccaceae bacterium (assembly GCA_964469165.1). Lineage (GTDB taxonomy): Bacteria > Pseudomonadota > Gammaproteobacteria > Pseudomonadales > Porticoccaceae > CAYXXZ01. The sequence continues at coordinate 32,391 of CAYXXZ010000012.1, forward strand.
AATCGGCAATGACATAGGCCTTGCGCAGATCCTCGGCATAGCCTGCGGGTGAGCTGATCTGTATCTCGCCAGGGACATGAAAGCGGTGGCCACGGCTGACGCGGCCTGGAATCAGCGACAGCACCGGGGTCGTCACCACCTCGTTACCGAACAGCATCACCGCCCAATGCACCGGGCGCACGAATTCGTCGCGCTTGGCGCCCCAGCGCATGCGTTTGGGAATCGGCAGCGCGGCAAGGGCAGTATTGACCACATCACCCAACAAGCTGACGGTGGCGACGCCTTCGCTGACGGTGCGCAGGCACAACTTGTCCTGGCTGCCATCGTTGGCGACCATGCCGCGCAGCTGCGCAGGATCGACGCCGTTCTTGTTGGCGAATGCCTCGCCAGCCTTGGTTAGTGAGCCCTCACTGTCGAAAGCGACCTTGACAGGCGGGCCCCACGCTACAACCTCTTTGCTGGGAGTGGTCTCTTCGACGGCGCCGACAAACACCGCAAGACGACGTGGCGCAGCGAAGAAACGCACCTCGCCGAAGTCCAGCTCCGCTTTTTTCAAGCCACCGACAACCTCGTCGCGGAAGGCTTCCGCGAGCTTCAGCAGGGCCTTGGGAGGGAGTTCTTCGGTGCCGATCTCGACAAGAAAATCCGAACTCATTGCGCAGCCTCCTGATGCCGGTTGATCACTTCTTCAGCCAGACTTCTTTCAGCCATGGGGAAGCCGAGTTTGAGACGGGAGTCGAAATATGCCTGCGCCACCGCTCGTGCCAGGGTGCGGACCCGCAGAATGAACCGCTGGCGCTCCGTTACCGAAATGGCGTGGCGGGCATCCAGCAAGTTGAATGCGTGGGACGCCTTCATCACCATTTCGTAGGCGGGCAGCGGCAATCCCTTGGCGATGAGACGTTGGCTTTCGCGCTCGTACACATCGAAGCTCTGAAACAGGTAGGGCACGTCGGCCTCTTCGAAGTTGAAGGTGGACATCTCCACCTCGTTCTGGTGGAAGACATCGCCGTAGGTAACTTTTTGCCCCTGGGGGTCCAGGGTCCAGGTAAGGTCGAAGATACTGTCCACGCCCTGCAGGTACATGGCGATGCGCTCGAGCCCGTAGGTGATCTCACCGGTGACCGGATAGCATTCGAGGCCGCCGGCCTGCTGGAAGTAGGTGAACTGGGTCACCTCCATACCGTTGAGCCAGACTTCCCAGCCCAGCCCCCAGGCACCCAGGGTGGGGGACTCCCAATTGTCTTCGACGAAGCGGATGTCGTGCACCAGCGGATCGATACCGAGCATGCGCAACGAATCCAGGTAGAGATCCTGAATATTGTCCGGTGACGGCTTGAGCACAACCTGGAACTGGTAATAATGCTGCAAGCGGTTGGGATTCTCGCCGTAGCGGCCATCCTTGGGACGTCGGCAGGGTTGCACGTAGGCGCTGTTCCAGCGCTCCGGCCCAAGGGCACGCAAAAACGTGGCGGGATGAAAGGTGCCGGCGCCCACCTCCATATCCAGGGGCTGCAGAATCACACAACCTTGCCGCGCCCAGAAATCCTGGAGGGCGAGGATCAGTCCCTGAAATGTCGAAACGTCCGGGGTTTGCTCAGACACAACCGTATTCACCTGTATACCTGTAAGGCGAGCAATTATATTGGCATAGGGGGTGGAAGTCATGGTTGGCGCGTGTTCGGTGCGCGTGGATCAGGTATCCTTGATGCTCGATTTGCGATGTTCAAGCCCCTGAAACTCAAGTTGCCGTGGCTGGCCGGTGAGCTGCCCGGCGACTCTCAAGCAGAACGCAAACATCCTCTCAAACCAAAGGCTCTGGTGTGGAATCAACCGTAATCCGTTTTCTTCTTGCCGTGATATCGCGCCTGCCCTTGCGCGTCGCGCGCGCTCTGGGCGCGATCATTGGCCAATTGGCCTGGCTGTGCCGAAGCCGCGGTGCAAAAACCACACTGATCAACCTGAAAAACTGCTTTCCACAGATGAGCGAGCGGGACAGGAAAGCACTTGCCGCCAGAAGCATGCGCCACTGGGGCATGACGGTGCTCGAAATCCCGGTTGTTTGGCATCGCGGCAAAGACAGCTTGGCGCTGATTCGCTCCGTCAAGGGCATGGACAGCATCGAGGCGGCGCTGGCTGAGGGCAGGGGATTGATGATGGTCAGCCCCCACCACGGCAACTGGGAAGTAGTGGGGTACTGGGTGGCAACACTGGGGCCGTTGACCACCCTCTATCAACCGCCCAGGCGCTTCGACCTGGACGACCTGCTGCAACACGTGCGCGCCAAGACCGGCGCAACGCTGGTGCCCACCAACGTGCGCGGCGTGGCGAGCCTGATCAAGGCACTCAAACAGGGCCAGTTGGTCGGCATCCTGCCGGACATGGAACCGGAGCTGAACAGCGGCGTCTTTGCCGACTTCTTCGGCGTGCCGGCACTGACCATGACGCTGATCCACAGCCTGCAGCAGAAAAGCAACGCCGCAGTGTTGATCGGTGTGGCGCAGCGGGTGCCGGGCGGCTTCGACATCATCTTCATCGATCCCGGCAGGGATATCGCCTCTGCGGATGCGGCCACATCCGCGACCGCCATGAACCGCGCCATCGAAAACCTGGTGACGCTCGCACCCGAGCAGTACCAGTGGGAGTACAAACGTTTCAAGCGGCGCCCGGAAGGGATGGTTAGGCTATATGATTGAGAGATCGGAGATCGGGGTCAGAGTAAAAACAGGAGGTTTTTACTCTGACCCCTATAATTTCTACGGCCCCATCATGCGCTTGATAAGAAAAAATAGCGCGAACAACAGAGGAATGTATTTCCACCATTGCTTGGAACGCATGACCTTTTTTACGGCATCCAGCTTGGCCCGCTCGGCCCGTTCCCCCAGGTTGCGGTAGTCGAGTTCTTTCTTAAGATACAGTCTGTCCTTGTCGTTGAGTTGCTTCAGCGACAGCTCGATGATCTCCTCATCGCTCAGCTTGAGGTACTTTTTCGAACGCCACTCTGCGTCCTTGACGGGTTCCTGGGGGGTGTCTGACATAGCGGTTAATAAGGCTTGTAGTCGTCACTGACGAAATGTGCTACCAGTTGAGCGTAGATCATCCCCCTGTTTGAAATGGGCTGCAACTGGTTAATGCGTTGCCGAAAGGTTTCAAGAATACCACTCGTGTCTGAGCCAAAGGCGAGGGACTGCCGAAACATGGTGGAAAACATAATTGACGGATTTGTGTCCTCAATATTGCCCCATATCGTGCTGTTGTTGAAATGCCCACTAACTGAGGTAACGAAGGGTACAGTAACGAATGCTTTGAGTACTCCTTCCCTTATAAGCTTTCTCATGTAAAGATCATTGGGCAACCCTGTTTTGGGGCCATGACGCATCAAAGTTAACACCCGCTCTTTGCGCTCACGGTTGATGATATAGGAACTATTCCCTGCGGCAAACAAAGAGCGTGCATCCTGAAAAACTACACGCTTTTCGACGACAAGCTTTTCCGCTTGTTTGATCAACTTGCTCATAGCAGATACGTCACGCATGCCAGCTACATCGACATCAGTAAAGATAATGTCCCAATCATTGAGCGGAACTACTAGGTTCTCAAATTTCTCAGAAAAATTCTTAAAGACAGGTGTCAGAAGAAAATCATCTTCGAGAATGTGATGATGGCAATCATGCTCAAGACCTAGCTCCATGGCCTTTATATGGCTAAGCCAACAGCCCAATTTTCCAGCTGTAAAAGACAAGTTCGGGTAGCTTTTTACTGCTGTTTTCCCATCTATTCCTGAAAGGCGTCGATAGCGTGTGATTAAATTACAGTCATTTAGTTGTTTTGTACAGCTCTCGCGTCTGTCATAGGAAATGTCAAGGTTTATGAACACCCCCTGGATGCATGCTCCTGGAACCTTAGTCATAAAAACTCCATAACAGATTTATCATCAAGAGCCTTTCGCTATTCTTGATAAAATAAAGCCATTTAAGACGTCGCGCTGCATCCTCTCCTGTACGGTCATCTGTTGGAAAAACTCCTGCATCTGCGCACGAGCAACATCTGTGTTGTAACCCGGCGATTGAGGATGCCGAAGCTTTATCGTTGTATCTCCCAGAACTACTAGATTATTGGCATAGGCAAAACTGACTGCTGCCCAGTCAATCCCCCAACCAAAATGATTTTTGTCGTAGTTGTATTTGCGTAGTCTGTCAATTACCTTGGATGAGTAGGCAACAACAATAGCATCTGTAGCCGCAACAAAGTGTACGCCTGGCAGGTTGTCTACTGCAGAAATTCTAGTTTTGGTAATTGACCATGGATTGAAGTTGATGTCGGGCACCCAAACACCAATATCATTGAAGCTAAAAATCTCTTTACATCGACCCACCAGGCTAGGCCAGTTGTCGCTACTTACATCGGCATGTACAAGTAGAAAAATATCCTCATTGAAAAAGTCTAAAGCAGCTTTGAATTTTTTCCCAAAAAACCACTCGTTTGGGACTTTATGCCACATTCCTTGCCCTTTCTCATCGAGATCATCCTTGTTTGAGTAAATAACATGCAAAGCATCAGCTTGGAGCTCTAGCTTGGATGCAATATGTTGGGATTGCCTGTAAAAACCATCCCAGCTTATGATGTAAATACCAACCGTTTTTATGGTCATGAAATAAAAATCTGCGCAAGTGACTTGGATATGATCATCATCGCCTCTAGTGCCTTCAGAAACTTTCTGAGTTCAAGTCGTGATCGATTTTTGCAAGTTGAGAAGTGCTCTTCTTGTCGCAGCAAGATGAGCATGCCCATACCAGCGGCAGGGTTCCAAATGAGCTCCCTCAGCCCATTCGTTCCATGCATTGATAAATACGAGATTTTTCACAAAACTGCTATCCTTTGCTAAGGAAATAGCTCTTTCGAGCCATTGTTGGTATTTTAATGGATTCGAATTTACATAGATGCGAGAAAAAAAGCGCTTCCTTGCAGTATTGTCCCAGCTCGGAAAAACTCCGGGAATCAACGGTGTGTCGTAATTATGCTGATCCATTAAAAAATTTACGGCATGATCGTAATCACCTAGAGAGCCAGTAAAACGCTTATTAAAAAATCCATTCAAATTATATCTTAGAGAATAACTCCAATGTCCATGAGGTGGAAATTGGGCCAGCCCATCGAGATTACGTAAATTAATTTCTTGAGTTGAAAAATTAATTCCAGATGTTGATCCAAGGATTAACAGAGGCCCTGCGCCGGCATCAGAAGCAGTTTTACGCCAATGATCTATTGTGGCTTCCAAGTGCGGCCCCATAAGGGATGGTCTATATAAGATAATAAGTGCAGCGCCGCTTACGCGTACGTACCGCGGGTCAAGTAAGTAGGGCAAAATATCGTATATAAATCTTTTATCATGCTCAAATGAATGGGGTTGTTGGAGAATTATTTCATGATCCATCCCGTCCCAACGCCGCGTCCAGTTCTCGTTGGCCCAGCATAATGAAAATTGAATGTTGAGAGTTTTGTCATTAAGCAATTGGGCTAGAGGTTTGTCCATGATTTTCATGCCGCCAAACCAATAGTAATAAAAGCAAAAACTGGAGATGCCGTAGTGGCGGGCTAATTGTATTTGGTGCTTCAATGTTTCGGAGTTTTCAAGATCATACAATCCAAGGTCTGAAGGTAAGTGGGGCTGTACGTGCCCGGGAAAATAGGGGTGTGCACGAGTGACGTTAGTCCACTCTGTGAAGCCGGAACCCCATGCGTCATCATTAACCTTGAGTCGATGGAATTGAGGTAAATAATAGGCGGATAAGTGAACATTGCCTGTGTCGACAAGGGGGATTGAGATGTCGGAGGGTGGGGAGACATAGTGTTCAGAAATAGCCGTAAGGACCGTTTCCGTATGGTTGAAATGATCATTTATCCCCTTTAAGGTGCCATCAATTTCAAGAGCCATAACAACTTCTGTCCCTGGATGTTTGCTGAGTATGTTGATGAATAAGAAGGTCGGTCAGTGCCCGAGCTACCTTTGTAAGGAACTGCTCGTGGAGGCTGCCCGCTTATCGTTCTCATGTTAATGCGATTTTTCTTTTTTGCCCAGCCTTTGATATTTATTAGTCTTGGTAGTGAACACACTCAGCAATCATCCCTTGAGCCAATGGTAACAAACCAACGAGGCGTTCAATGGCATGTGCTAATGTCCCATCGATTTGACCCTGCTCGGTAGGGAAGTCACTTCGATCAAGGCCTAGATCTAAAAGAGGCTTAAGACAATGGGTTCTAGCCCAAAAGAATGATCCGGCCGGAAAGTCAGCACAGCGGATGGGAGGAGATGGCATATTAAGCTTTGCAAGTAAGCTGGCTACAGTTGCCCTATTCCCACCCCAATGAGGTTGATTTGTCAATGATGGAAAGTAGGGAGGGTAAACCAAGCCAAGACGATTATTACTTCTAAATCGCTCCAAGATGTAGGACACAGTTTTTTGGGAGCCTAGGGTGTGTTTGAGAAGATAATTTTTCCAACTAGATAAAGATGAGTTGTAGTCAGAACGCTTAGTGTGAATATGACAAAATACATCACTTTCAATAATGTCATTAGCAAAGTCTATGACCCAGGGGGCGACATCTCTACCTATGTTCTCTGCGATAATGACTTTGCAGTTGCATGCATTTGGAATGTTTGATAGAAAATAGTCTTGCCAGTCAAGAAATTCATTTTCAGATATAGATATGAAAAGGTTAAATTTTTCTGGTATGTTGCAGAGATATTCAACAAATTCATCAGCCATTTCGGTGTGAAATAAATGAAGATGGACAGATAATTTAAAACCCTTGATGTCTTCGAGCATTTATATAGTCTTCGGTTTTTTAAAGAAAATCAATATTGTATTTTTGTTTTAGCAGGACGTTGCTATTCCGGCACGCTATCTTTATTTCTTGCCTGAGTTCATCGTCTATTTTGAATGTAGGCAGGTTGGAAAGAATAGGGTGTATCTTCAAAACTTTTGCTAGTGTTTGAGTTAGAGCCATTTTGTCATTATAAGATAAGCCAAGTTGGTTGTGGCTCAATAGTAAATTAATAAAGTGTGATGGGAACCTGGTATTTAGTTTTAGATTCGAGCCTGCGAGCTTTTCCTGATCGATTGAAGCCAAGTCGATGTGGTTAAGAAAGTATGGGATTAAGCCTTTATTTCTAGATGCTCTGTCATAATCTTCCAATATGAGATTATCCTCTCCAAATAAAGTGGCCCAACGTTCAATTTCTGAAAAATAGTCTAATCTCTGATTTTTTTCTTCTAGAAAGTATTTCTCAGGTGTTTGCTCATAACCATGTTTAACCTTTTCTGCGTAATTAGAGTCAAACCATGCTGATTGTTCCCTTAAAAAAATAATAATCTTAACTTTGAAGGCGTCAAGTCTTTCTCTGATGTATTCTTTTTTTACTCCCTCCATAAATACTTCACTGCTAACCACAATTTTTTGGTGATAAGTTTTATTGATAACGTCCAAGAATCTATCCCAGACTTGTTGCTGTGACTCTTTAATTTTTATCTGGGGGTGCTCAATATTTCTTATAGATAATGCTAGTGTATGATTCCCGAACGAAGTGTTAGGATATGCGGGGTCTTGGTAATAAATGATTCCTTTTTTTGATAGATAATCTGAGTTCAGTCTTAGAGCTTCCTGTATGGAAGTCGTGCCCGTTTTGTGAAACCCTATATGGAGATATATGGTTTTCATAGTGCTTTTCTGTCTCCTCGGTTTGACAGATTTTGTAGAGTCTTGTGTAATCCGGTAAATGACGGGCGACCAATCGCCGTGGCTATCCTGACGATAGAGGCGGGTGCTGGGATACCAAGTAATACGTTGCCCATCCGCACGCCACCGCCAATCCGCATACTTAGGCAATAATACCCAGGTTGGCTTTCCCATCGCACCCGCTAGATGCGCGACAGCGGTATCCACGCTGATGATAAGGTCAAGCTCCGCAACGGCTGCAGCGGTATCGACAAAGTCATGGAATTTGTTTCCATGGTGTTGAAGCCGGTGGGCCAACGGAAATTCTTTCAGATCCTCGCTGTCGGGCCCCACCTGGAGAGAATGCCAGGCGATGCCGGGGATATCGAACAACGGGGTCAGCATTTCCAAAGGTATTTTTTTGTTGGCGTATTCATAGCCCAGTTGTTCTGCGCCCCATACCAGTCCCACATTGATTTTGCCGGCAACCCTTTCTACAGACGTTTGATGGCCTTCTATCGGCTTGATGTAGGGTGCAAAATTCTGCAATGCCTGCAATGTGGGGTCGAAATACCTGGGTAAGCTCATCAGGGATAAATGCGTGTCGAAAGGCGGAAGCTGATTCATATCTTCCGAAACGTGATCCACCGGGAAGTTGGCCGCGAATAATTTACCCAGGCCGGGGCGACACCACATCACGATGCGCGCCGCCTGTTCTCTGACAAGCGGAATGAAGCGTGAAAACTGAATGCTGTCGCCAAAACCCTGCTCGGTATAAAGCAGCAGGGTTTTGCCTGCGAGGCTGCCCCCGAAGTATTCCGGTTTACTGAAAATCGCCGGTGATTCTCGGCGAAAGTTTTGCTGTTTGGTCAGTTTGGCGCGCCACTCGAATTCCTTGAGACCTTCTTCGTATTCTTCCAGGTAGAAACAGTTCATCGCCAGCCCAAAATGGGCGCGCTCATCATTGGGGTTGATGGCGAGAGCTTCGAGCAGCAATTCGCGGGAGCGGTCGAATCGTCCACTTTTTCGGTAGGCCAGTGCCAGCCCTCGCAGGTGCTGAGGAGCTCGGTGTGTGTCAAGGGCCCGGTGGTAACAATAAATGCTGCGCTCGAATTCGCCACTGTCGTGAAGTGCCTTGGCCAGATTTCCCCAGGCCGATGCGTTGGCGGGATCCAGCAGCAGGGCTTTTTCGTAGGAAGAAATCGCCTCTTGATGATTGCCAAGGTCATTGAGACAGGCGCCGAGGTTCACCAGCGCGGCAAGATTCGAAGGCTCGAGTGCCAAGGCCTGTCTGAAGTAGGCCGCAGCGGATGAGTGCTGGCCCAGAAAATAAAGGTTCAGACCCTTTTCGCAATGCAGAGCAGCACTGGTAGCTGGACGTTCTTCGAGCAGAGCCAGCGCCTGACGATAATTGCCACCCTTGCGAAGGTGAATTGCCTGAGAGATAACGTCAGTCATTATTGTCCAGCTTTTCTGCGGGATGGTGGTCAATGTACAGGATCGACGGAGCCTCCTCCACAGTCCTTGGAGAGAACCTTGCCGCTATTTGGGCGCTTGCGCAAGCCGATAACGCCGGTTTCACGAAGTGCCCTCGTGGCCTTTCCTCGCGGCGACGAGCTCCAACAGGTCGCGTCGCATGCGATTGATTACACCCGTCCAGTCCCCCCGGGAAACCTGGATGTAGGGCGTTGCTTGCGGATACCACAGCGGGCGACCGTCGGGAGCGTGCCAACGCCAGTCCGGGTCTTTCTTGAGAGCCACCCACACAGGCTTACCCATGGCTGCGGCCAGGTGGGCAACAGCCGTATCCACGCTGATCACCAGGTCGAGCTGCTGCACGATTTCGGCGGTAGCCGCGAAGCTTGTCAGGTTCTTGCCCAGATCCGTCATTTTTCCGCTGACTCCTGCCTGTTCCAGTTCGGCGCGATCTGGCCCCACCTGGAGCGAGTGCCAGCGAATGCCGGGAAGATCGAACAAAGGGGCGAGCAGTTGCAGGGGCAGCTTCTTGTAGCTGTAGTCGAAACCCTTGTCGTCACAACTCCACACCAGGCCGACGTCGAGAAAGCTTTCTGTAGATGGCGGTAATGCATCGCGGTTGTGTCTCGCGTGCAGATAAGGCTCGAACTGACGGATGGTGGTGAGCGAAGGGTCGAAATAGCGGGGAATGCTGAGCAGGGGCAACTGAAAGTCGCACTCCGGCAAATCCGACAGACTGCCGGTCACCTGGTCGAGAGGAAAATTGTCCCGAAAAAGGTCAACCAGCCCCGGCCAGCACCACATCACCAGGCGCCCAACCCGCGGACGCACCTTTTGGATAAAGCGGGCAAACAGCAGATTGTCGCCAAACCCTTGTTCAGTATGCAGCAGCAGTGTCTTACCGCGGAGGTCTTCACCCTGGTAGGCGGGGACGGCAAAAAGGGGCGCATGGTGTTGCTGGTGCTCGATCATGGCGGGCTGCCGCCAACGCCATTCGTATTCCGCCACAGCCTGAGGATACTCTTCCAGATAAAAGTGCAGCGGTGCCAGGCCGAAATGCGCAATCACGTCGTCCGGATCAAGGGCGATGGCCTCCTGAAGCAAGCGCTTCGCCCGCACATAGCGCCCGGCGTGGCGGTAGGCCATGGCCAGGCCACGCAACGAGCGCAGGTTGCGGCCGAGCGTCAGGGCGCGCTTGTAACAATAGGCGCTGCTCTCGAATTCCCGCAGTTCGTTCCACACCTTGCCCAAATTGTTCCAGGCATCCGCCAGGCGTGGGTTGAGTTCCACGGCGATCTCGTGGCAGCGAATGGCATCCTGGTTGCGCCCCGCGTCGTTGTGGCAGGAGCCCAGATTGGTGTGGGCACGGGCATAGCGCGGGTCGATGGCGGTTGCGGTTTCAAAGCAGCGCTGCGCCTGCGCCTTGTCGCCGTTTTGGTAATGGATCACGCCCAGCTCGTTGTGAGCCTGAGCATGCTGTGCGTCTGCCGTCACGAGGCCTTGCAGCAGTTCGATCGCACTTGCCTGCTCGCCCCGTGCCGCCGCAGCGAGTGCCGCCTTGAGCGGATCATCCGCACTTTGAGCGTCAGCGGCTGCGCTGGCCATCTTTGCTCCATGCGGCAAGGTCGCGCGCTATCCTGCGAATGACGGCTGTCCAGTCGCCGTGGCTATCCTGGCGGTAGAGGCGGGCACTGGGGTACCAGAGAGTGCTTTCCCCGTCCGCGTGCCAGCGCCAGTCCGGATTCTTTTTCAGCATCACCCAAACCGGCTTGCCCATTGCGCCGGCAAGGTGGGCGACCGAGGTGTCGCAGGTAATGACCAGATCCAGCTGCGAAACGACGCGCGCGGTATCGGCAAAATTAGCGATAGTCGCGGAATGATCCACCAACAGTTGTTGCAACCCCTCGCGGGCGATCTCGTCTGTGTCCGAACCCAGTTGCAAGGAGTGCCAGCGCATACCTTCGAGGTTCAGCAAGGGCTTCAGGCGCACCAGCGGAATACGCTTGTTGGCGTGATCGAAGCCGCTGTCGCTCGCGCCCCACACCAGGCCTATATTCAGCGTGTTGCCAGTGATGTCGGGATGCGCGGGGCCGGTCTCGGGGAAAAGATAGGGCTCGAAAGCGCCCAGTGTTGCCAGCGCCGGATCGAAATGAAAAGCTGTGCTCAACAGCGGCAGATGGTAATCGAAGGACGGTAGCTTGAAGACGTTTTCCGTTACCTCGTCCAGGGCAAAACTGTGCTTGAACAGAGAGCCGAGACCGGGGCGGCACCACATCACCAAGCGTTTCACTTTTGGCTTCACCAGACGGATGAAGCGGGCAAATTGCAGGTTGTCGCCAAAACCCTGCTCGGTGTGCAGCAGCAGTGTGCTGTTGGACAAATCCTGCCCCGCATACTCCACTGTGTCTTGAAAAATAGGATAAAGATCCTGGGCGTGCTTGATCATCTCCTTGGTTTTGCGGCGCCACTCGAATTCCCGCACGGCCTCGGAGTATTTCTCCTGGTGAAACAGGGTCACCGCCAGCCCGAAACGGGCATCCGCATCATGCGGTGCCTTGGCGAGCACGTCGCTGAGAATCTGCGCAGAGCGGTCGTAACGCCCTGATTTCCGGTAGGCTTTGGCCAGCCCGCGATGAAACTCTATCTCGGGTTTGATGGCGATGGCCTTGCGATAGCAGTAAACGGCCATCTCAAACTCTTCCATGTCGCTCCAGGCTTTCGCCATGTTGCCCCAGGCGGCCGTCAGGTCCGGTTGCAGGGCCACGGCTTTTTCGTAACAGGCGATGGCGCTTGGGTTGTCTCCCAACTCATTGTGGCATGCGCCGAGGTTGGCCAGGGCGCGGGGGTAGTCGGGATCGATTTTCACCGCCTGTGCGAAGAAGCGTCTTGCCTCGGTAAGATTTCCTTCCCGATACCAGACAACGCCCAACTCGTTGACGAGGCTGGCGTTCTTGGGGTCTTTTTCGAGAATTTCCTGGTAAATTTCAATGGCTTCGTGATACCTGCCCGCTGCGCTGGCACGGCTGGCGAGCGCGAGTTTTTCCTGCGTGGCCGGATCGGAAGTTTTCTCCGTCGGCGCTGGTGCTGTGTGCTGGTGGTTCTCGGCAAGCTCTGCCAGCGCGGCACGAATGCGCCTCACCACGGAGCTCCACTCGTTCCTGGCATACTGGCGGTACAGCTTTGACCCTGGATACCAGCGTGACGATTCGCCATCCGACTGCCAGCGCCAGTCGGGCTGCATCTTGAGCATCACCCAGGTCGGTTTGCCCATGGCGCCAGCCAGGTGGGCGACGGAGGTGTCGCAGCTGATGACCAGAT